>CAKSVQ010000349.1 GCA_934504065.1 uncultured Dysosmobacter sp. | reverse complement strand
CCACTTTGTTCAATAAAAACAGCACCCAGCGTCCTACAATAGCAATCAGTCCCTCCTGAAAATAATACAGAGAGGGGGTATCATCGATTCCGATGGTTGCATTGGTCACCTTATAGCCGTAGGATCCCACTGCCGTCAGCAGCAGGATTCCCATAAACACGCGATTCTCCCAAAACTTTCTGATGTAAGCGGTCCATTTTTTTCTGTTCATTCCGTTCCAAAACCTCTTATTCTGCTATCTTTTTCTCCAGACGGTAGATTACAAAATCATAGTACATATAGTGGAATTCCAGTACTTCCTCATAGTCATAAGCATCTTCCACTTCATTGGGATAGCCTCCCTGGAAGCAGATATACCACAGATTGTCGTAGGAATCCAGCTGACTGTAATCCGTAAGAGCCTCTGTATTGACAAAGGGAAGACTGTATAATTTATAGGCAATCGTATAATAATGCAACTCCGGATGATATACATTCAAAAAAATAGTATGGGTATAGGGTCCGATGAAGGCATCATTGTCCGTCACCTGTTCTTCCACGAATTCCTCATAGATCTGCAATCCATCACCGTATTCCAGCCGGATCTCGGAAGTATATTGCAACAGGAAGCACAAACCGGCAGTTCCGAGGATCCCTCCGATCCACCATTTTCGGTTCTTTTCCTTCACGGTCTCCGTGATCTGTTCGAAACCCACGGCATACCAGAGCATGACAAATCCCATTCCCGGAAAAGCATAGCGTCCCATAAAACAGTTATTGACCGTGGCAGAGATCACACCACCCACAATCCCCGTCAGGGCAAAGGTGACTGCACCGATGGCCGGTGCCGCATTTTTGTGAGTCCGCACCCAGTCTACCGCTGCGAAGCTGAGCACCAGGCACAACGCCAGTCCTGACAGCACTACGATCCCGATGGGTGTCTCCACCGCGGAAAACCATTCCTTGCAATAATCCATGACGGAATATAACGTAGCCAGTTCTGCCGTAGAGCCGTCATCGTAACGCATCCGCAGGACGAACTGTCTGATCGTCACTGCCAGCCAGGGAGAAAATACCAGTGCCACCGTAAATCCGGAGATAAAATATCCTTTGATCAATTCCTTTCTGTGGCAGATCAGGATCACTGCCAGGAACAACAGATAAAACAAAAATGTCTGAATCAGGGCAAAAGTATGGCAATACACCGTTCCGATGCTGGCCACACAGAATACGATCCATTTTCTGCGGGTCGGTTCCCTGAAAATATCATAAGCGGACAGACCTGTCAGAGTCAGGAAAAACAGGGCTACCGCATACATTCTGACGTTGCCCGCCTGTACACTGAAGATCGGCATCAACAGGGAAAATGCCATAAAATACACTGAGATCTTCCGGTCAAACAGCTTCTCCACATAATATTTCCCCAGAAGCATATATCCCAGCATAAAAAGCACAGACATCAGTTTCAATGCCCAGAAATGGTTGCCTCCGCCGCACAGATGATAGAACAGCTTTAAAAGTACATAGTAAA
>CAKSVQ010000348.1 GCA_934504065.1 uncultured Dysosmobacter sp. | reverse complement strand
CTATGTGGAGGATAAATTATGAAGAGAGATCGAAGTCAGTCCATGGTAATCCGTGGCAACCGCATCTTATTGGTAGAGCATCAGCTGTTTGGAAGAGATTTCTTCAATCTGCCGGGCGGCGGAATCGAGGAAAATGAGACGCCGGAGCAGGCAGCCCTTCGTGAATTAGAAGAAGAGTGTCAAGTCAAGGGAACTTTGGTAAGACCGTTGACGGTGGAATATAAACCGGATCTTGAGAGCCGTGTATTTACCTTTTTGGTGGAGATTCCGGAAGATGCTGTAGCAAAAACGGGAATTGATCCGGAACTTCCTGCAGACGAACAATCTATCATCGGAGTAAAATGGATGCGTCTGGATGAGATTGCAGAACGCGATCGTGCCTATCTTTTTGGCGCCGGGTTGATGCGTGTTCCGTATTTTCATGATGAGGTACTTATGTGGGATGGAGAAGACATAAGCTATCCGATCAAAAAAATGATATAAAAAGAGGTTTGATTTATATCAAAGATATGATATAATGAAGTGTGTTGATACACACGCAGGTCATCAAGCTTCGCTTGGTGACAAATGATATAATATAATGTATGTATTAAAAAGAGCATTATCCGAGACTTCTGAAAAGCCGATTTATCATAGGATAAGTAGGTTTTTCAGTTGTTTCGGATGCTCTGTAAAAAGATAAATAAAGGAGAATATTAAGTATGTACAAGACATTTTCAATGGAACTTGGCGGACGTACTCTTTCCGTAGATATCGGACGAGTTGCCGCACAGGCAAATGGTGCAGCTTTGATGCATTATGGAAATACTGTTGTTCTTTCCACAGCGACAGCATCAGAGAAGCCAAGAGAAGGAATTGACTTCTTCCCACTTAGCGTAGAATATAGTGAAAAGATGTATTCCGTAGGAAAAATTCCCGGAGGATTTACAAGAAGAGAAGGAAAACCTTCGGACAATGCGATCCTTACAGACCGTGTTATCGACAGACCGATGCGTCCGTTGTTCCCAAAAGATTACCGTAACGATGTTACACTGGAAAACCTCGTTATGTGTGTAGATCAGGACTGCAGCCCGGAACTTACGGCAATGCTTGGTTCCGCTTTGGCAACTTGCATTTCCGATATTCCATTTGACGGACCGACGGCAGCAACACAGATTGGTCTCGTAGATGGAGAACTTGTAATCAACCCAACTTCTGCACAGAGACAGGTTTCTGACCTTGCTCTTACGGTAGCTTCGACAAGAGAAAAAGTCATCATGATCGAAGCCGGTGCCAACGAAGTACCGGAAGATAAGATGATCGAAGCTATTTACAAAGCTCACGAAGTCAATGGACAGATCATCGAATTCTTTGATAAGATCGTAGCAGAATGTGGAAAAGAAAAACACGAATATGAGCATTTTGATATTCCGGAAGACATGTTTGAAGACATGGTGAACTTCATTACACCGGAAGCGATGGAAGAAGCGGTATTTACTGATGTAAAACAGGTTCGTGAAGAAAATATCCGTCAGATCAAA
>CAKSVQ010000347.1 GCA_934504065.1 uncultured Dysosmobacter sp. | reverse complement strand
GTTTTACATTGACATCGGTGCGACCGATAAAAAGGACGCGGAGCGCCGCGTCACGGTCGGCGATTTCTTCACGGCGGAGTCCGGCGTGACCCGCCTGATGCACAAGCGCGTGGCGGGCAGACCGCTCGATGACCGCGCGGGCTGTGCGGTGCTTCTGAAGGTTGCCGAAGAGATTGCAAAGACCGGCTGCAGGGACGATCTTTATTATGTGTTCTCGGTGCAGGAGGAGGTCGGCTGCCGCGGGGCAAGAACCGCCGCGGCGGGAATCTCCCCCGATCTTGCCATCACCTTTGATATGACCTGTACCGGCGACGTACCGGGCGCGAAGCCCATGGCTTGCAAGCTCGGCGACGGTGCCGCGATCAAGCTGAAGGACGGCTCGGTCATCACCGACGCGGAGCTTTCCGACGCGCTCCGGGATACGGCAAAAAAGAACGGTATCCCCGTGCAGTATGAGGTCGTCGGCGAGGGCGCGACCGACTCCTCCGCCATTCAGTCCGCGGGCTTCGGCTGCCGCGTTGCGGCGCTGTCGGTTCCCGCAAGATACCTGCACAGCGGGGTCGAGACCTGCGATCTTTCCGATATGGAAGCCTGCGCCCGCCTTGCGGTCGCGTTCCTTTCCGGAAAGTAAGCCGGTAAGAGGCATCCGCGTCCGTCGCGGTACGCCCCGAAAAAAGAAACAACTGCCGGGAGACGGGATTGTTCCTGCCCGGTTTGTAACAAAAGAGGTAACCCATGAAATTTTCCGATCAACTGACGCGTCTTGCCGCCGAAGCGGAAGCGGAACTTGCTCCGCATTTCCGGCGGATCGACGCGATCTCCTTTGAAAACACCAACCGCATCCTCGATATTTTCCGCGAGGAGCGGGTTTCCGACACCATGTTCAACCCCACGAGCGGTTACGGCTACGACGACAAGGGGAGAGACACCCTTGACCGCATCTGGGCGCGTGTCATGGGAGCCGACGCGGCGTTCGTCCGCCACACCATCGTCAGCGGGACCCACGCCCTCTCCATCGGGCTGTTCGGGCTTCTGCGTCCCGGAGACATCATGTTCTCTGTCGCGGGGAAACCCTACGATACCCTTGAGGAGGTCATCGGGCTTTCCGGCAAGGCGGGGGACGGCTCGCTCCGCGATTTCGGCGTCAGCTACCGGCAGGCAGAACTGACCGCCGAGGGAAAGCTGGATTTTCACGCGATCGGCGAGGTACTCCGGGAGAACATCGGCAAGGTGAAAATGGTATTCGTCCAGCGCTCCAAGGGGTATCTCAACCGCAGAACGCTGACGGTCGCCGAGATCGGAGAGCTGGCGCGTTTCGTGCATGAAATTTCCCCCGAAACCTTTGTCGTGGTGGACAACTGCTACGGTGAATTCGTTGAGACCACAGAGCCGACGGCGCTCGGCGCGGACATGGTCATCGGCTCGCTCATCAAGAATCCGGGCGGCGGCATGGCGGAGACCGGCGGCTATATTGCCGGTACCGCGCGTGCGGTGGAGCTTGCCTCTTACCGTCTGACCTCGGT
>CAKSVQ010000346.1 GCA_934504065.1 uncultured Dysosmobacter sp. | reverse complement strand
ATTCTCCAGCGGACTTGACATCATCAATTGAATTATTTGAACTGTATACATTGTCCTCTGAGAACACGAAATTGACTGTGCTCGCAGCATCCAGTACCAATACATTGAATCTGGCATCCGCAGCCAGAATCTCCTCCATCGTAAATATCTGATTAAATGTTGGTACGATATAACAGGTCGGATTGCCCGCATCCAGATAATCCTCTGTCACTGATGCCGGCTGTCCGCTTCCGGTTATCTGCTCCACATACTTTATCGAATAACCGTCCCCATCTGCCACAACTGATAACACAAGTGCCACATGGCCCTCATCACCGGCAACACCCTGGTTCTTGTCCCACACAGCGACATCACCGGGCTGCGGAACGTAACCATCTGAATAATATTTTCTGACCCAGCCATCAGGAATAGCACCGTCGGATACGGGATCTGCATAACAGTACGCACCCGTACCGCCACATATATATTCCAGGGACACTATCTGTCTGCCACCTACCTCTTTGAAATACTGCATGGCCAGATCCACGTCCGTATATTCGCCATCATCCACATCTATGCACAAGCCTTCCAGACTTCTGATATATTCAACAGCCTGATCCTGGGTTATGTCATCTCCATCCGCCGCATACACAACGGGCACAAATGGAGAAAGTATCACACATACCATAAGCAGTGCACATATACGTGCAAATAGTCTTCTCTTTTTCATATGAATCACGTCCCCTCATTTTTATGCATCACATCTATCCCGTATCTGCAATACCTGCAAACTATGTCTGTCGTACCTACTATTTCATAGGAAAGTTAATGGTATCTGTCGTAAACATATCATCCCATGTATCACTGTCCTTCACAATTAACTTAAACTCAACGTTATCCACTGTTTTGATGCCGTCCTTATCCAGATCATCATCGTAGAGAGTTATCACCCCTATACCCTTTTTGCCATCTGGTACTGTGAGGCTCGCATATGCACTGGTCATAAGTCCATCTATAGACATATTATCTACATCCACATCTACTTCTTTACCGGTGCTATTTTCCAGACAAAAATACAGATTTGTTTTTCCATAATCGTCATCCCTGTCGCTGCCTAATGAAGTAACTCTGATGCCTTCACCGCTATATAGCTCAGGCTTATCGGTATTTGCATCTACCTCTTTGCCAGCCTGAGATGTCTTAAGCATATAGTATTCATCAGTAAAATAACTCTCATAGTCCTCCTTGCTCCGATCTTCTGCCCAGAAATAGAACTCAACCGTTCCTATATTTGTTATTCCAGCAGCCTTAGTTGTATCATCTGTAAGACTTATATACGAATTGCTTTTCTTACCGGCTACAACATCTTCTCCCCAGAATATCAAGTCCATGTATCCATTGATAGCAACCTTCTCACTTCCAATGGTCAGGTCCCTATCTGTGTTATTTTCTACAATGACCTGTATCTGATCCCTGCCATATTCATCCCGTGTGAAACCTGTGGCAGTGATCTTGACTCCATCCTTATCAAGTAACACCTGCTC
>CAKSVQ010000345.1 GCA_934504065.1 uncultured Dysosmobacter sp. | reverse complement strand
GGCATGTACCTTGTGGAGCCGGAGGTGCTCGATGACATCGGAGCGAATGAGGTCATCGGGTTTCCGGACATCATCGAACGCGGGCGGCAGAAGGGCCGCCGCGTGAGCGCCTACACGGTGCGGGAAGAGGACTGGCTGGACATGGGCCAGCTGGATGAACTGGAGAAAATGCGGGAGCGGCTGTATGGCAGAGGGTAAGCTTTTATTGGTCGGCGGCGGTGGACACTGCCGTTCGGTATTGGACTGCGTTCTTCGTTCCGGTGTGTATGAAGCCGTTGGTATTGTGGAACGGGACGGTGCGCCGCAGGCACCGGTCCTCGGCGTCCCGGTCGTGGGACATGACGCGGACCTGCCGCGCCTGCGCTCAGAGGGCTGGCAGAGCGCCGCCGTGACGCTTGGCAGCGTGGGCGATCCCGCGCGCCGCCGTGCGCTGTTTAAGCAGCTCAAGGCGCTGGGCTTTGCGCTGCCGGTTCTTGCGGATCCGTCCGCTGTCGTCAGCGCCCATGCGGAGATTGCCGAAGGGGTATTCCTTGGCAAGCGCACGGTGGTCAATGCCGGCGTGAAGGTCGGCGCGTGCGCCATTGTCAACACCGGTGCCGTCGTGGAGCACGACTGCCGCGTCGGGGCTTTTTGTCACATCAGCCCAGGCGCTGTCCTCTGCGGAGCCGTGGATGTGGAGGAGAACGCCCATGTGGGTGCGGGGGCCGTGGTAATACAGGGCGTCCGCATTGGGCGCGGCGCCATTGTGGGTGCCGGTGCCGTTATTCTGCACGACGTTCCGGCCGGCTGCACGGTTGTCGGCAATCCCGGCAGGATCTTGGAAAGGGAAAGAGCATGAGAACTTATATCATTGCCGAAGCCGGCGTGAACCATAACGGCAGCTTTGCTTTGGCCTGCCGTTTGGCGGATGCGGCCAAGGCCGCCGGCGCTGACTGCGTGAAATACCAGACTTTCAAATCCGAACTCCTGGTGTCCCGGTATGCGCCCAAGGCGGACTACCAAAAGCAGACCACAGGTGCGGGAGAGTCCCAGCTCGCTATGGTCAAAAAGCTGGAGCTGTCCTTTGACGATTTTGCGGCGCTCAAGCGTTACTGTGATGACATCGGCATTCACTTTCTCTCCACGCCCTTTGATCTGGAAAGCATCGCCTTTCTTGATGAACTGGGCGTCCCATTCTGGAAGATCCCCTCCGGCGAGGTGACCGATCTGCCGTACCTGCTCGCCATCGCCAAAACAAAAAAGCCGGTGGTCATGTCCACCGGTATGTGCGAGTTGGAGGAGGTGCGCGCCGCCGTGGAGGTCCTGACCGCCCACGGTACGCCGAAGCTCACGCTGCTCCACTGCAACACCGAGTACCCCACCCCCTATGAGGATGTGAATCTGCGCGCGATGGAAACACTGCGTCATGAATTTGGGGTGGAAGTCGGATATTCCGACCATACCCGGGGCGTCGAGGTCCCCATTGCCGCCGCTGCGCTGGGCGCATCTGTCATAGAGAAGCATTTTACGCTGGACCGCACGATGGAGGGCCCCGACCACAA
>CAKSVQ010000344.1 GCA_934504065.1 uncultured Dysosmobacter sp. | reverse complement strand
ACAGCGGCTGCGCTCATGAAAGAAAAAGGTTTCCTTGCCCTGTAAGATCATGTCGTCCAGCACGCTGAAATATGCCGCTGCACCGATGCCTTCCAGTCCACGCAGACTGTCCGGCGATGTTTCCTCCGCAATTTGCGGCAAAAGCCCCTGAAGCTGCGCGGATACAGAGGAAAAGCGCACATCGTCAATGCGCTGGACATGGTCGCGGCGTGTGCGCTCCACGCTCCAACGGGCATTGAATACCTTTCCGAAAATCATATTCCGGGCGATGCGGCAGCTTTGCAATGGGTCATCCGCCACGCGGTACTGCATCCTCCGCAGCAGGACATTGCCCTGCATCTGCCCGGACACGCGGGCAAGGAACTTCCCTCTCTGCGAGCAAAACGCCAGTCCGATCTCCCGCTGTGCACATTTGCCCATCAGGGCGGGTGACGCTCCCGCATAAGAAAAGGTGACGATGCTTTGCAGCGTGTGCAGCGGGTACCGGGCGACGGTCTCCCCGCCCCGGTTCGCCACCACATTTTCACCGTCCAAGGAAAGATAGATATCCTCCGAGGTGACAAAAAGCGTATTCAAAAGCTGTCTCATGGCTCATCCTCCATGGCGCTGCGCATATACGCGGAAACAGATCTGTTCCGCATCAGCTTCGGCAGGCACAACTCCTTCAGGGAACAGGCATTGCAGGACTTTGACGGCTTCACCTTCGGCGTATAGCCGCGCCGGTAAAGAACGTGCATCTCGGATAAAAGCGTCTTTACCTCCTGCCGCAGCTCCGGTGTGAAATCCACCTCGGTGCGGCGGCGGGGCTCACCGTAATACAGCGCGCCCCGCGGAATCTCGCAGCAGAGCATTTCCTCCAGACACATGGCCTGGCCGCAGAGTTGGAGGGCGTCCGCCGTGTTCTCCTTCGGCCGTCCCCGCTTGTATTCCACGGGATAGGGCTGCCACAGCCCCTCCCGGCCTTTGAGCGGAATGCCGATCTTCCCCCGGTGAAACTCCAACACATCGCAGGCGCCGGACACACCCAGCGTCCGGGAAAAAATGCGCATATCCCGGGTGATGAGGAGGTCTCCCCGGCTTTCGGTAAATCCGCCGTTGTGGGTGTTTTCGTGGAGGATCGCCCCGTCGGTGGTACGGAAATTCTCCGCCCACTGATTCTCGATGTGAATGAGCGCCCACTGGCGGCGGCAGAACTTGAAGTGCTGCAAACCGGAAAGCTGGAGAAAATCCTCCTCGCAATAGATCACCCCATCCGCATGCAGGCCACGCCCTTCGGTAGGTTCTTTTCGTCCACGGTGACGGTATAATCGTCATAGCTTCTGGGCGTGGTCACGCCCTCCTTCCGCGCTGCCTTCACCAGTTCGAAGAGCTTATGGGCGGGAGCACAGCCCAACTCGCAGTTATGCTTGAAAACGATCAGCTCTCGGACGGCCATCTTGCCCCGGGCGGCGGAGTGGTCGTTCTCGAACATATTCAAAATGGCCGTCCACAGCAGGTCAAGATCCTCCTGGGAAAAGCCGGTGGTCTTGCGGGCAAGGTTGGCGG
>CAKSVQ010000343.1 GCA_934504065.1 uncultured Dysosmobacter sp. | reverse complement strand
CTACGCGAACTGATACGCTTCTTCCGTATGCGCCCCCTTTCCCGTTTTCCGGAAAAGGGAGGCGCGAGACGGTTTCCCCGCTCCGCGGCAGCCCGTGGCGCCCGGACGGGAGACCTTCCGCGGAAAAACGTAAAGCATGCGATCTTCCGACTTTTTGATTGATACAATTGAGACAGAAAAGCATTCGTCGGGCGAACTATACCGGCGAATGCTTACTGTCGTTTTTAGAGAACTGCTCAAAATTTCCTGCATTTTACATTTTTGCACAGCGCCTCCGTGACGTTTCCGGAAAAACGGCACGCTCCGGTTGACTTTTGCAGAGGAACCGGCACGCAATGATGCAAAATGCGCGGAACATACGCCTCCCGCCCTCGTCCAAAAGAAAAAGGTGAGGAGCGCGTTCTCGGGCAGATGCCCGTTTTCCGCCGGCGTGAGTCGGCAACACGTGTTACCGTCAACGGTGTTCCGCCGACGCGGATCCCGTAGCAACACTGTGGGCAGCGTCGGATTCCGACCGACCGGTTTTTTGCCCCGGCAACCGTCCCTCCACCTTGATGCGTTTGCCGCTGGTACACGCGGCAAATGAACACAGACAAGGAGATGATACTATGTACAAAAATGAAATGATGAAAAAATACCGCGCAAAGCTCGTAAGAGAGGGCATTGTGTCCTCGCTTGCTTTCGGGCTGATGTTCGGCGCGGCGGCGGATTTCCTCGCGGCACTTGTCGCCTGGATCTTTGCTTTTTCCGGCGTATGGCTTCCGCTTTGCGTCGGCGGTGCAGTGTTTGCGGTCAGCGCGGTACTGCTTTACATTCTGAAATTCCGTCCCACCGAGAGGGAAGTGGCGCTCCGCATGGACCGTATGGGTCTTGAGGAACGCACCGTGACCATGCTGGAACTTTCGGGCGAGGATTCCTATATTGCAAAAAGACAGCGCGAGGACGCGCGGGAGAAGGCGGCAGCCGTCACCCCTGCGCAGGTCAAGGCGAACTTCCCGCTGTACGCGCTCCGTCGCGGCGCGACGGTTCTGCTTGCCGTTGCGGTGTTCTGCGGCGCGGGCATGACGACTGTGATGGCGCTGACGGGCGCGGGAGTGATCCCGTCCCCCGACATTTTGCCCTCTGACGATGCCGCAGACCGGTACTTCAACGTGTCTTATCTCGTTGAGGGCGGCGGCGACATTGAAGGTGAGCCCGAACAGCCCGTGCTTGCGGGCGGCGATGCATCTCCCGTGGTCGCGGTTGCCGAGGACGGCTGGGTGTTCGTCAAATGGAGCGACGGCATCGAGGACCCCGCACGCACCGATCTGAACGTCACCGAGGATTTGACCGTAACGGCGATCTTTGAGGAAATCGGCGAGGGCGGCGATGGCTCCGGCGATGATGACTCCACCTCCTCCGATGAGGGTGACCACGACAAGGACGCACCTGACGGCAACGATCAGGACAGTTCGTCCATCGGCGGCAGCAACGGAGACGGCGGCGAAGGTGACGGCAGCGGCAACAAGGGTGACGGCAGCGGTACCGGCGACGGCGGTCAGCAGGGCGACG
>CAKSVQ010000342.1 GCA_934504065.1 uncultured Dysosmobacter sp. | reverse complement strand
TTGATGAACGTTTCGGACAGCTTTTTACTGTGGTTCTCGATGATTAAGTCAATACAGCGGAAGTGGTTGGACGTTTCGATGATGTCGTCCACGTTGACGGTTTCGTCTTTCAGAACGCCGATCGTGTTGGTTTCAAAGATGTAGCGCGTCTGGTCGGCAGTCAGGCGGCTGCCCTCGATGTGGTTGGAGTTGTAGGTCAGCTCCACCTGTATCTTGTGGTAGATACCGCCTTTGCGGCCGCTCTGCATTTCGTCCGCGAGTATCTCAGAGAGGGTGGAGGGCGCTTTTTTTGCCGTCGCAGTGCGCGTGGGCCTGGTCGCGTTCTCCGGGATATTCCATGTCTTCCCGGTCAGAAACGCGCCATCTATGCGCCCATGTGCGCAGTAATTCCGGACGCTGCGTTCGGACAGGCTCCACAGCTCCGCGGCTTGCTTTACGGATATGTATTTCATGACTTCAACTCCTTATGGATATTACATACCATTATCATTATATACCGTTATCGGCAAAAAATCAAGAGGATTTACGGGGAATAATTTGCTGAAATTGCCGATAGCGGCAGCCGTATTTTATTTTCAAAAATTATTGATATGCTGTTGATTTTTTCGTAAAATTGTGCTACAATATATACAGCAGGAAGGAGCTGATAAATATGCCGAGCATAAAACCAGTATCGGATTTAAGAAACTACAACGAGGTGCTCCGCGACGTCGAGGGCGGCGAGCCTGTGTTCCTCACAAAGAACGGCAGAGGACGTTATGTTATCCTCGACATGGAGGAATACGAAAAAATCACCGCGACCATGAAGCTGATGAGCGAGCTTGAAAAGGGCGAGCGTTCCGCGCGGGAAAAGGGCTGGATAGACTTCTCAGAAATCGAGAAGGAGTTTGCTAATGACATACAGGATTGAAGTAACAAACGACGCGCGGAATGATTTAAGGCAGATACGCGAATATATTTCTGTGGAGCTTGGGAACGAAAATTCCGCGTCCCGAACCGTCGGGAGTATCGTAAAGAGCATAGGCTCGCTGAGAGCGATGCCCGAGATCGGCGCGCCGCTTTCCGCAAGGGTGAGCATAAAGACCGACTACCGCTATCTCGTCTGCGGGAATTACAACGTATTCTACCGCATTGAAACGGATTCGGTGAAGATCGTCCGGGTGCTGAACGCACGGAGGAACTTCATGGCGGTGCTTTTCGGGACAGATGATACCGAAGCATAAATAGCACGTCGGCGGTGCAGGGTCATTTCCTGCACCGCTTTTGTATCAGCTCAGTTTCGAGCGTGAACACATTCGCGGTTCATTGTTCACCTGTCCTCTGGCAAGTCAAAGATATTGCTGTTTTTATGAAATTAATTCAATTAATTTCCACTGCGTTGATAATTTTTGTGAAATATCCCCTAATATGTGTTGACTTTTAAAATTGAAGTGCTATAAAAATATTATAGCAACCCCCAGAATTTCCATAGTAAAGGAGAATGTGAAATCCAGATCAAAGCAGCAGTAGTACATGAAAAGAACGGTCCGTTCATGATGGAGAATGTAGACC
>CAKSVQ010000341.1 GCA_934504065.1 uncultured Dysosmobacter sp. | reverse complement strand
CACGCAGAAAGCGGCTTACGGCGTCGTCCCAGTACCAGAGGTCAAGCAGAACGTTGGTATCCAAAACGACGAGGGGTTTCTTGCGAAGGCCGGGGGCGAGCGCCGCCTCGGATGCAAAAGCCGCCCGGCGTTCCGGGGACGTGCGGTGAGTGGTTCTGAGTTCCGTGAGAAAGGCCGCCGTCGGAAGCGACGTAAAAAGACGGGCGTCCGTCATCAGGCGAGCCCTTCCAAAAGATCCTCGGCGCTGCCTGCGGCAAGCGCGTCTTGCGCGGCGGCCGCAGCGTGAAGCGTTTCGGATTCCGAGAGGAGCCCCTTTAATTCCGTTTCCCGCAGGGCAGCTTCGGAGAGAAGTTCGGCGTTTTTCGCGTCCGCCGCGAGTCGCTTGGCGACGATGACGAGCGACAACGCGCGTTCGCGCTTGAGCGAAGAGACGCCCGCCGTTTCCCACACGAGTTTCGACACAAAAAGGAGTGCCTTGAGGGACTCTCCCTTGGAGGCGAGCACGGCCCACTGCAGCGCCTGCTGCGCGGACTGCCGGACGCCGCGTCCCGACCAATAGAAAAAGGCAAGCGCCAATTGGGCGTCCGTGAGTCCGGCGCGGGCGGCTTCGGCGCACCAGCGGAACGCTTCGTCGTTGTCTTTTTGCGGATTGTCCGGCCGCAGGTTCAAAAGGGCGAGTTCATAGGCCGCCTTGGCGCACCCCTTCATGGCGGCGCGTTTGTAGCGCTGCTGCGCCTGCTTTAAGTCCGGCATCGTGCCGAGGCCGAGGGCATAGGCTTTCGCAGATTCGTACTCGGCTTCGGTGTGCCCCTGAGCGGCGGCGAGCCGAAACCAGGTCAGTGCTTCCTTCTCAGAAGCCGTAATGCCGAACCCCCATTGGTAGCAGCGCGCGAGGTCGTATTGGGCTTCTTTCATCCCCATGACGGCCGCGGAGCGGAAGAGTTGCGCGGCTTTCTGGGGATCCGGACGGATGCCCTGACCTCGGGCGATGAGTACCCCCAAGAGATGCTGACTCGCGAGGTGCTCTTTTTCGGCGGCCTTTTTGAGCCACTTCACGGCCGTGCGGTTGTCGGCGGATAAGGTGGCGCCGGTCGCGAGGGCCTTAGCAAGTTCGTACTGCGCCTGAGGACTCCCTTCGGCGGCTTCGCGGGCCCATTGATCGATTTCTTTCGCTCCCGGCGCAGCGGCGGGGGCCGTGCCGTTCAAAAGCGCAAGCACCCCCGTCGTGCGACCGTTTTCGGGCGCTCGACGCGGCAGTTCAAAACGCAGATCAACGTTGGCGCGCATGACGGCTTACGGATTCTGAAGAATCGGCGCCGTCTCCGGCAGCGGATCAATGCCCGTGAGGTGCAGAAAGAGAACGAGCGTCAGGGCAAAGGCGACGTAGGCCACCCATCCGAAGGCGCCCAGCATGATCGCTCGCCCGAACATCTTGCCTTCGTACTGAATGTGATTGCGGCGCACGTACTGAATCTGACGGATGCCGAGGGAAAAGCCCCAGGAGAGCCAGAAGCCCACAAAAAGCGCAATCATCAGGTAGCGGCAGATCGGAATGTCGC
>CAKSVQ010000340.1 GCA_934504065.1 uncultured Dysosmobacter sp. | reverse complement strand
GAACGGAATATCCGGACCTTTGCCGTTCCGGATGCCAACCGCAGAATTTACGAAGAACTGCGCCGGATGGTGACCGCGCATCAGAAAGCACAAAAAAACTGAAGTGTTGTATGTGTCACCCGGGAATCCCGCGGAGCTTTCCCGGGTGGCACAAAGTAACACCGGACAGAGAATTGTGAGGACGGATATGCCGGATCCGCAGGCAGTATTCAAAAAAGAATGCAGAAAGCGCATCGCCCGACAGAAAAAAAGGGTACTGCGCTTTTTGTTGCTGTCTGTGGCGCTTACGCTTGCGTGCGGAGTAATGATCGGAGTTTCCTATCTCTTCCGGATCAGGGGAGTGGAGATCACGGGCAATTCCCGCTGTTCTGCGGAGGAATTGCTTGCGGCGGCGGAGATCCGAATTGGCGCACCGCTTTCTTCACTTGACGAAAAAGCCCTTTCGGACAAGCTGACCGAACGGTATGTCTGGATCAGAAATGCCTCGGTTGAAAAAAGTCTCTTCGGCAAGGTACGCATCCGTGTGACGGAGTACACAGCTGCTTACACCGTCCGCGCGGAAAACGGAGACTACCTTGTCTCGGAAGATTTCACGGTGCTGGAACGCGCGGGGGGCGACCCTGACGCAACGCTCCCGGTTCTGCTTCTGCCCACCGGGAGGAATGCCGTGATCGGTGAGGCGTGCAACGAGTGGAAGGAGGAGCCGGCTGCCGCAGCCGGAATTACGGCGGCATTGAAAAATACAGAGGACCCTCTGCAGGTTACGGCGATCGACCTTGGGAGCAGGTACTATTATCGGCTTCGGTGTGAGGACGGGCTGACGGTCATCCTCGGTGACACGGATTCCTTGTCCGTCAAGCTGGAGCTTGCCGCGGCAGTGCTGGCTGAAAACGCGGGGAAAAGCTGGTCACATGCCGAAATCAACGTTTCCGATGTCAAAAAAGCGACCTTCCGTATTGTAGACTGATACGCCTGTACGCCATGACCCCTGAATCAAGGCGAAAAATTTCATTTATTTTTCAAAAATCTCTTGCAAAACACGTGAGAATCCGTTATTATATATAGTGTATATATGTGTGCGCCGGACCGTATTCCGGACGCTATGCGAATACGTGTCGAAACGGGAGGAAGTAACATGACGTTTGAACATGACGATAGCAATGAAAGCGGAGTCAGTATTAAAGTAATCGGTGTCGGCGGCGGCGGAAACAACGCGGTCAACCGCATGATTACGGATAAGATTGTCGGCGTGGATTTTGTCGCGGTCAATACCGACCGTCAGGCACTGAACAAGTCCGAGGCGGGGACCAAGCTCGTCATCGGCAGTAAGATCACACACGGCTTCGGCTGTGGCGCGAACCCGGAAATGGGCGAGAGAGCCGCAGAAGAATCCCTGGAAGATATCAAGAAAATGCTCAGCGGCACGGATATGGCATTCGTCATTGCCGGCATGGGCGGCGGCACCGGTACCGGCGCGGCTCCCGTCATCGCGCGCGTGGCGCACGAGATGGACATTCTGACCATCGGCATCGTGACCAAGCCGTTTGAATTCGAACTCCAGAAG
>CAKSVQ010000339.1 GCA_934504065.1 uncultured Dysosmobacter sp. | reverse complement strand
GTCCCGTGTAAAGCAGCGGGAACGCGGTCTCAAGACCCACGATGCCCATCGCACTACCCGCAAGCCCACGCGACTTCTCCTCTTTTGCGTGCGGGGCGTGGTCGGTGGCGATCATGTCGATCGTGTCGTCAAGCAGTCCCGCAACCAACGCGTCGCGGTCACTCTTGTCCCGCACCGGCGGATTCATCTTGAATCTGCCGTCCTCCCCCAGCATGGAGTCATCCATGAGCAGGTAGTGCGGCGCGGTTTCCGCAGTCACATTCACGCCGCTCTTCTTTGCTTCGCGGATAAGCGAAACGCTCTCCTTTGCGGAGATGTGGCAGACGTGGTAGGCGCACCCGGTCTCACGGGCAAGGCGGAGGTCGCGCTCAATCGGTCGCCATTCGCTCTCGGAGGGAATCCCCTTGTGCCCGTGCAGGCGCGCGTACTCCCCGTCGTGAATGTATCCGCCGTGAAGCAGGCGGTTGTCCTCGCAGTGCGCCGTGACGATTCCGCCGAGCGA
Source organism: uncultured Dysosmobacter sp. (assembly GCA_934504065.1). Classification (GTDB taxonomy): domain Bacteria; phylum Bacillota; class Clostridia; order Oscillospirales; family Oscillospiraceae; genus Oscillibacter. The sequence goes on along the minus strand of CAKSVQ010000339.1, from coordinate 1,091 downwards.
CGCAACGCGGCGCATCAGCTCGCGCATGAGCCCCTCGTCCTGCACGCCGCGCCCGTCGTCCGAGAACGCGATGACATCGGGGAACAGCTCTTCCAGCGCCGCGGGGATCTCCCCCTTTTCGCCGACCGTCAGCGCGCCGTAGGGGTAGACCGGAATGTGCGCCGACTCCCGGATGAGGGCAAGCTCTTTTTCCAGATGCTCCCGGCTGTCCGGCACGGGGTCGAGGTTCGGCATGGCACACACCGCCGTGTACCCGCCGTGCGCGGCGGCGGCAGTTCCCGTCCCGATGGTCTCCTTGTAAGAAAAGCCCGGCTCCCGCAAATGTACGTGTACATCGCAAAAGCCGGGTAAAATGATACAATTCCGGAAAACGGCGGTATCCGATCCGCCGTCCTGATTCATATGAGGGGTATCCGCCCCGAAAACGCGCAAAACACCGTCGGTCACGGTTGCGTCCCCACGGGTGAATCCGCCGTTTTCGTAAATACGGGCATCCTTGAAAATCATCTGCATTTTCTGTCCTCTGTATTGTATTTCGTATTCTGTCCGGAGCCGGGTCCGGAACATCTGTTGTTTTTCGTCTGCACCGCGTCGCAGTATAAAAAAACTGTCCCGCGGCGGACAGCAGATCCTGCGCGGGCACAAAACGCCCGGCGCACCTGTACTCCTGCCAACCGACTGCCTCGGCAGAATGTTTTTTGTTTGGTCCGCGCCCGCCGGAAAAGACCGTCTTTCATCCAAGGAAACACCCGCCAACTGCCCGGACGCTTCCGAAAGCCGGTCGCCGTGATGACGCGGCAGACCTTACATCTGTATACAGGATACCACATCCGCCGCCGAAAGTCAAGAGGGTTTCGGGCGGCGGACAGAGTTTCTTTGATTTTTCTATGAAAACGACAAATTCCGTCCGGGGATCCACGCGGTTTTGTACGCTCGTTCACAAAATACCGGGCAACGAGAGAAACAGGCATCGCCATGCCGTTTATTCCAAAAATCCGAGCACGTCCTCCCAGATCTTCTCCTTGCCGATCTCATTGAGCAATTCGTGCCGCAGTCCGGAATACAGGCGCGACCCGACGTCGGTGTACCCC
>CAKSVQ010000338.1 GCA_934504065.1 uncultured Dysosmobacter sp. | reverse complement strand
CTCGCAATGATAGGCTATTTTGACAGTCTCAGACGGCGCTTTGCGCCGTCTATTTGAGGTGCTCAGCGGAACAGAAGCCACAGCACCCCGGCCAGCTCCCCTAAGGTAATCAGGGGAAACCCGAAGCGGAAGTACCAGTGCTTGGTCTTGTGGTGAAAGGTCCACATGCCCAGACAGCCGCCCGCGCCGCCGCCCAGCAGGACGGGGAGGAACAGGGTGCGTTCCGGGATGCGCCAAGCCCCCCGTTTGGCTTTGCGCTTGTCGAGCCCCATGAGGATAAAAGCGAACAGGTTGATAAACAGCAGATAATACAGAGCCAAAGCGGGCAGGGAGAGGGAAAAATCGGGCATAGTGCTCACTCCTTTGGAGAATAGTATAGCATGTCCGGAAAGCACAGACAAGAGATAGAGACCGCGAGAGAGGCGATAGGGAACACTTAAAGGGAAAAAGCAATGGGCTTAGTGCGAAAAATAAAAGGGAAAAGGGACGCAATGGCGGAGAAACTGCACGGTAAATGAATGATAAAAACCGGAAGGGGAAAATTAAGGGGGAAAAGACCGAAAAGTGGGGTATAAGTCTTTGGTTATTCCCTGAGAAAAGGGATAGAATGGTAAAAAAATTGCCAAAACTACCGAGAACATCTTGCAATGATTCCTGCATAAGTATATAATAATTGCGCTGCACAGTGCATTTTTTTGTGCGACCTGTGCGAAATTGGTAAGAATGACGGCTTCAGCGGCGGCCGCAGGGACATCAGTGCGGACTCCGGCGAACGGCCGTCGCGTAGACGAAAGGAAGGAAAAAACGTATGGCTCACAAATACCTGTACCTGTTTACCGAAGGCAACGCCAATATGCGTGAGCTGCTGGGCGGTAAGGGCGCTAACCTGGCTGAGATGACCAACATCGGCCTGCCCGTTCCCCAGGGCTTTACCATCACGACCGAGGTATGTACAAAATACTACGAGGATGGCGAGCAGATCACTCCTGAGCTTCAGGCTGAGATTATGGAGTATGTGGCCAAGATGGAAGAGATCACCGGCAAGAAGTTCGGTGACCACGAGAATCCCCTGCTGGTCTCTGTGCGTTCCGGCGCCCGCGCCTCTATGCCCGGCATGATGGATACCATCCTGAACCTGGGCCTGAACGAGGACGTGGTGGAGGTCATCGCCAAGAAGTCCAACAACCCCCGCTGGGCTTGGGACTGCTACCGCCGCTTTATCCAGATGTATTCCGACGTGGTTATGGAAGTCGGTAAGAAATATTTCGAGGAGCTCATCGACAAGATGAAGGCTGCCCGGGGCGTCACTCAGGACGTGGAGCTGACCGCCGACGACCTGAAGGAGCTGGCCATGCAGTTCAAGGCCGAGTATAAGTCCAAGATCGGCCAGGACTTCCCCACCGACCCCAAGGAGCAGCTTATGGGCGCCATCAAGGCCGTGTTCCGCTCCTGGAACAACCCCCGCGCCATTGTCTACCGCCGTATGAACGACATCCCCGGCAGCTGGGGCACCGCCGTCAACGTGCAGTCCATGGCCTTCGGCAACATGGGCGACGACTGCGGCACCGGTGTGGCCTTTACCCGTAACCCCGCCACCGGCGAGAAGAAG
>CAKSVQ010000337.1 GCA_934504065.1 uncultured Dysosmobacter sp. | reverse complement strand
GTAATACAGGGCATCGTATTTTTTATACAGACGATTCCACTCACGGATGTAGTCCTGCATCTGACGGTGGCGTACATCCTCATCCAGCAAAAACCAGTCCAGGCTGCGGTACTCTGCCCATTCCCGCTTCTGGGCAAATTCCTGTCCCATAAACAAAAGTTTTTTGCCCGGATGGCCATAGAAGAATCCATAGGCAGCTCTCAACGCCGCATATTTATCTCCTTCCAGCCCCGGCATCTTATTCAGCAGGGAACATTTACCATGGACCACTTCATCATGAGAAAGCACCAGCACATATTTTTCACTGAGATAATAGTCAATGCTGAAGCAGAGCTGTCCATGATGGAACTGCTTGAAGTACGGATCCAGTTTCATGTACTCCAAAAAGTCGTTCATCCAGCCCATGTTCCACTTGTAGGAAAAACCAAGCCCCTTATCTTTCACCGGCGCTGTTACCCCCGGCCAGGCGGTTGACTCTTCCGCAATGATATAGGCTCCCGGATGTTCCTTGTTCATAACTTCGTTTAACTGGCGGCAAAACGCTACTGCTTCGTAATGCTCATTTCCACCGTCTTTGTTTGGAAGCCATTCACCATCCTGCTTGCCATAATCCAGATACAGCATAGACGCCACTGCATCTACCCGGAGTCCGTCAATATGGAATTTTTCCACCCAGAACAATGCGTTAGCGATCAAAAAGTTCACTACTTCTTTTCGGCCATAATCAAAGATATAGGTGCCCCAGTCCGGATGCTCTCCCCTGCGGCTGTCAGCATACTCATACAGCGGCAGTCCGTCAAAACGCCCCAGACAATGCTCGTCCTTCGGAAAATGTGCCGGTACCCAGTCCAGGATTACCTGGATTCCTCTTTTATGCAGTTCATCCACAAAATACATAAAATCCTTTGGCGTACCATAACGGCTGGTCGGTGCATAATAGCACCCCACCTGGTATCCCCAGGAACCATCAAAAGGATACTCTGCGATTCCCATCAGTTCCACATGGGTATATCCCATATCCACTACATAATCTCCCAGCATAGATGCCAGTTCCCTGTAGCTGTAATTGCCATTATCGTCATCTTCAATGCGCTTTTTCCAGGAAGCCAGATGCACTTCATAGATGTTCATCGGCATGCGGTCCCGCTCTTCCGGCTTGACGCTGTTTCTTTTCTTCATAAAGGCACTATCCTGCCATTTATATCCGCGTAGGTCCGTGATCCGGGAAGCATTGCCCGGACGCACTTCCGCATAATTGCCATACGGATCCGTCTTCATAACCTTACTGCCGTCTCTGGCCGTGATCTCATACTTATAAACGGCACCTTCCCAGGCTCCCGGTACAAACAGTTCAAAAATACCGCTTTCTCCGTGAAGCATCATCTTGTGCAGGCGGGCATCCCACATATTGAAATCCCCCACTACACTGACACTGCGGGCATCCGGTGCCCACACAGCAAAACGGGTTCCCTCCACGCCGGACACTTTCTCCCGGTGTGCGCCTAACTTTTCATATATTTTATAATTTCTGCCTTCTCCAAAAATATAACAGTCAAAGTCTGTGATCGTTCTTGGGAAAGCGTAAGGATCTTCTATATCAATGATATCATCCT
>CAKSVQ010000336.1 GCA_934504065.1 uncultured Dysosmobacter sp. | reverse complement strand
CATTTCCACAAGGCGCTTGACAACGAACGGCTTGAACAGCTCGATCGCCATTTCCTTCGGCAGACCGCACTGGTAGATCTTCAGATCCGGACCGACAACGATAACCGAACGGCCGGAGTAGTCAACACGCTTACCGAGCAGGTTCTGACGGAAGCGTCCCTGCTTACCGCGGAGCATCTCGGAGAGCGACTTGAGCGGGCGGTTGGAGGGACCCGTGACGGGCTTTCCGCGTCTGCCGTTGTCAATAAGCGAGTCAACCGCTTCCTGAAGCATACGCTTCTCGTTGCGGATGACGATTTCGGGCGTGTGAATCTCGATCAGCTTCTTCAGACGGTTGTTGCGCGCGATGACGCGGCGGTACAGCTCGTTGAGGTCGGACGAAGCAAATCTGCCGCCGTCAAGCTGAACCATCGGACGGATGTCCGGCGGGATGATCGGAATCACTTCGAGAATCATCCAGTCGAGGTGGTTGCCCGATTTGCAGAACGCTTCCACGACCTCAAGCCGCTTGATGATACGGGTTTTCTTCTGACCCGTCGCGGTCTTGAGCTCTTCCTTGAGCTGTTCATCAAGAGCCTTGACGTCGATCTCACGAAGCAGTTCGCGGATCGCCTCGGCACCCATGCCGACACGGAATTCGTCCTCGTAGAGTTCGCGGTACTCCTCGTACTGCTTCTCGGTCAGCACCATGCCCTTGGTCAGGGGGGTGGGACCGGGATCCAGCACGATGTTTTCCGCGAAGTACAGCACCTGTTCGAGCTGCTTCGGGGAGATATCCAGAACCAGAGCCATCCGGCAGGGGATCGCCTTGAAGTACCAGATATGCGAAACCGGCGTTGCCAGTTCGATATGACCCATTCTCTCGCGGCGGACCTTCTTGGTGGTGACGTCCACGCCGCACTTTTCGCACTTATGGGGTTCCTTGAAATGTGCGTTCTTGTACTTGCCGCACATGCAGGCGCCGTCCTTGGTAGGCCCGAAGATGCGCTCACAGAAGAGTCCGCCGACTTCGGGTTTCAGGGTACGGTAGTTGATGGTCTCGGGCTTGGTAACCTCGCCGTAGGACCATTCTCTGATCATTTCCGGAGATGCCAGACCGATTTTAATGGCACTAAACTCAGTGTTTTCCACAGCAATTCTCCTTCTTCATCAATTATTGTCCGAGAAGTCTTCGTCGCCGAAGTCCTCTGCTTCATCGCCGTCAAGGCCGTTCACGTCGCCAAGCCCGTCGGGATCGTCCACAAGGAAGGAGTCGCCGAGGTCATCGGTTTCCACGCTCTGACCGAGCACTTCGTCGATCATATCCGCGTCCACCTTGTTGTAGACCGGCTGTTCCTCTTCTCCGTAAACGGAGGACAGGTCGATGGGATTGCCTTCCTTATCCAGCACCTGCACGTCAAGCGCAAGAGACTGGAGTTCCTTGACCAGCACCTTGAAGGATTCGGGCACGCCCGGCGTCGGGATGTTCTGTCCCTTGATAATCGCCTCGTATGCACGGCGGCGTCCGGTGATATCGTCGGACTTGACCGTCAGGATCTCCTGAAGCGTGTAAGCCGCGCCGTATGCCTCGAGCGCCCAGACCTCCATTTCGCCGAAACGCTGTCCGCCGAACTGTGC
>CAKSVQ010000335.1 GCA_934504065.1 uncultured Dysosmobacter sp. | reverse complement strand
AATCGAAACAAGAAAAAGAAATTTGTTTTTTCTGAAAGCAGGGAAAATATAAGGAACTGCATGAAACTTGCTTTTAAGGATAATTAAGGATATTTATGTCTGAAAATTGACTTTTTTGCTGACACCATTTATACTACGTAGAGGAAAAGTCAAAAAAAGAAACAGCAATGTGGAAGGGCAGTACACTATTCGAGAAGTCATTGAAAGGTTCAGGACATTATTCTGGATCCTTTTTTTTAGCCTTCTGAGGAAGTTTTATGGAGAAACAGTACACGGCTATGCTGTTCCCACATTGGTTTGCGGTTCGTGAAAAGGTATCGAAAGGGGTGACTATAAACTCTCTTGACTTAAGCCACAATTTGAAGCTGAAGAACTTATCAATTACTTCAACACCGAATTTAAAGCATCTTGATGTGAGTATGCTTACTGAATTGAACGCGGGTGGGATATCGATTAATCTTTTTGAGTACTTAACAACATTTGTAGGTAATGGACTCGTATTTCCAAGCGGTATTTGGTATGAGGATCCGGAGAAAAGAATAGAAGTTAGTGAATGTAAAAAAGGTCAGATGATATATTATAAAGCTGAGACCGATGGTGCAAAAAAAGTGATGCGCAGAGCACCGGTGAATCCGGAAACCGCATCCAATGCGCTAAGAAAAACGGATGCTGTTTCAGAAACCGAGGAGTAATGTTTGTCGTAGGCCGGATAAAAATGTGGACAGAGTCTTTCCTAACGGTGTAAACAGGCGAGAGATCAAACCACATGAAAGTTTGGCTGAAAACGTCTGGCTTATAACAGAATAAGCAAAAACGGCACTGTTTAGAACGGTGCCGTTTTTGCTTGCAAATTCTTCAGTTCGATTTTCTTGCTCAATTCACGATTGGAAGGTAAGCGCTTATATCGCATTTTTGCAGACCGGGACATACTAAAATTCCATCACAAGCCCCGCATGCAGCTTATGAACGGATTCTCCTAAGGTCTCTTTCAGGAGATCAAAGGCATGATCTCCGGTGCAGTGACCGGTGTAGACCGAAGAGATGCCGGTGGAGCGGATCCCTTCGGCAAGGGCAAGGATCTCTGCGTCGGTCTTATTGTAGAGGTGGAAGCCGCCGATCAGAGCTTTTACTTTTTTATCCGGGAAAGTCGCGGTGACCTCACGGATAATGGTATCGGCGCCGCCGTGGGAACAGCTGTTGAAGATCACAAGACCGTCCGGTGTGTCGAAGACGAGACTCTGTTCGTGGGAGAAGGAATCCGGCTTCCAACGCCGTTTTTCCTTCAGGTACATGTGCTCCCGGATCCCTTTTTTCTCCAGTCCCGGAGTCTTATGTGGAATCAGATAAACCCCGTCACATGGGGAAAAGTCCCCGGAGACGAGCTTGATCCGGTCCGGATACTTTTTTAGGATGCCCTTTGGAATACCGATGTATTTCTTATAGTTCCAGACACCTTTGCAGCAGTTTTCTCCGGTGGTTTCCCTAAAATAGAACGGTGCGGACGAATTTACCCTGAAAAATTCCGGAATTCCGTCTGCATGGTCATAGTGCGCGTGGGAGAGAACTCCGAAATCCACGTCTTTCATGTTCAGTCCAAGCACATCAGCATTCTTCAGAAAAAGCCCGGA
>CAKSVQ010000334.1 GCA_934504065.1 uncultured Dysosmobacter sp. | reverse complement strand
GGGTCCATTGCGGTATAGATGCGAAGCCCGCCGTAATACAGCATCCGCGACGCGGCGGAGGATGTGTATCCGTAGGTTTCCGTCAGATCGGCAAGTACGTCTTCGATGACGGTATCCGTGTACCACGAATTGACCGACTCGCGTCCGGTGAGAAGCGTCGGACGGGTCGTAAGCGGCTCCGCCTTTGCCCCGTCCCGCTCCGCCTCGGAAATGTATCCCTGCCGACACATTTCGTCAAGGACGGTGTCCCTGCGTTTTCTGTTGTTTTCCGGGTGGCGGAGCGGGTCATAGCGAGACGGGTTCTTGGTGATAGCCGCAATGCTCGCACATTCGGAAAGTGTCAGCTCTCCGACAGGAACCGAATAGTATCTCTCCGCCGCGGCACCCACGCCCGCACAGCCGCCGGAAAGATTGATAATGTTGAGATAGCGCTCCAGAATTTCGGTTTTGTCCGTTTTCTCCTCCAGATCCGTTGCGTAGAACAGCTCCTGCAATTTACGTGCCGGTGTGCGCGCGTCGTTGCCGGTCAGGTTTTTGACCAGCTGCTGGGTGATGGTGGACGCGCCGAATTCCCCTTTCCCGAAAAGATACCCCGCGACCGCTTTGCCGGTACGCAGCCAGTCCACGCCGTCATGAGTAAAGAAATGCTTGTCCTCGATGGCAACGAACGCGTGAATAAGGTGTGCCGGTACCTCGTCCAGCGTCACGGGTATACTGATCTGACTTCCGTGCAGCTCCGCCACTTCATGAAAGGAATTCAGATCATTCCGGTCGCCGTCCGACGCATACAGAAGCGACGGACGATACTCCTCGCCGAGGGTCAGATACGTCTCCGGGAATTCCCGCTCGAACCGTGTCACGAGGAATACCGTTCCCGCCGCAATCAGGACGGACAGAAGAATTCCCGTGGCACAGAGAAAAATCAATACCCCGTTTATGAATTTCCGCATACCGTACACTCCTTTCTTTTTTGTATTTTTCGCAAAAAAGGACGAATATATCACCGTTGCCGGGAAAAAATATATGTATCAAATCTATCAAAAAGAGGTAATCTCATGCAGAGTGAAAACAAAATGGAATGGTGGTTTTCCTTTGTCTCGGTGCTCGTGGTCATCACGGCGGTCATCACGCTTGCCTTCTCCGTGACCGCGTTTCTCATAGCCGGTAACGCCGGAAAGAACGCCGAGCGCGCCGCGGATTCCATCGAACGGGTGGCAAAGGATTTTTCCATCACGGTACGGACGGAACCGCTGCTCGTGGAAAAGAATCCCGGGAACGAAAACGGGTCCGGTACGCCTTCGACCCCCACCGGGAAAACCGAAAACGGTGCTTCAGCGGGGAATGCGGAAACCGACAAAACTCCGGAGCCTGCCACCACTGAGAAATCCTCCGTCACGCTTTATGTTGTGCGGGAATACAATGGGAAAATCGGGGTATTTTCTTCCGACGGCGGATTGCTCCGCACCGTGTCCGTCATGGTGTCCGCGCTCCCCGTAAAGGACCGCGACGCGCTGGCGGCGGGGATCAATGTCACCTCCTTTGCCGAACTGAACGCGCTTCTTGAAGACTTCTCCTGAGTGCTGTAAAATTTACTCCCGCCTCTTGACAAACGAGGGAAAATACTGTATACTGATG
>CAKSVQ010000333.1 GCA_934504065.1 uncultured Dysosmobacter sp. | reverse complement strand
GCTTATTTCATCTCTCCAATCGTGGATATGGAGAACTTGATTTGCAATATGATGCAATGGTCGAATGTGACCGAACAAGTTCTTGCAGAAAAACGGGAAATCACCACAGATTTCGGAGAAACGCTGTCCTGGGATTACCTTTGCTATGTGCGCAAGCACCCGATCATCTGGAATGTCCCCACCTGTATTCTTTACGGTGAGCGTGACAATCTGACATCCATTGAAACGGTATCTGCATTTGCCAAGCAGCACCATGCTGATCTGACCGTCATGCCCGGTGGAGAGCATTGGTTCCATATCGGCGAGCAGATGCAGTTTCTGGATCAATGGATCAGAGAACACAGCTTAACAAATATCGGCGACCGATGACGCCTGCGGGCCGTGAAACGAAAATAAAAACATGACTGTGGGAGGCAGCAGGAATGGAGATTCGGGAACTGTATTCATACATACAAAAACATCAACCGAACATCTGTCAGATCAGCGTGCTTCAGAACGGAAACGAACTCTACTCCGCAGAGTGGAACGGCTTTCAGCGGGCGGACTGCGTTCATATCGCGTCCGCCACGAAAAGCGTGATGGCGCTGCTGATTGGCATCGCTATCGACTATAAAATGATCGACAGTGTGGATGATCAGGTGCTTTCCTACTTTCCGGAGTATTCGGTCAAGCGCGGCGAAAGGACGATCTTTGATGTGACGATCCGGCATCTTTTGACCATGCGCACACCCTATAAGGGGCATGGCGACCCGTGGACAAAGGTGTGCACCCGCAAGAACTGGACGGAGGCATCGTTGGATTTCCTGGGTGGAAGGGGCGGTATCACCAACCAATTTGACTATCGGACGGTTTGTCTGCACATTCTCTCCGGCATCCTTTTCAAAGCTGCCGGGATGAAAACCGTGGACTTTGCAAATGCGTATCTGTTCCGCCCCCTCGGTATTGCGGATCACGAGAACTTTTCTGCCGAAACCGCACAGGCGCATAAGCGGTTCATAACGGATAAAACACCGAGAGAACCTGTGTGGCTTGCCGATCCGCAGGGATTGGCCGCCTCCGGCTACGGACTGTGCCTAAGTGCCGCTGACATGGCAAAGCTGGGGCAGCTCTGCCTGCAAAACGGCACATGGAACGGACGGCAAATCGTGTCTCCCGAATGGCTTCGCGAAATGCTTTCCCCGCGTATGATCGAAAGCGGCGCTTTCGGCGGAAAGTCCTACGGCTATCTTTGGTGGATCGTACATCCGGAGAAACGCATTTACGCCGCAATCGGTGACAGCGGCAATGTGATCTATGTTGATCCGAACGAGCGAATCGTGGCTGCGGTTTCTTCCTGTTTTCGGCCGGCAGTCCGTGACCGCATTGACTTTATTGAGAATATTCTGCTGCCGGCAATCCAAAAGCAGGGCTGATCACTACCTCCGGATCCGTTGGCTTATCAGAGCCAAGAAAAAACATTCGGCGTTTAACCGCCGCTTGACATTTGGGGAAAAGCGTTTATAATATAGCTAACTAATGTTAGTTAGCGAGGCGCGGCGATGAAGCAGGAAGATACGAAGCAGAAGATTCTGGATAAGGCGTTGGAGCTGTTTTCCACGCAGGGCTATGATTCTGTCAGCGTGGGAGAGATCGCAAAGGCGGTGGGC
>CAKSVQ010000332.1 GCA_934504065.1 uncultured Dysosmobacter sp. | reverse complement strand
ATGCACAACTGCGACCTTGTGAATCTGGAGGATATGCTGCAAAACGGCACCGTCATCACCGGGACGCTGATTGAGCGGCCCCACAGCTTTGCCACGGCCTGCAACATCGCAACGCAGATCGTGGCGCAGGTGGCCTCTAACCAGTATGGCGGCCAGTCCATCTCCCTGACCCACCTTGCCCCTTTTGTGGAGGTCAGCCGCCAGAAGATCCGCAGGATCGTGGAGGCGGAAATGGTCTCTATCGGTGCCTCTCCCAGCGAAGAAAAGATTTCTGAACTGGTGGAGACCCGCCTGCGGGAAGAGATCCGCCGGGGCGTGCAGACCATTCAGTATCAGGTGGTCACTTTGCTGACCACCAACGGACAGGCTCCTTTCATCACCGTGTTCATGTACCTCAACGAGGCCCGGAACGAACAGGAAAAGAAAGACCTCTCCATGATCATTGAGGAAATGCTGCTTCAGCGGTATCAGGGCGTGAAAAATGAAGACGGCGTGTGGATCACCCCCGCCTTCCCCAAGCTGATCTATGTACTGGAAGATGACAACATTACCGAAGACGCTCCCTACTGGTACCTTACCGAGCTGGCCGCCAAGTGTACCGCCCGCCGGATGGTGCCCGACTACATCTCCGAAAAGAAGATGAAGGAGCTCAAGGGCGACGTGTATACCTGCATGGGCTGCCGCTCCTTCCTCACGCCTGACCGCTTCACCGACGCAGGCATCGGCAACATTGCCAACGCCAAGAACTACGAGCCCGGCAAGCACAAATACTACGGCCGCTTTAATCAGGGCGTGGTCACCATCAACCTGCCGGATGTGGCGCTCAGCTCCGGCGGCAATCAGGAAAAGTTCTGGAGCATTTTTGAAGAGCGGCTGGAGTTGTGCCATCGGGCGCTGCGCTGCCGCCATGAGCGGCTCAAGGGTACGCTTTCCGACGTGGCCCCCATTTTGTGGCAGTATGGCGCGCTGGCCCGGCTGAAAAAGGGCGAGCCCATCGATAAGCTGCTCTATGACGGGTATTCTACCATTTCTCTTGGCTACGCGGGGCTTTATGAGTGCGTGAAGTTTATGACGGGAAAAAGCCACACCGATCCCACCGCCACGCCTTTTGCCCTGAGCATCATGCAGAAGATGAACGACAAGTGCGCCGAATGGAAACAGGCGGAAAATATCGATTATTCCCTGTATGGCACGCCGCTGGAATCCACCACCTATAAATTTGCCAAGTGCCTGCAAAAGCGCTTCGGCATCATTCCTGGTATCACCGACAAGGGGTATATCACCAACAGCTACCATGTCCATGTTACGGAAGAGATCGATGCCTTTACCAAGCTGAAATTCGAGGCGCAGTTCCAGCACCTCTCCCCCGGCGGCGCGATCAGCTATGTGGAAGTGCCGGATATGCAGAACAACATTCCTGCCGTGCTGCAGGTCATGAAATTCATTTATGATAACATCATCTACGCCGAGCTGAACACCAAGAGCGACTATTGTCAGGTCTGTGGGTGGGACGGCGAAATCCAGATCGTGGAGGAAAACGGCAAGCTCATTTGGAAATGCCCCAAATGCGGCAACACCGACCAAAGCAAAATGAATGTGGCCCGCCGCACCTGCGGTTACATCGGCACTCAGTTCTGGAATCAGGGCCGCAC
>CAKSVQ010000331.1 GCA_934504065.1 uncultured Dysosmobacter sp. | reverse complement strand
AGGTGGATCTGTTCAAAACGAGTAACTTCTATTCCAACGCCATCGCGGATCCCTGTCCCTACGATATGCTGCTTGAGTGGACCGACCTCAATATGTCCTTCTCCTATCCGACCGGCTCCTACAACCAGTTTGCTAACGTGTATTCCCAGTGGGTGCACGTGGACCGCTACCCGAACGATTACTACGATTCCCAGAAGGCAGGCAATGTCCGCCTGACCTTCAACGGACTCGGCTCGGACACCAACACCTATGAGTTCGCCGATTACATCAACTCTTTCTACTCGGTCGATGAATCCGAAATGACCTACCTCGTCGATGTGTTCAACACGGGACTTGCGGATCTCTGCCTCGGTATTCAGTTCTTCCAGAACGTGACCGCCTCGACCATCAACGTCGGGCGCATCAGCGGCGTGCCGCTGGAGTCCTACTGGACGGAAAACCGCAACGTGACCTACGTCCCCGCCGCGGGCACCGACGATTTCTATGCGGTTGCACGCACCAATCTGGTTTACGCCACAAATTATCTGATCGCTTACGGCGTCTATCAGCCGAAGCATTGATCCCTCCGGGATTTCTGAAATTATGGAAAAAGAGAAAAAAACCAAATTCGGGAAGGCGGTTGCGGGATTTTTCGGGAAGTACCGGTACTTCTTTGAGAAACTCGGGCTGTCAATCCTGACGCTCGCGCTGACGATCATTCTTCTGTTCATCCTGCTCCGCCAGATCCCCGGAGACATCCTCCAGATCTACGCGCTCAAATTGCAGGGGCAGCAGGGAATCACCTACGACCGGGCGTATCAGCTTGCCTCGGAACTGCTCAACTATGACCCGAACGAAAACGTGCTCAGCGCGTTTGGCAGGTATATCGGCGGGCTGTTCCGGGGGCAGCTCGGGGAAAGCTATCTCGAGACCGGTGTGACCGCCAACTCGCTGATCCGCACGCGCCTGCCGTGGACGCTGTTTGTCTCCTCGGTCGCGCTGTTCTTAAGTTTCTTTATCGGGAAGGCGATCGGCAGTATCGCGGCGCAGAAGCGGGGACGGACGGTGGACAAGCTGGCATCCGGGTACATCGCCATCTCCGGCTCCATCCCCGATTACCTCGTGGCACTGCTGTTGGTCATTCTGTTTGCTTACCGCCTCAAGTGGTTTCCGGCACAGAACAATTACAACGCCTTTGAGGTCACCCCCGGCTTCAATTTCCCGTTTCTTCTCAACGTGCTGTACTATGCCTTTCTGCCGATTCTCGCCTATACCATCGTGCAGACCGGCAACTGGATTCTGCACATGAGAGGCAGCTGTATCAGCGTGCTCGGGGAAGACTATATTCTCGCCGCCCGCGCAAGAGGACTCAGTGAGCGTACCGTGAGAAACAAGTATCTGCGCAAGAACGCATTGCTCCCGCTCGTCACCCAGCTCGGCGTTTCCTTCGGAGCGCTGTTCGGAGGGGCGACGCTGATGGAAAGCATCTTCAACTATCCCGGTATCGGACTGGAGATCTCCAGCCGCGTCATCACCAAGGATTACATGGTGGTGCAGGGACTGATCTTCTTCTCCGCTGCCATGGTGATCCTCATCAATCTCATTGTGGATCTCATTTACCCGCTCGTTGACCCGCGGGTGAGAAGGGGGTGACGATATGGAAAAACTCCGGAATTTCCGGGA
>CAKSVQ010000330.1 GCA_934504065.1 uncultured Dysosmobacter sp. | reverse complement strand
CGCTCGATGAGCTCGTTGTCGCTGTCCTCGGTATCATCGAAGAGGCGATCCTCGATGGTGACGACGACCTCCTTGGTGACCTTTGCACCGATATCCTCGGCAACATACAGAGCGGTATCGAAGTCGATGACCTCGTTGAGCGTCGCCATCACGCCGAGCTGAATGAGCTGTTTGACAACCGTAGCCGCCGTGACCTTGAGTCTCTGTGCAAGCTCGCTGACCTGAATCTCGTCGGGAATCTGCACGTTCAGCTGCTGACGGACGACAGGCTGCTGGCTCTGCCCTCTGCGCTGATTGTTCTTGCGGTTCTGGTGGTTGTTGCCGATGTTTTTATGGAACCGCTCGCTTCCTCCGCGCAGATCGCTCACGCGGTCGCTGACGAAGGTGTTGAGCTTCTCATCGTACTTGGAAAGATCGACGGTGTCCGCGCCTCCGCGGGTATCGACCACACGGGTCGCACCGCGTTCGACGGGTCCCGTGGACGCGCCGCGGATGATGGGCTGTGCCTTGTATCTCTCCTTGGGTGCGCCGGGCTGATAGTCCTCCTTGTCGCCGCCGAAGCGCTGACCGGGTCTCTGACCGGGACGTCCGGATTTTTTCTGCTGAGGCTTGGGACCGCCGAAACCGCCGCCGAAGCCGGATCCCGCCGGGCGGCTTCCGCCAAAGCCCGTACCGGGAGTGCGGGGAGCGCCGAAGGAGCCGTTACCGGAACCGAAGGAGCCCTGACGGCCTGCGCCGAAGGACGATGCGCCGTTGTTGTTATAGCCGCCCGCGTTTGTGTTGCCTGCCGGGCGGTTGCCATAGGAGGAAGCGCCGCCGGGGGTACGCTGACCGCCGAAGGAGCCGTTGCCGCCGTTCATCTGGCGGTTACCGTAGGAAGCACCTGCGTTGTTCGGACGAGAGCCGAACTGTCCGGGGCGGTTGCCGGTCTGAGGAGCACCGGTACGTCCCGTATTCTGCGGGCGGGAGGAACCTGCCGCCTGAGGATTGAGACGGCTTGCGCGTTCCTGGATTTCCCGCGCGGAAATGGAGTGGATGCCTGCCTGACGGGGCGGCGCAAAGTGCGGCTCCGTCTTGACGGGCTGTTCGGCGGGAGCCTGAGCCGCTTTTTCCGGAGCGGGCGTTTCCGCCTTGGGAGCGGTAGCTTCCGCAGTCTTTTTGCCGGTTTCCGCACCTTCCACGGAAGATTTTGCCGCAGATTCTGCGGATTTATCCGCAGGCTTCTCCGCCGGGGTTCCGGACGGCTTCTCTGCCGCAGTCGCAGTCTTCTCCGAGGAAGTTCCGGACGCGGAAGAAGTATTCTCCGCCGCGGGAGCCGGTACCGCCTTGGCGGGAGCCTCCGGAACGGGTTTTGCTTCTGCCTTGGGCTTCGGCTTGGACGGAATATAGGTCACCCCATCGAGATAGTCCTCGATCCCGGTGATCTGATTCTCCTTCGTCAGGGTCTCGAAGAGAACGTCAAACGCCGCAGGCTCCAGTGTTGCCTGCGATTTGACCTCAAAGCCCTTTGCCGAAAGGATGTCCGTCAGGTCCTTGCCCTTGACGCCCAGGTCCTTTGCGAGTTTGTTTACTTTGAACTGCGGGTTTACTGCCATATATCCTCCTAAGATACGCCGTGAGGGTTCCTCATTTGAAAAGCGCCGGTTCCGGGGAAGCTCTTCTT
>CAKSVQ010000329.1 GCA_934504065.1 uncultured Dysosmobacter sp. | reverse complement strand
GCGCCTACCACCGCCGGGCCTGCGCCCTGATGACCCGCAGCGCCGCCGGAGTCTCCGGGGGCAACTGGACGTTCGGCGCCCCCTCGGTGCTGGCCACCTATCACCGCACCCCCGGGAGCCTGGATCAGGAAAACGCTGAGATGCGGGAGTGCATGCCCTATTTCTATGAGGTCACGGAGGGCCACGGCAACGGCGCCGAGCACATCATGCAGGCTGAGACCGACTTTTACCGGGGTCAGCTGGCAGACGCGGAGCTCGGCTGCCGTCTGGCCGTCGCCGCCGCCCGTCGGCGGGAGCAGTACTGCATCTGGCTGTCCGCCGACTTCCTCAAGGCCAAAATGGCCCTCTATCAGGGCCAGCCGGCGGAGGCGGAGGCCGTCCTCGCCCGGCAGGAGCAGCAGCTCCGGCAGAACCGGCGCTATGCCCTTCTGCCCACTCTGGAGATGTGCCGGGGCTGGCTCTCCGCCCTGCTGGGCCAGAAGACGGAAGCTCCCCAGTGGCTGCTGGACGAGACCCAGCCCCTGCCGGTGACCCGGCCCGCCGCCCCCTCTGCGGAGCTGGTGCGCAGCCAGCTGCTGCTGGCCCGGGGGGAGTGGGCCGCAGCCGCCGCCCGGGAGCAGACGGTGCTGACCGCCTGCCGGAGCTACCGGGGGATGCTGCTGTGCACCATCTGGGCCGAATTGCAGCTGGCCGCCGCCTATGAGCAGTTGGGAAAGGCAGACGCCGCCGTGCGGCATCTCTCCGCCGCCCTGGAGGCCGCAGTGCCGGACGGTCTGCTGCTGCCCTTCGTATTTGAGAGCAATTACCTGACAGCCTCCCTCTCCGCCCTGGGGAAGGCCGGCGGGTGGGCCGCTCCGGTGGGCCGGATTCAGGAGCTGGCAGGCCCCTATCAGGCCGCCAGGGCCCGGATTCTCCGGGAGCGCCTTTCCGGTGCCAGCCTGACGGCCTTCGGCCTGACGGAGCGTGAGCTGGAGATCGCCCGGATGGCGGCCCGACGCCGCAGCAGCCGGGAGATTGCCGAGTCTCTGGGGATCTCCGTAAAATCCGTCAACAACCGCCTCAACGCCGTGTACGAAAAGCTGGGGCTGGGCGGAGAGGGCCGCAACAAGCGCCAGGCCCTGCTGGCCTTTGCCGCCGATGAGACGTCCAATGGAAAATTGGGGTAATCATTACCCTACCCAACCGGCAGATACCGCTGTACAGTAAAGCTGTACAGCGGTATTTTTGTGAGCATCCGGAAAGGAAGGTGGACGTTCAATGACAGGCCCTCCCATCAAATCCGTGGCGGCGCAGGCCGGCTACATCCTGCGGGTGAACTGGAGCAGCGGCAGCGCCACGCTGCTGAACATGAAGCCGAAGCTCAGCAGTCCCCGGTTCTCCCCCCTGCGGGAGGCGGCGGTGTGGCGCTCCGTCACCACAGACGGCTACACCATCCGCTGCGCGGACGAAAAGGGCTACCCCTATGACATGGCGGAGTACGAAGTCAACCAATTTGCCAACGGCCTTTGAGGCAGACAACAAGGAGGAGATCTGAAATGAGGAACCGATACTTGCCCCGCGCCGGCAGGCGGGCAGCCGCCCTGCTGACGAGCCTGGTGCTGATGCTGACCCTGCTGCCCACGGCGGCTCTGGCGGCAGAGGACGTGGCCGTCAGCCCGGAGAATTTCCC
>CAKSVQ010000328.1 GCA_934504065.1 uncultured Dysosmobacter sp. | reverse complement strand
CGGGAGAAAAATATGGTAGACAACGAATCGCAGGAAATGTATCTCGAAACGATACTTAGATTAAAAAAGAAAAAGGGCAGCGTGCGCGCGATAGACGTAGCAGAAGAACTCGGTTATTCCAAGCCGAGCGTTTCCCGCGCCGTGGGAATAATGAAAAAAGACGGCTTTATAGTTGTGCATGCCGACGGACTTATAGACCTTACCGAAACGGGTAAGGAGAAAGCCGAAAACATTTTTGCCCGTCATAAGTCGTTGACTCAAGCCCTTGTAGTGATGGGGCTTTCGCCCGAGGCAGCGGAAGAAAACGCCTGCCGCGTGGAACACGTTATCACCGAAGAAGCGTTCGAGGCTATCAAAAAATATTTTAATGTGTAAATACAAAAAAATTTTTAGTCAACCGCTAACTTTCGGTTGACTTTTTTCTATATATGATTATAATTAAAAATGGCTTTGGAAAAAGGCCGTTAATTTTTGCGCAAGAGTTAGCCTCAACTAACCGCTCCTGTGTAAGCGTGACGCAAAATTTTTTCAGGAATGGTTAGCGTGGGCTAACCAAATAAAACGGATGGTGAGTTACATATGAGTTCGTCGGAATTAAGGTATCTGATAGCGGCAAACAACCTTGCCAAAGAGCTGCAGTCGGTTAAACAGACCGATATAGCAAACAGGCTTCACGTAACAAAGGTGAGTGCGTATAACGCGATTGAAAGGTTGCGGGAAAAAGAATATATCGAGAAGAATGATAGGAAAATCGTTCTTACGGATCGCGGAAGGGAAGTTCTGAACGAGTACATGACGATTATACGCTTTATGTCGGCGCATTTGTCGTTACATTGCGGAACGAGCGAAAAGCAGGCGTATGAGGACGCGCTTAACGCAACCTGCGCGTTTTCGGACGCAACCCGTAACGGAGTGGCAAATTTTATAAAGTCGGGAATGAAAGGCGCACATCACGCGCCGATTGATTAAGACAAGGAGCAAACAAATGATAGATAAAGAACTATTTAAACTCATCGGCGGAAATAAGAAGTACATATTTATCGCCGTATTGTTGCAGGCGATAGGTTTAATCGCGAACGTTGCGATAACGGGGAGCGTCTGCTATTCCGTGTACCTGTTGACGCAGAACGCCGAATGGATACAATTTATTTATCCGCTTATCGGCGCGGCTATCGGTATTATCGTGAGATATATCTGTTCACGCGCGACGGGCGATATAAAGGACAAGCTCGGAAGAAAAGTAAAAAAAGATTTGCGCGAAAGGGTGTATAACAAAATAGTGAAACTTGGTGTAAAAACTACCGACGGAATGAGCATGGCAGGACTCACGCAGGTTTCTGTCGAAGGCGTAGAGCAACTCGACCTTTATTATTCGTCATACCTGCCGCAGTTCTTTTTTGCGATGATCGCACCCGTAATATTGTTCTTGATATGCGTATGGATCGATTGGAGAACGGCTCTCGTTCTTATTGCGTGCGTGCCGCTGATTCCCGTATCTATTATAGCGGTGAGCAAGTACGCAAAGAAGATTTTTGCGAAATATTGGGGCAAATACACTTCGATGGGCGATAAATTTCTTGACAGCGTTCAAGGACTTAAAGAACTCAAAATTTTTCAGGCAGACGCGGCTCAGCACGTTAAAATAAACGAAAGCGCGGAAGAATTCAGAGT
>CAKSVQ010000327.1 GCA_934504065.1 uncultured Dysosmobacter sp. | reverse complement strand
GGTCAGATAGGCGGGCATATTCCCGGCCAGTCCGGCCTCCACCGCCTCTTTGATGAGAGGCTGCTCCTCCATGACGATGATGACCTCCACCAGATCGGTGGAAGCGTGCAGATCGCCGCCCTCTTCCAACTGGGTCGCCTCATCCTGGGCGATGGTCCAGTTCCCGCCGCTGAGTTCCACCACGTTGTCCGCGTTGGTGGTATCCACGGCGTCCGTGTATTCCGGGCGCACCCACTGCTCCTGCGCAGCGGTGTCCGTCCAGCTTGCCGCGCCCACGCTGGTGGTCACCAAAGAGGTCGCCATCACCAGGCTGAGCAGCGCGGAGAGAATACGCTTTCCCATTCTCATACGGATACTCCCTTTCTCTTGTTTCGAATCACATCGAAGAATCGTTCCGGAGGAGCGCCCCTTTGGGGCTCCCGCTCCATAGTTCGATATTTATCTAAGTTTCAGTGATCCGTTTTCGCCATTTTACCGTGAAGCGCAGGAGTTATCAACTATTTCTTTCGGTATTCTATCATCATATTTTGATATCAATACAATTATCCGCGCTATTATCCCGCTGTTCTACTCCACCCCATTTTTAGAAATCTATCGAAATTCTTGCAATTTTCACTTGCCTTCCGCCGCCGCCGGTGCTATGATGGATGGTAATGACCCGCGCAAAACACAAAAGGAGGCTGCCATGAGCATTCAATACCTTCCGCATCTGGACCCCATGGTGGAGATGAATTTCACCCTGGAGCGCTGCTTTGGACAGTCTCCGGACATCCCGAACTCCGTTCCCGCTCTCTGCGAGAGCCTCTCGCAGAAATACAGCATCCCCATGGAGGAGCTCACCGCCCTGCTGGCCCCGGTGCAGGCCATGGAGAAGGAGCTCTACGAGCTGCTGGACGGGCAGACCGCCCCGCTGGAGCCCTTCTGCCAGCCGGAATCCGCCCAGGACTGCCGCCTGGTGTGGGCCTTTTTCCACCTGCTACGGGACGGCGGGAGCCAGGACCTGGGGGATGTGGACGTGCTCCGCCGGCTGGTCACCCTGACCCTGAACTGCGAGCCGGAGCTCCCTCCGGAGATCCGGGACTTTGACAGCCTGATGCAGTTCCTCACGGTCTATCCCTGCAGCCGGCAGACCAAGTGGGTCTGCTCCCAGCTCTGGCGGCAGCCACAGCAGTATCTGGACCAGTACCTCCGTCTGCTGGACCTCTGCACCCCGGTGATCCAGCGGCACAGCGCCATCCTGCAGCCGGACTACGACGCCGCCCTCAGCCGCGTCCAGCAGGCGTTCAGCAGCGGCGCGCAGGATTACCTCCACCAGATCGGCTTCCAGCGCATCGATGTGGAGTCCCTGGTGGTCTGCCCCAGCGCCGGTTTCTTCAGCGGCATCAGCCTGGTCTGGGACCAGCTGACCCCCGGCAGCCCCGTGCACTTCCTCCCCGGCATCTACCATCACCAACTGGGCCAGCTGGTCCGCCGCTACAGCGACAACACCGAGTACCTCTCCGACCGGCTGAAGGCCATCTCCGACAAGCGGCGGCTGGATATCATCAAGCTGCTGAAGTCCGGCCCCCTCTGCGGCCAGGACCTGGCGGAGCACATCGGCCTGTCCCCCGCCACCATCTCCCACCACATGAACTCCCTGGTCACCGCCGGGTTCATCTCCATGGACAAGCAG
>CAKSVQ010000326.1 GCA_934504065.1 uncultured Dysosmobacter sp. | reverse complement strand
GTTCAGCGGAACCGGTGGAATCTTCGTTTCTGTTTTCTTCCCCGTTCGGGGATTCATTCTGTGATTTCGGAGAATTGTCCATGGCTACCTCCTTTCCGCCGAAATGATCCGGTAACCGCCCTACCGAAAAGCAACGCGGTTCCGTGCAAGATAATGTTCAGCAGTCTTTGCTATCAGTAACGTACCTGCCAGAGGTACAACCCATCGGCAGGCGCGGTCGCACCCGCAAGACGGCGGTCAAGGCTGTCGGTCACGCGAGGAATGTCCTCCGGGGACAGTTTTCCTTCCGCAACGGCGAGCAGGGTCCCCGTCATGATCCGTACCATGTTGTAAAGAAAGCCGTCGGCTTCCACCCGGAATACCACGCAGCCCCCCTCTCGTCCGACACCTGCGGAAAAGACCGTCCGTTCGGTGGTGGATACCTTGGAACCTTCCGCCATATAAGCGCGGAAATCGTGCTTCCCGACAAAGTATCCGGCGGCGCGGTTCATTCTGTCGATTGCTTCGTCCGTCAGATGCGCTCTGAATTGGAACGCCCGCCCTTCCAGAAACGGATTGCGGACAGGGTCATCATAGATAAAATAGCGGTATTCCTTGCTCTTTACATCGTATCTTGCGTGAAAGTTATCCGGAACAGGTGTTGCGCGATAGACCGAGATGTCTTCCGGAAGATGCGCATTCAAAGCAAGCGGGACGCGCTCCGTCGGAATGGAGGTCGGAAGATCCGGCTGCCCCTTTTTTGAAACCGTCGCCGAAAACATTTCCGCGTGAACTCCGCTGTCGGTGCGGCTGCATCCGACAATGTCGCAGGGATAACCGAACAGCTCTTTTGCCGCGCGGGTGAGCTCCGCCTGCACAGAAGGACCGTTTTTCTGAACCTGATACCCCTGATAGGCGCTGCCGAGGAACCGGATCGACAAGAGATATTTCATTGTGTCGCCCTGCCTTTCCCCGGACAACTGCGTGTCACGGAAATGTTACATGGTATACCCGATTCCGAGATGATTGAGAACGATGATCCCCGCGCCGAGCGCGACGGGAATCAGGAGCGAGAGAATATCGGAAGGCCGGTAATGCAGAACGTTCATGCGCGTTCTGCCGTCGCCTCCGTGGTAACAACGGCATTCCATGGCGGTTGCCAGCTCGTCTGCACGGTGAAACGCGGAGACAAACAGGGGGACCAGGATCGGAATGAGCGCTTTTGCACGCTTAATGAGTCCGCCGCTTGAAAAGTCTGCGCCGCGCGCTTTCTGCGCGGACATGATCTTTTCGGTTTCATCGACCAGTGTCGGGATGAACCGGAGTGCTATGGTCATCATCATGGCAAACTCGTGAACCGGCACGTGGATTTTTTTCAGGGGACCGAGCAGCTGCTCGATGGCGTCGGTCAGCGCGATCGGCGTGGTCGTATAGGTGAGGAACATACTGGAACCGATGATGAGCACCAGAATACGTATCACCATGAACGCCGCGTTGTAAAGTCCGCTTTCGTAGATACGGATAAATTTCCATTCAAAGAGCGGCTCCGCTTCACTGCGCGTCCAGAAAATGTTGATAATCAGCGTAAAAATAAGGATGAACAGAATCGGACGGATCGCCCGGAAGATGATTTTCATCGGGATGCGAGACAAGAGAATCAATACAACGGCAGAGACAAGCAGGAGCGCAAAGCTGAGGGTCATCGAAAAG
>CAKSVQ010000325.1 GCA_934504065.1 uncultured Dysosmobacter sp. | reverse complement strand
AAATGCTTCATGCCTTCCCCTCCGTCCCGGAAAGCCGGTAGGCAAGCCCCGTATAGCGCATGGACTGGCGGTTATTCTCCACCATAGTACGGACGACTTCTTCCCTGCCGACCAAGATCACCATCCGCTCCGCACGGGTCACGGCGGTGTAAAAGAGGTTTCGCGTGAGCAGAAGCGGCGGCGCCTGATACAGCGGGATGATCACGATGGGGTACTCGCTACCCTGACTTTTATGTACCGTGATCGCCCATGCGTGCTCCAGATCCTCGGCAAGCGAGAAGTCATAGAACACCGTCCGTTCGTCGAAGCAGATCTCCATGCGTTTTTCCACGGGATCAACCGTCATGACGGTTCCGATGTCCCCGTTGAACACGCCGGTTCCCTCATCGCGCACGCCGCGCGTCCAGGAAAGATCGTAGTTGTTGCGGATCTGCATCACGCGGTCGCCCTCGCGGAAGACCCGGTCGCGGTGGACAAACTCGCGCTTGCTCTTCGCAGGGGGATTGAGGCAACTCTGCAAAAGCAGATTGAGATTTTCGGTTCCCGCCTCGCCCTTACGGGACGGCGTGATGACCTGCGTCCCGGTTTCTGCGATCCCGCCGTAGGCATGCGGCAGACGGTTACGGCAAAGATCCGCCACTGTCATGGCGATTTCGCGGTCATTTCCGCGCGGCAGATAAAAGAAATCCCGGTCCTTGACATCGAGCCGCGGCATCCGCCCCTCGTTGATCGCGTGCGCATTGGTGACGATGAGGCTCTTTTCCGCCTGCCGGAAAATTTCGGTGAGCAGGATGGTCGCGAAATGCCCCGACGAAATAAGATCACGAAGAACATTCCCCGCGCCGACGCTCGGAAGCTGATCCGCGTCTCCGATGATGATGAGCCGCGCGCCCGGCTTGATCGCCTTGAGCAGTGCGCTCATGAGGGCATTGTCCACCATGGACGCCTCATCGACGATGATGACATCCTCCTCCAGATAATTGTGACTGTCCCGCCGGAAACCGGAAGATTCCGGTGCGTTCCCGTCGTATTCCATTTCAAGCAGGCGGTGAATGGTCTTGGCTTCCCACGAGGTGGACTCGGACAGGCGCTTTGCCGCGCGACCCGTGGGAGCAGTCAGGGCAACCTTGAAATCCAGACTTCTGAAAATATGCAGAAGCGCGCGCACTACGGTCGTTTTACCCGTGCCGGGACCGCCGGACAGGATGAGCACGCCGTTTGACAGCGCGTCGTAGATCGCCTTGCGTTGCAGTTCGGCGTACTCCATGCCGCTCCCCGCTTCTTCTCTCCGGATAAAGCCGTATACATCCTCCACATCGGGGCGGACGCAGAGCTTGTCGATCAACTCCAGCTTCTCCGCAATGTAACATTCGCTGTCATATGCCGCGGCGGTGTAAATATAAGATTCGCCGCCGAACACCGAGACCTTGAGCTTTCCTGCGGCAAGCAGCTTCTTCACCGCGTCTGCGGCGCTCTCTTCACTGATCGTCAGCATCTTTGCGCCGGCGGCAATCAGCTTTTCCCGCGGCAGGCAGACGTGTCCGTTTTGCGCCGCATTGGAATTCAGAAGGTACAAAAGTCCGCTCATTGCTCTTTCTTCGGAATCACGGGACAGTCCCAGCTTGTCCGCCATCGCATCGGCTTTCTCAAAACCGATGCCCTCAATCTCCTCGCACAGCCGGTACGGGCAGTTC
>CAKSVQ010000324.1 GCA_934504065.1 uncultured Dysosmobacter sp. | reverse complement strand
AAGCGGAACAGACCGATGTGCGTGTGCGTATCTCCGTGCTGGAAAACGCAAAGACGGATGACCACGACAAATCTTCCGCGATTCTCACGGAAGTGGCGGGTTACCGTAACATTGCGGCAGAACTTGACAAGAAAATCAAGGACAAGGAGGCATCGGTTGCGTCGTATGACGCGCAGATCGGAGAGATCGACGAATCCGCCGCAATGATCGCCGCGTCGGCGGAGGCTAAGAAAGCCGAGCTGGAGGAAGCCGAAACCAGGCTCAACAATTCCCGCCTGCGGGTGCAGTCCGCAGAGCAGAAGATTGCAACCTTCCGCGCAATGGAAGAAAACTTTGAAGGCTATTCCGGCGCGGTGAGATATGTCATGAACCGCTATGCCGAGGGCAAGATCACCGATCGGAACGGTGCGCCGTGCGGGACCGTGTTCGGTCCGCTCTCGCAGCTCATCACGGTCGCCCCCAAGTATGTGGTGGCACTGGAGACCTCCCTCGGGATGAATCTTCAGCACATTGTGGTGGAGGACGAAGAGACCGCAAAAGCGGCAATGTTTGCCCTCAAACGCGGAGAGGCGGGCAAGGCGACCTTCTTCCCGCTGACCTCCATGTCCCCGCGCACCGAAACGCCCGAAATGAAGCAGGCAAAGGGATACGCCGGATACGTCGGCGTCGCGGATGAACTGATTACCTGCGACCCGAAATTCCGGAATGTCATTTCGTCCCTGCTCGGACACACACTGATTTTTGATACCATTGACCACGCAAACGTCATGGCGCGCGGCGTTCGCTTCAGGGTGCGGGTCGTCACGCTTGACGGTCAGCAGATCAACGCGGGCGGTTCCTTTACCGGCGGTTCGGTCCGTCAGGGCAGCGGTATGCTGTCCCGCGCGGGCGAGATCAAGCGCCTGGAAGAGGAACTGGAAACGCTGAATAAGACGCTTCGTTCTTACGAAACAGAGCGCACGAAACTGGAAGCGGAATACCGCGACGCAAACGACAGCCGTGCGTCCGGCGAAGAAAAGAAGGGAATCCTTCAGATGCTGCGCGGCGAGGAAGTCGCGGAGCTGGAGCAATTGAAGGCAAAGAGCGACGCGAACCGCACTTTGCTGGAAAAGCTGGAAGCGGACAGTAAGAAGCTCATCGAAATGCGTGCGCAGTACGAGGACGATCTGGCAACTCTCTCCGCGAACGCAAAGGAATTGGAAACCCGAATCGGTGAATTGACCGCGTTCCGCGTGAAAACCGAAGAGGATCGCCAGGATGCTCTGGACGCGGTTGCCGAATACGACCGGAAGCTGACCGAACTGCTCATCCGTTCCAGTGAGATTCAGAAGGACATCGACACAGAACGTACCCTGCTTGCTTCGGCGGAGGACCGGATCTCTGCGTACCGTTCCGACAAGGATACCCAGAAGGAGCGTATCCGCCAGCTGAATTCCCAGCTTGACGCGATGGCGCAGTTTATCAAGGACAACCGCGAAGAGTTTGCGGACGGCGAAAAACAGCTTGCCGAACTCAACCGCAAGCGCAACGAGGTGGAGAGCGGTAACTCGGAGTTTGAGAAGAAGCTGTCTGATCTGACCGAGCGTACCCGCCAGAAAAATGAAGAAAAAGAGCGGATCGTCACCGAGCATACCAAGAACGAAGCAAAGCGCGCGCGACTCCGTGAGCGCCAGGACGCGCTGTCTTCCTCTCTCATGGAGGAACACGGACTGACC
>CAKSVQ010000323.1 GCA_934504065.1 uncultured Dysosmobacter sp. | reverse complement strand
GTGCCCTTCTTCAGAATCAGGGTCATTTGACCGTTAAGGGAAGTGTCGAGCATGGTGGCGGACTCGAAGCTCCAATTGGCATCGGGGTCGTCTGCATTGACAGAATCTTTACCGCCGTTAGAACCCTTGGGGGAGCCGTTAGCATCCAGAACATCGGCAGCGGTGTATACGGGGTCTTCGTCATTCTGCTCGTCCAGCGTCTGCGCTGTCACCTGGTCGGGAATGTTACCCCCGTATAATTTCCCGCCGCAAAAGCAGGAACCGGAACGATGGACAGCATCATGCTGGCCGCCAGCACGGCACGGATGGCTCTTAATTTCATAGAGCGCTTTGAGCGCTTTCTCCTTATCTGCCCCGCAGACAATGCCTTCTGCCGGCAGCAGGGCTTCACCGGACAGAAGTTTTCTGGCACAATTGCATCACAAAATAACAGTGAGAAAATTCCAAAATGCAAAAAATCACGCGAATTTCGCCAAATTTGAAAAATACTTGCTTGTATCCACCGCAAAAGCGCAACAAGAACAAAAAATACCCGGAATGTTTGGAAAACATTCCGGGCTGACAAAGCTTCGCAGAAAAAAACGCTCAGTCATCGCTGCGCGATGCCAGCGCTCCCGAAAGGGAGAGCTTTTTGCATCTGTCCGGCAGGCTGTACAAGCCCCCCTCGGGGGAGCTGGCAAAGCCGCAAGGCTTTGACGGAGAGGGTCCGTCCGCTTATGCGTCCTTCTTGTCCTGCTCGTCCTCGCCGGATTTGCGGGTCAGGCGGGAGCGCAGAACTTTCAGGCTGGTCTTTTTCACGCCGTGTTTCAGGTTCGGGAAGGCGCGAATCATGCGCCGCGGGCCGACGATGCGGGGCGCTTTGAGCAGCTGCGCCTGCATCTCCTCGCTGCGGGCCTGCAGATCGGCGGCCAGCTCCTCCAGCCGCAGCAGCTCGGCGGCGCGCTCGGCGGTGCCTTTTGCGGCCAGCTTTGCGGCTTCGGCGGCTTCGGCGGCGTTCAGCTTGGCCGTCTCAGAAGCATGCTTGGCGGCGTCCATGGCTTCGTCGGCCTTGGCGCGCACCGCAGCCAGCGTATCCCGCATACTGCGCTTTTCGGGCGCATTCTCGCGGGCCTGCGCGGCGGCAAGCTTCAGCTGCAGGCGCTGCTCGTCCAGCTTCTGGTCGGCGTTCAGGGTGGTGGTGCCCAGCAGCTGGGTCATGGCGTCGCTGACGGCGTGGATGCTGTCGGCCAGCTGCTCCATGGTGTCCAGCGTTTTGCTCAGGCCGGACGCCGCAATGGCGGTGGCCACCACGTCCACGGCGTATACCGCATACAGAATACACATGAGGATCAGCCCCGCGAACTGTGGGATCATATCCACGAACCCGGCGATCACCGGGTGGATGGCTTTCATCACCACCAGCGTGCCCACGCCCCACAGCAGGCAGAACTCAAGGCAGATATAGCCCCCGATGTTGAACGGGAAGCCGCTGTAGTCCCACCAGCGGGTGTGGTAGATCTTTTCCAGCGCCCAGCCGCCCACAAGCTCCAGCGCGCTGGGCAGGATGACGCCGCCGATGTACAGCGCCAGAACGCTGTTCTGCAGCGGCGTGAGGGCAAATAGCACGATGATCATGCCGAAGCCGTAGATGGGGCACACCGGCCCGTTCAGGAAGCCGCGGTTCACCAGCTGGCCGGTGGTGGCGGCGGCGTAGATGACCTCAAGGCACCACCCAAGACAGGAG
>CAKSVQ010000322.1 GCA_934504065.1 uncultured Dysosmobacter sp. | reverse complement strand
GGATGACCTGCACATTACCCACACCGATCCGGAGGGCGCGTACTATGTTCTGCTGGATATTTCCGGATTTGGCTACGACAGCGATCTGAAATTCTGTGAAGATCTGGCCCGGCTGGTGGGCGTGGGTGCAGTGCCCGGATCCAGCTTCTTCCGTGAGCCGATAAATCACCTCATCCGCTTCCACTATGCCAAGAAGGACGAAACACTTTTGGAGGCGCTGAACCGTTTGGAAAGCCTGCGGGCAAAAATTCCCTCTCATAAGAAAAACTGAAAGGATAAGCTCATGATCGATCTCAAACAGGAAGCCCTGAAAGAGCAGGCATATTTGACGGCCATACGGAGGGAGTTCCATCAGTATCCGGAATTGGGGCTGCATGAATTCCGCACCGCCGATCGAATCGAAGAGGAACTGGACCGTTTTGGCATTCGCCATACCCGGGTCGGAGAAACCGGCGTTTTGGGTATCCTTAAGGGGGAAAAGGGGACAGGCAGTATTGTGGCGCTCCGGGCCGATATTGACGCACTGCCGATTCAGGAGACCCATGAAACGGACTATACCTCCACGGCATCCGGTATCATGCACGCCTGCGGACATGACGCCCACACGGCCTGCCTGTTGGGGGCGGCAAAGCTCCTGACAGCGCATCGGGCAGAGTTTGCGGGAGAAGTGCACCTGATTTTCCAGCCAGCCGAGGAAATTGGACAGGGTGCAAAGCCGTTTATTGAAGCAGGCGTACTGGATGGCGCAGAGCGGGTGTTCGGTCTGCATACGGCATACGACTTGCCTGCCGGAACGGTGGGACTGAAGCCGGGGCTGAACAATGCCGCGGTGGATCACTTCCGCATTGAGATCAAAGGAAAGGCGGCGCATGTTTCCACACCGGATCTGGGGGCGGATGCGCTGTATATCGCGAGCTCGCTGGTGGTGGGGCTTCAGGCCATTGTGACCCGCCGCACCCCACCGGTGGAGCCCGAGGTCATCGGCGTTGGAAAGCTTGCCGCCGGAACAACTTACAACGCCGTGGCGGAGTCCGCCGTACTGGAAGGAACAACAAGGACGGTTTCTCAGGAGCAGCGTTATCGTCTGCGGACACTGGTGGATCAGGCGGCACAGAATACCGCTGCCATCTACGGCGGTTCGGCGAGTATCGTCTGGACAGACTTTACGCCGCCGCTGATCAATGATCCGCAGGTTTGCGCAGAGGCATCTGAAGTGGCAGAGTGTCTGGATGCTGCGGTAGTAACAGATCGTGCATTGTCTCTCAGCGGAGACAACTTTGCTGAATTTCAGCTCCATGTTCCCGGAGCTTACGCTTATTTGGGAACTGGTAATCCGGAACTGCCCAATACGCTGATATCCAACCACAACGGCGGATTTGACATTGACGAGACTACATTGCCCCTTGGTGCAGCCCTGTACGCAGGCTATGCAATGAGAAAATTGAAGTAAAGTATTTTTCTGAACCCTTATTGACAAACGCTTCACATTGTGTTATTATTCTGCTAACCTACAAGATTAGTTGGTTATTAAAATGATGGAGGTTCCAATGAATACGCATAGAAAGCAGATCATTGTGAATACCGCATGCTGTTCCTGCTGTCTTTTCCAAACAGACGGCAGGCTTATTGTGCTGCGCGCAGCAGCCTGATAAGTTACAGAAATCATACATCCCGTCTGTTTCAAGAAGTCACATTCTTTGAACAGACGGGATTTTTGTATTTACATGAGGTGTAACAA
>CAKSVQ010000321.1 GCA_934504065.1 uncultured Dysosmobacter sp. | reverse complement strand
ACGAATACACCGACGGTACGGCGGAATATGACGACATCGTCGATCCGCTGCCCTTCGATCTGAATGCCGATGTGGTGGAGATCGCCGACCGCGACTATGCGCTCTGGTACCGTGATCTGACCGAGGACATGGAAAAGTACGACGGAAAGATCATCCGCTTTAAGGGAATCGTTGCCCGTGACGGCCGTCTTCCGAAGGATACCGCCGTGGTCGGCAGACACATTATGACCTGTTGCGCCGCGGATATTGCCTATCACGGTTTGGTCTGTATTTTCCCGGAGGCGGTCAGGCTCCGTACCCGCGACTGGATTATTGTCACCGCAAAGATCGCGATTGAGGCGCACAAGATGTATCAGAACAACGGTCCCGTGCTTCACGCAGTTTCTTTTGAGATGGCAGAGAAGCCGGAAGAAGAGGTTGCGACCTTCTATTGAGCCCGGCGGGATATTCCGTTGACAGTGCAGGCACGTTGACACGTAAGCGCATAACGCACAAACCCGCGAGCCGGCGAGTGCACAGGTGCGATCTTGTTCCGTGTCGGTTTTTCCATAAAAAATACGGCACCGAATGGTGCCGTATTTTTACATTTTATGCGGTTCTGTTCGTTTAACTAAAAAAATCCAACCCGGATTCAGATGCGTAAGCGAAACCGCTTACACGGTTTAGCCCGGTGGTCCGGAGGAATCAATACCCGGATTCCGGCGATGAAACAAGCTGACCAAACTGCTCGTGTACCTGTTCGGTTATCCGGCAGAGAACCCACTTTCAGATTCCCGCAATGAGGTGTGCGAACCAGACCGTAAGGGGAAGCGTTCCGAGCGAAAGCATCGACGAAAGCCCGACTGCCTGCGACGCAAAATCCGCGCGCTCCAAT
The DNA here is from genome assembly GCA_934504065.1 of uncultured Dysosmobacter sp. Classification (GTDB taxonomy): domain Bacteria; phylum Bacillota; class Clostridia; order Oscillospirales; family Oscillospiraceae; genus Oscillibacter. The sequence continues at coordinate 866 of CAKSVQ010000321.1, read as the reverse complement.
CCGTAACGCTCCGCCATCATGGTGACGGTGGACGCACTCGGCAGTGCGGCGACAACGGTACAGAAGAGGATCCATGTTTCTGCGTCCGGCACGTGAAAGAGAACAGTGGCCCCTTTTGCAAGCAGTGCCGTGAGGAGCGGAAGCGCGATCAGCTTGAGAAAACTCTGATAATACAGCTTCCCGTCAAGAAACAGACTTTTCAGCGGTTTTGTGGCAATGAGCGCACCCGTGACAATGACCGAAATCGGCGTGCAGAGGTTCGCAAGATAAGAGGAAAACGTGTAAACGAAGGACGGGAGCGGAAGGTGCGAAAGATACAGCCCGATCCCGATTGCACCGGGAATCGTTCCGAAGTTAACAAGCGCGCGCCTGACGGTCAGACGGATGTCCTCCCGCCCGCGTCCCAAAACCGCGATCCCCCACGTCCAGATCAGAAGATTGAAGGTTACAAAGTTGAATACGCCGAGAAAGAGTCCGAAACTCCCGAACATGGATTCCAGAATCGGAAGCCCGATAAATCCGCAGTTGGCAAAAACCACGGAGTATTCGGTCATTTTCCGCTCCCCCGGATCGCGCAGTGCTTTTGCCGTGAAGTACGCAAAGACCGCAAAAAACACATGGAGAAGCAGGGAAACGCCGAAGGCGACCGGCACGACTTTAAGGTTTTTTTGAGAGTATTCCGCATTAATCAGCGCGGAAACAATCAGTGCCGGCTGACCGATCTCAATGATCAGCCGGGAAAAATTTTTCGCGGAATGATCGTCCACAATTCCGATCCGGCGGCATAGATATCCGGTGATGAGAAGCAAAAACAGCGTGGCGATCATGCCGAGCAGTGCGAAAAAATCCATAACGACTCTGTTCCT
>CAKSVQ010000320.1 GCA_934504065.1 uncultured Dysosmobacter sp. | reverse complement strand
GTCCATATCTGCACCCATTCATTATTACATTTCTATTCTTATACATATTTCTTATCTCCTCATCACTTTCCCTGCTATACTGTTAAATGCAAATATAACCATATCGCATGCAACTATCGTAGAACCCACCGGTGTTGAAAATAATATGGATACCAGCATACCGGCCAAAGTTCCCACAACTGACAGTACAGCCGAATATAATACCACTGACCTGAAACTATACATAACTCGCATTGCCGAAAGTGCAGGAAATACCAGAAGCGCCGTGATCAGCAGAGATCCCACCAGATTCATAGCAAGCACTATTATCACTGCGATTATCACTGCTAGAGCCAGATTATATGCCCCTGCATTTTTTCCTATTGCTCTTGTAAAGCTCTCATCAAATGTGACCGCAAATATCCTGTTGTAGAACAGGCAGAAAAATGCTATTACACATATTGACATCACTATACACAGCCACACTTCTCCCATTGTCAATGTAAGTATTGAGGTTGAACCAAACAACGTTGAGCACACGTCACCTGATACATTTGCCGATGTGGAGAACACATTCATTATCAGATAGCCGACAGCAAGAGCTCCGACGGACATCATAGCTATAGCTGCGTCGCCTTTAAGCTTTGCATTTTTCCCAGACATAAGTATTATAATTGCAGCAGCCACAGTCACCGGCATTACTATGACCGTACTATTTGTCAGTTTCAGAACTAATCCTATAGCCATTGCACCAAATGCTACATGAGAAAGACCATCACCAATAAATGAAAATCTTTTCAAAACCAATGTTGCACCGAAAAGTGATGAGCACAAAGCTATAAGGACTCCAACGACAAGTGCATACCTGACAAATGGGTACTGCATATAGAAAATTAATTTATCAATTATCTGCACTCTGCTCACCGCCTTTCTCATATTCTACCGAAATAATATCCCAATATCTGCTGTTTTTATATTCATATCTGCTTCCCCAGAACTGACTGCCATGATGCATATGAAGAACATGTCTGGCACAATCGATTGCCCGCAGATCATGAGATATCATGATCACTGTGACACCATTTTCATTCAGCTGCTGTATCATCTGATAAAACTGAGCCGTAGCCACAGGGTCAAGTCCAGTCACAGGTTCATCGAGAAGAACGAGCTTCTCCGCCGCACACAGAGCTCTTGCCAGAAGAACTCGCTGCTGCTGTCCGCCTGACAAATGCCTGTAACATTTCCTGCGTATATCCCATATTCCAAGCCTTTCCAGCTGATATTGCACAAGTTGTTTTTCCTTTCTTCCATAAAAAGGACGTGCTCCGCACTTAGGCAGCGTTCCCGATAAAGCGATCTCCCACACAGTCGCAGGGAAATCCTTCTGCACAGGTGTCTGCTGCGGCAAATATCCTATATCATGCGATGCCAGATTATCGCCAAACTTTATTTCGCCGGAAACCGGTTTCAAAAGCCCAAGCAGAGTTTTTACCAAAGTACTCTTTCCCGCTCCATTTTCCCCAACTATACACAGATAATCGCCCTTATCTATACTGAAGTTAAGCCCTGACGCAACAGCTCGTCCATCGTATCCTATTGCGAGGTCTTTACAAGTTATATATGCCATTTATTTTCTCCTGTTCTTTTGAATGTCTGTCCATTTAGTTGAGCAGCAATTAATTTAACGCTTGAGACAGTGCATTCAGGTTATCTTCCATCACATTCAGATACGTCTCGCCAGCAGCCACATCCTCTGCGGTTACAGAC
>CAKSVQ010000319.1 GCA_934504065.1 uncultured Dysosmobacter sp. | reverse complement strand
ACCTTCTTCTCGTTCTTCTCGTTCATTGCCTCGACTCTCTTGAGGAGCTCAGGGGCAACATAAGGGCCTTTCTTAATGGATCTGCTCATATTACCTTGCCTCCTTACTTCTCGTTACGACGCTTGACGATGAACTTATTGGTGGGGTTCTTGCCCTTACGGGTCTTATAACCCATAGCAGGCTTGCCCCAAGGGGTAACAGGGCCGGGACGGCCAACGGGCGCACGGCCCTCGCCGCCGCCGTGGGGGTGGTCGTTGGGGTTCATGACAGAGCCGCGGACGGTGGGACGCCAACCCATGTGGCGCTTCCGGCCAGCCTTGCCGATGTTGATGTTCTCATGCTCGATGTTGCCGACCTGGCCGATGGTGGCATAGCAGTTGGTGCGCACGATGCGGACCTCGCCGGAAGGCATACGGATCTGAGCGTCGCCGCCCTCCTTGGCCATCAGCTGGGCAGAGGTACCGGCGGAACGCACCAGCTGGGCGCCGTTGCCGGGATGCAGCTCGATGTTGTGGATCACCGTACCAACGGGGATGTTGGCGATGGGCAGCGCGTTGCCGGGCAGGATGTCGGCATCGGGGCCGGTCATGATCTTGTGGCCAGCCTTCAGGCCCACGGGAGCCAGAATGTAGCGCTTCTCGCCGTCCTCATACTGGATGAGAGCGATGTTGGCGCTGCGGTTGGGATCGTACTCCAGACGGATCACGGTGGCAGAGCCGACCTTGTCGCGCTTGAAGTCGATCACGCGGTACTTGCGCTTGTTGCCGCCGCCGCGATGGCGGACGGTGATGCGGCCATAGCTGTTGCGGCCGGAGCTCTTCTTCAGGGGCTCGGTCAGGCTGGGCTCGGGCTTGGCCTTCTTGTCGATGCCGTCGAAACCGGACACCGTCATCTGACGGCGGGAAGGAGTCGTCGGCTTAAAAGTTTTAATAGACATATCGCTTTACTCTCCTTCCGTTATCAGACCATACCTTCGAAGAACTCGATGGTCTTGGAATCGGCAGTCAGCTGCACATAGGCCTTCTTCCAGCTCTTGGTCATGCCGGGGCGGCCTGCGCCCATGCGCTTTGCCTTGCCGCGCATGGTCACGGTGTTGACGGAAGCGACCTTCACGCCGAAGATCTCCTCAACAGCCTTCTTGATCTCGATCTTGCCAGCGTCCTTGGCCACCTCGAAGACGTACTTCTTATCGGCGGTGGAGGCCATGGCGCGCTCGGTGATGACGGGACGGATAATGATATCGTAAGCAGTCATTATGCGTACACCTCCTCGATTTTTGCGAGGGCGGCCTGATCCACCACAAGGTACTGGGCGTTGATGATGTCATAGACGCTCATCTGCGCAGCGGGGGTGGTCAGCACGCCGGGGATGTTCCGGGCGCTCTTGACGACCACGGTGTCAACAGCGGCGGTGGCCACAACAGCCTTGCCGTCCACACCGACAGCGGTCAGGAACTTGCGGAAGTCAGCGGTCTTGATGGCGTCCATCTTGATGGCGTCGATGACCACCAGCTTGCCCTCGGAAGCCTTGGCGGAAAGCACGGACTTCAGGGCCAGACGCTTGACCTTCTTGTTCAGCACATAGCTGTAATCCCGGGGCTTGGGGGCAAACACGATGCCGCCGTGGGTCCACTGGGGAGCACGGGTAGAGCCCTGACGGGCGTGGCCGGTGCCCTTCTGACGCCAGGGCTTTCTGCCGCCGCCGGAAACCTCGGCGCGGGTGAGGGCGCTCTGGGTGCCCTGTCTGCA
>CAKSVQ010000318.1 GCA_934504065.1 uncultured Dysosmobacter sp. | reverse complement strand
CCGGTAGCCTTTATGATTCGCGTCCCAGAGCTTTTTGGAGTCGGCATTGTAATAATAGTAGCCGTCATCGTCCACCTGAAGCAGACCCTGCACGTTCCAGAACGGCTCTTTGCCCGTCTGCGCGCTCTTGTCGAAGAGATAATCCAGAGACTGCTTTTTCGTGGTATTTCTATTTCCGTCGTAGAACTTACCCGCCGTTAGCTCCGGGTATCCGCCAGAGAGCTGCGGCGCAACGATGCCGGACCGCGGCGTGCTGCTGCCGATCCATTTGTTGATGGAGTTGTCTTGATTCCCAAGCCCTGAACTGCTGAACTTGAGATAATGGTCTTTGTTGATGCCCCTGTTGCTGTATTCAGCTTCGGTTTTATTATCCGCATCCGTCCGCTTGTCCGTCACCCAATAGTCGAACAGGTTCAGAACAATGCCGGAAGGCGTGACGGTGTTGCTGACAACATGGTCATCTATGGCGCCGACCGCCGCAACGGACGGCACCATTCCCGCAAAGAGGGATAAAACGCAGCAAATGCTGATGATACTTTTCCATTTCGGATATTTTGGCAGTGGTTTCTTCACAATGAACCCCCCTAAGTCATGATCTTGCGTTTGGCGGCCAATTCGCCTTGTTCTCTTATTATAGCGGTAGGCTAAATGAAAATCAATGCCAAATTCCCTCATTTATTGTAAAAAATTCACGAAAAAGGAGCCTCTGGAATTTACAAAATTGGAATATTATATTAAAAGATTCATGAAAACCAGGCGGTTTTGCCGTCTTCAGCCTGAATATGTAGATAGAAAATTTGACATTCCCTACCCGAAAAAAACGGGACAGCCAGAGCGCCAGACAGGAAAAACGCGCCGGCCCGGACTGCTTCCCGGAACCAGCGCGCCCTATAAAACCAGATCCCAGCTCAGGCCGGGCCGTCTCCCGCATCCCGCAAAAGACCCCGTCGGACGGAGTCCCGGTAAACGAATTTCTTCTCCCCCAGCTTGGGAAAGCGAACCGTTATGATGGGATCCCGGTAGGCGACAACATAGCCCGTACCAAAGACCGCGTGGACGACCCGCCGTCCCAGCATAGGCTCAGCAACCGGCCCGGCCGCGCTCTCCGGCGGCGAGGCGGCAGACCGTCCGGGAATGGCCGCCGAAGCGGCGGGCGGCGCGGGATGCCTCCATACGGGCTTGCGCTGCGCATACATCTCCCCCATGGTCAGCAGCTCCGTTTCCCCATCGGGGTAGGTAATCAGGCACTGCCCCTCGCAGGAGGCCCGAACCGTTCCCCGCCCCTTCCGGGCGTGATGATAGAATTTCCCGCACAGCACGGTGGGCAAGGCGCTGAACACATCGTCGCGCTCCCGGCCCTCCACCGGCAGTGCCTGCCGCAGCTCCCGGATAAATACGGAGCTGCTGTCCCGGCAGGAAAACAGGAACAGATGGTCTTTCGCACGGGTCATGGCCACGTAGAAAAGGCGGCGCTCCTCGGCGTACTGTCCCTGCTCCTCCGGGGTTTTCGGCTCGGTAACGGCGGGCAGGATGCCGTCCAGCACGTCCAGCAGGTACACGGTGTCATATTCCAGCCCCTTGCTGGAATGGACGGTGGAAAGGATCACGCTGTCCCCGTCTGGAACCGGCGGAGCTGCCACCAGCGCCCGCAGATAGTCCAGCCGGGTCAGCAGCCCGCTCAGGCTGTCCTCCCGGACTGCCAGCAGACGGAGAATCTCAAACTTGTTGCCGTCCAGCTGCTGCTGTTCCACAT
>CAKSVQ010000317.1 GCA_934504065.1 uncultured Dysosmobacter sp. | reverse complement strand
ATCATGGCAACCGCACCGTCAATCTTCTCTGTGGATTTTTCTTTGTCCGGCTTGATATTTCCGGCAGGGTCACGGCGAATGAAGATGTTGTCCATCATCCACCTTAAAACAGGATGCCCATTGTGGGCAAGTGTCTGTTCCAAAGTCAGCTTCATCAATTCCTTGGTCGGCGGTGACATATCCTTATATCCTTGCCCGAACTGCACCATTGTAAATCCAAGCCCCTCCAAATTCTGCGACATCTGCACTGCACCCCAACGGTCAAATGCAATCTCTTTGATATGAAATTTCTGTCCCAGTTCATCGATGAAGTTTTCGATAAAACCATAATGGACAACATTTCCCTCAGTGGTTTTCAGGTAGCCTTGCCGTTCCCAAATATCATATGGAACGTGGTCACGCCTAACTCTGAGTGGCAATGTTTCTTCCGGCAGCCAGAAGTAGGGAAGAATGTAATAATGCTCATCTTCATCTGTTGGAGGAAAAACAAGCACGAAAGCCGTAATATCTGTTGTACTGGAAAGGTCAAGTCCACCGTAGCAGATACGACCTGCAAGCATCTCTTCATCAAAAGCGACCTTGCATTTGTCCCATTTCTCCATCGGCATCCAACGTACTGCCTGTTTTACCCACTGATTCAAACGCAGTTGTCGAAAAGCATTTTCTTCACCGGGAGTTTCCTTTGCAGAATTACACGCAGCCACCACCTTATCCATTCCGATGGTTTTGTCCAGACTTGGATTTGCTTTTTTCCAAACCTTCGGGTCAGTCCAATCTTCTGATTCATCTGCACCATAAATGACCGGATAGAAAGTTGGATCATGCTTTCTGCCTTCCAGAATGTCCTTTGCCTTTTGGTGAACTTCATAGCAGATTGAATTTGTATCAGTTCCGGCAGTGGTAATCAGGAAATACAAAGGCTGCATTCTTGCATCGCCGGAACCTTTGGTCATAACATCGAACAATTTCCGATTGGGTTGCGTGTGAAGTTCATCGAACACGACCCCATGGATGTTGAAGCCATGTTTGCTATAGGCCTCTGCCGAAAGCACTTGATAGAAGCTGTTGGTCGGAATGTACACAATACGCTTTTGTGAGGTCAGAATCTTCACTCGTTTGGAAAGGGCAGGGCACATTCGTACCATATCAGCAGCTACATCAAATACAATGGCAGCCTGTTGACGGTCAGCAGCACATCCGTAAACTTCCGCACGTTCTTCACCATCACCGCAGGTGAGCAGCAGAGCAACCGCAGCGGCAAGTTCTGATTTGCCGTTCTTCTTGGGAATCTCGATGTATGCTGTGTTGAACTGGCGATAGCCGTTCGGTTTCAGAATCCCGAACAGGTCACGGATAATCTGTTCCTGCCAGTCCAGCAGTTCGAATTTCTTTCCTGCCCATGTGCCTTTGGTGTGGCTGAGGCACTCAATAAAAGAGACGGCATAGTTCGCCGCCTTTTTGTTATACTTGGAATTCTCCGCCATAAAGCGGGTCGGTTTAAATCTTGCCACCGTTCTCACCTCCAAACAAAAAAGACCTGCCCAAAAGCAAGTCTGCATCATTTATTTTAACGCCCTCAAGGGGCTGTTTTTTAATCGAGATTCCATTCCCATTGTAACCATGTTACCATACAAAAGCAAGGATAGCAAGCGGCTAAACAAACAGAAAAAACGTAGAAATTTCGCCGTTTTTCTTGTGTAAGATACACCAATAGAAATTTTTTCGGTACGACCGCCAGAGCCTTTCGGCTCCGGCT
>CAKSVQ010000316.1 GCA_934504065.1 uncultured Dysosmobacter sp. | reverse complement strand
TGCCATGGCTTTCCGAGCACCGCATTCAGGATGTGGACTATAACACCTTTGTTGCCATGACGGAAAACGGCGAGGTGGGCCGGGCGGAATTGCAGGAGCAGAATAATCGGATATTGTTTACCAACCGGGATGAGACTAAGATCTATAAAACCGCTATGGTGACGGACGATGGACTGATCCAGCGCCTGCTGGATGCTGGCGTCTCCACCACGGGCGAAGAGATCCAGCAGACCTCGCTTCTGGTGAGTATTTTAAGCTGGATCTTGCCGCTGCTGCTTTTCGTCGGCATTGGGCAGGTGATGTCCCGCAAGATGATGGAGAAAATGGGCGGCGGAAATTCCATGATGTTCAACATGGGAAAATCCAATGCCAAGGTTTACGTCAAATCGGCGGAGGGCATTCGCTTTTCCGATGTGGCAGGTGAGGACGAGGCCAAGGAAAACCTGACCGAGATCGTGGATTACCTGCATGATCCCGGTAAATATCAGACAATCGGCGCTTCCATGCCCAAGGGCATTTTGCTGGTGGGCCCTCCGGGAACGGGCAAGACCATGCTGGCAAAGGCTGTGGCAGGTGAGGCAAACGTTCCGTTTTTCTCCATGTCCGGCTCGGAGTTTGTGGAGATGTTCGTCGGTATGGGCGCCAGCAAGGTGCGCGACCTTTTCCGGCAGGCCAAAGAAAAAGCACCCTGCATCGTGTTCATTGACGAGATCGACGCCATCGGCAAAAAGCGGGACGGCCAGATGGGCGGCAATGATGAACGGGAGCAGACGCTGAACCAGCTTCTCACGGAGATGGACGGCTTCGAGGGCAACACCGGCGTCATCATTCTGGCAGCCACGAACCGTCCGGAGTCCCTTGACCCGGCGCTGACCCGACCGGGACGGTTTGACCGCCGCGTTCCCGTGGAGCTGCCGGACCTGAAGGGGCGGGAAGAAATTCTGAAGGTGCACGCAAAGAAAATTCGGATCGCGGAGGACGTGGACTTTGGAAAGGTGGCCCGGATGGCCTCCGGTGCTTCCGGCGCAGAGCTTGCCAACATTGTCAATGAAGCAGTGCTGCGTGCGGTGCGCTCCGGCCGCACCTGTGCAACGCAGGCCGATTTGGAAGAGAGCATTGAGGTCGTGATCGCGGGCTATCAGAAGAAAAATGCCATCATGACGGATAAGGAAAAGCGGATCGTGGCCTATCATGAGATCGGCCATGCGCTGGTGGCGGCAAAGCAGACCGACTCCGCCCCTGTGCAGAAGATTACCATCGTGCCCCGCACCTCCGGCGCGCTGGGCTACACCATGCAGGTGGAAGAGGTCAACCATTACCTGATGAGCAAGGAAGAGATCGAAAACAAGATTGCGACCTATACCGGAGGACGCGCGGCGGAGGAAGTGGTGTTCGGCTCGGTCACCACAGGCGCCTCCAACGACATTGAACAGGCCACCAAGCTGGCCCGGGCCATGATCACCCGCTATGGCATGAGTAAGGATTTTGATATGGTGGCGCTGGAAACGGTCAGCAATCAGTATCTTGGCGGGGATGTCTCCCTTGTCTGCTCTGCGGAGACCCAGACGAAAATCGACCAGCGGGTGGTGGAGCTGGTGAAGCGCCAGCACGATAAGGCTGCCGCCATCCTGACGGAAAACCGCGCCAAGCTGGATGAACTGGCAAACTTCCTCTATGAAAAAGAGACGATCACAGGCGAGGAGTTCACGCAAATTTTGAACGGTTAACAGTTAAAGAAAAGTCCCCCCTTGTTCGGTT
>CAKSVQ010000315.1 GCA_934504065.1 uncultured Dysosmobacter sp. | reverse complement strand
TTCCTGGAAGAAAACGGTATGACTGCTGGACGTGCGGAGGAAAACCGCCTGACCCTGGGCTGTGTGGGCGTCCGGCGTACCACCGGGCAGCATCCCGGCGGTCTGGTCGTTGTTCCAGATGATAAGGATATGGAGGATTTCTGTCCGGTTCAGCATCCGGCGGATGCCGACGATTCCGACACGATCACGACCCATTTTGAATACCACTCGATGGAAGCCAACATCCTGAAGCTGGATATGCTGGGGCATGATGACCCGACCATGGTGCGCATGATGCAGGACCTGACGGGGGTAGACCCCCACACGATCCCGTTGGACGACCCGGATACCATGTCCATCTTCATTTCCAGCAAGGTCCTCGGCTATGAAAACGATGAAATATTGGGGCCCACCGGAGCTGTTGCCATTCCGGAGTTCAACACCCGCTTTACAAGACAGATGCTTATCGACACCCAGCCTAAGGACTTCAATACGCTGGTACGGCTTTCCGGCTTTTCCCACGGAACAGACGTGTGGATGGGCAACGCCCGGGAACTGATCGTCAGCGGCACGGCCAGCGTTCTGGAGACGGTGGGCTGCCGTGACGATATTATGCTGTATCTGATCTCAAAAGGCCTTGATCCGAAAATGAGCTTCAAGATCATGGAGAAGGTCCGAAAGGGGAAGGTCAAAAAAGGCGGCTTTGACGATGGCTGGGTGGAGGCCATGCAGGCCCATGATGTTCCGGCATGGTATATCGAGTCTCTGGCCAAGATCGGTTATCTTTTCCCCAAAGCGCACGCCGTTGCCTATGTGATGATGGCGTTCCGCATTGCGTGGTATAAGGTGCACGAGCCGCTGGCTTTCTATGCAACGTTTTTCTCTGTCCGCGCAAAGGCGTTTGACGCGGAATTCTGCTGCGCCGGGAAAGAAGCTGTGAAGAAAAAAATCCATGAAATTGAGAATAATAAAGATGCCACGGCGGTGGAACAGAACCTGCTGACCACGCTGGAGGTATGCTACGAATTTTATCTGCGCGGCTTCCACTTTGACACGATCGATATTTACAGGTCGGATGCGACGAAATTTGTTGTCACGGAGAATGGCCTGCTGCCGCCGTTTGTCACGGTGCATGGCCTGGGCGAAGCCGCTGCCATCGATACGGTGGAGAAGCGAAAGGGGAAGACCTTCATCTCTGTGGAGGAATTTTCCATGTGCTGCAATAAGCTTTCCAAAACGCATATTGAACAGCTGAAAGCGTTAGGCGCTTTTGCAGGCATGGCGGAGACCAGTCAGATCACGCTGTTTTGACGGAATATCCTGCGCTTGCCGTTAGGAAATGCCAGGATCATAAAGAAAAGGGAGGAGCTGCCATGCTGCTGGCAATCGATGTTGGAAATTCCAATACGTCCGTTGGCTTATTTGACAAGGAAAAAAATCTGCGTTTTTTGGCCTCGCTGGATACGGACAGCCGCAAAACCGCCGATCAGATCAGTATCGATTTGATGAATCTGTTTGCATTGTATCATTACCAATACAGCGATGTGACGGGTGCGATTTTATGCAGCGTTGTACCGCCGCTGAACTTTATGATGGAAAAGGCTTTGACCCGGCTTTTGGGAAAGCCGCCCATGGTCGTTGGCCCGGGTGTCCGCACGGGCTTGAACATCCGACTGACAAATCAGACGCAGGTGGGGGCGGATATTGTTGCGGACGCGGTATCCGCGTTGGAAGAGTTTGAGCCGCCGATCATTACCATCGACATGGGCACGGCCACCACGATCGGCGTGATCTCTAAGGACCG
>CAKSVQ010000314.1 GCA_934504065.1 uncultured Dysosmobacter sp. | reverse complement strand
GGCTATGACCCCGTGGCCTACCGGTTCTTCTGCCTGCAGAGCCACTACCGCAAGGCCCTGGTGTTCACCTGGGAGAACCTGGACAACGCCGCCGCCGCCTTCAACAAGCTGATCGCCAAGATCGCTGCCCTGAAGCCCGGCGAGGGCGAGGTGGATCAGGCCGTGTTTGCGGAGTATAAGGAGAAGTTTGACCAGCAGCTGGGCAACGACCTGAACACCTCCATGGGTGTTACCGCCGTGTACGACGTGCTGAAGGCCAAAACCAACGACGCCACCAAGCTGGCCATCCTGGACAGCTATGACCAGGTGCTGAGCCTGTCCCTGCTGGAGAAGGCCGACAAGGTGCGCCAGGAGCAGGCCAATGCCAAGACCAACGCCTCTGCCGGTTACGCCATTACCGGCGAGGGCGACCCCGCGGTGGACGCTCAGGTTCTGGCCCGGTATCAGGCAAAGAAGGCCAAGAACTTTGCTGAGGCTGACCGCATCCGCGACGAGCTGAAGCAGCAGGGCATTGAAATTACCGACGTGCCCGGCGGCGCGGTTTGGAAGCGCATCTAAAAGAAAAGAGCATAACAAAACGGGTCGTCCGGCTGGACGGCCCGTTTTTTCATAGTTCTATGGGCGCTGCCCGCCCTGCAGGGGGCGGGCAGCACAAAATTGAGGATCACGGATTGGCTTCTTCCAGGCAGAACATGGGCCGTGCCTCGTCAAAGAGGTCAACCATGCCGCAGTAGTTCAGAATTTCGTAGTTGTCCAGCCAGGTCTGCAGTTGCTGATCCAGTTCCTTCCGCTTTTTATACCGGCCGTCATCGGTAAGGATGCCCACAGGAGTGATGGCGGGCAGCTCCTGATACATATCATCCAGGAATTCCATAAATCCGGTCATAGGCAGGCCCGCCAGCTTGGCCGTGAGCACGCCCAGATAGTTGGGGCTGATGGAAACGTCCTGCTGCTCCTCAATGTCGTAATTGGTCCAGATAAAGAAGGGGGTGATGTACTGCTTCATGACCTCCTGCGTGGTACGCTCAGACAGCGCTTTGCCGTACAGCTCTTCATAGAAAGCGTTTTTCAGGGGCGGCTGATGGTCGCCGAAGAGGACCACCATAGTGCGTTCCTCAACCGTGCTGTAATAGTCGATCAGCTCCTTCAGCGCGTCGTCGCTGGCCCGGACCAGGGCGAAATACTGCCGGGCAGAGCCGTCCGCGCTCTTCAGAGCTTCCGGCAGGTCGATGGTGCGCTCCAGATTGTTCCACCCCTGCGTATAGCCGCTGTGGTTCTGCATAGTTACATTAAAAATAAAGCACTTTTTGCCCTCGGCGTTGGCGGCCTGGGTGGTCTCCATGACCTTCTGATAGTCGGAGTGGTCAGAGATATAGTGCCGGATGAGATAGGGGTCCTCCACATCCTCCTCGTAGAGCTGGTGGTCAAAGTCCAGGTCCTTATAGGCGATGGGGCGATTCCAGCCGGAGGACTTATAGGGGTGGAAGGCAGTGGTTTCGTACCCTGCGCTCCCCGCCAGCGCAGCCAAAGAGGGCATATTTTCTTTCACATACAGCTGATAGGCCACGGTGTGGGGCGGCTGGAACAGGGTAGAGAAGCCGGTGAGGTATTCAAACTCCACGCTGGCGGTGCCGCCGCCGGTGACCGGGGAATACATCCAGCCTTTCACCGTGTTCTCCGTCAGGCTGTGCAGGAAGGGAGTGGGATCCTCTGAGGGGTCCAGACCGTCAAAGATGGTGAGATCGGCGAAGGATTCGTTCATAATGACGACCAGGTTGACCGGCTGCTTGGACTCGTCTCC
>CAKSVQ010000313.1 GCA_934504065.1 uncultured Dysosmobacter sp. | reverse complement strand
GGGGAAAAGAGCGGATCATCCCCCTGTACCACACAGCCGTGAAGGCATTGAAGGACTATATTTACAACATCCGCCCCCAGCTGATCGCGGATCGGGGTGAAGAAGCGCTTTTTGTAAATATGAACGGTGAGCGCATGAGCCGTCAGGGCTTTTGGAAGATCATCAAGCATTATCAGGAAAAAGCGGGGATTGAAAAAGACATCACGCCTCACACACTCCGCCATTCCTTTGCGGTGCATCTGCTGGAAAACGGCGCGGACCTGCGGTCGATTCAGGAAATGCTGGGACATGCAGATATTTCCTCCACCCAGATCTATACCCACGTAGTCAAGCGGCAGCTGAAGGATGTTTATCAGAAAGCCCATCCCAGAGCGTAACAGTCAGCACGGCGGTTGCCGTGCTGATTTTTTTGATTTCACGAAAACAATTTCCGCGTCTCGATGCTCTAATAAGTGAACGGCGTGATTTAAAGAAAGGAGGTAGCAGCATGGAAAGAACTGAATTCGTATGCCGGACAGAAAACATAAAAAAGCAGCTGTACCGCACAGCATACCTGTATCTTGGCAATGAAGCGGATGCGCTGGAAGCTGTGGACGAGGCAGTTTATCAGGCGCTGCGGGCCTTAAAGGGACTGCGCCAGCCGGAATATTTTGAAACGTGGCTCACCCGCATTCTGCTTAATGTATGCTGCAAAGAGCTGCGGCGCAGAAAGCGCTTTGCACCATATGAAGAGGACGTGGAAGCAGCCGGAGCAGATCTATACAAGCATCTTCCCCTGCGGGAAGCCGTACAGCGGCTGCCGGATGAGCTGCGCAGCGTGATCGTGTTGCGGTTCTTTGCCGGGTTTACACAGGCTGAGACCGCGCGGACGCTGGACATTCCGCAGGGAACCGTAGCGACTCGGCAGCGAAATGCCTTAAAGCTTTTGAAATTAGAACTGGGAGAGGAGGAACCATTGTGACAAGAAAAGAAGAATACGCGCAGCTTCTACATGAACTGGAGCAAACGCCAGACGCGCTGGATGGCACCGTGGCGCGGGCACTGAAAAAGGAACGGCAGACAAAGAGAAAGCGGGCAGGTCTGGTTTCTCTCGCTGGCTTTGCGGCGTGCTTTGCATTGTTCGTGGCACTTGTCAACCTGTCCGTTCCCTTTGCGCGAGCCTGCGGAACCGTTCCGGTGCTGCGGGAGCTTGCAAAGGCGGTTGCATGGTCCCCCAGCCTGAGCGCCGCAGTAGAAAACGAATATGTCCAGCCCGTGGGACAGAGCCAGACGAAAGACGGTATTACCGCCACCGTGGAGTATTTAATCGTCGACCGGAAGCAGGTCAATATTTTCTATACACTGACCTCTCAAACCCATGCGCAACTGGAGGCAGACGGCAAAATCACGCTGCCGGAAAATGACGCGGGTTATTTCTCCGGCAGCAGCTCCTACGGTGTTCCCAACGGAGAGCTTCGGTCAGTGCGGGTAGATTTCATCGAACGGAACGTTCCGGATACCGTGCAATTAACGCTGTCGGTCTGGCAACAGCCCGAGGAACGGACCCCCTCAGACGAAGTATGCAGCGCCGAAAATGAATTTGAGACTTCCACGTCAGAGCAGGAATATCTGGCACAGTTTACCTTTACACTGGAATTTGACCCGTATTACACCGTGCAGGGAAAACTCATCCCGGTTGACAAGACCTTCACCATGGCAGGACAGACCTTTACACTGACAGAAGTGGAACTTTATCCGACCCATCTGCGGCTGCAGCTGGAAGATGACGCAGCAAATTCCATGTGGCTCGCGGGCTTGGAAC
>CAKSVQ010000312.1 GCA_934504065.1 uncultured Dysosmobacter sp. | reverse complement strand
ATAGACGAAAGAAATGCTGTTATCGAGCGGATTTTAAGCGATATAAAAGGCAGAATGATGGAAGACATCGTGTTGCTCGAAACGAAGATTGCAAATCCGAAAAAGCAGGTTTTTCAGCTTCAATTTGTCGTCGGCGAATTTGATATGGTTGTTGCGGATAATGTAAATGCGACCTGCGAAATTTACGAAGTAAAGCACAGCAAGGAACAGGTGAAAGAGCAATACAGACATTTAATTGATGAAGAGAAACTGGAAAGCACGGAATTCAGATACGGAAAAATCACTAAAAAAGTTGTTATTTATCGCGGAGAAAATGCGACTTTGGAAAACGGAATCGAATACAAAAACGTAGAAGAATATCTGAAATCGCTTGTCTGACCTGAAATTGAACAGTTCGGAAACGAAGAGAAAAAACGAAAAACAGAAAATAGAAAACTCGGAATCGCAGATAAACAAAGCTATTTCGGGCAACGCAGACAAACGCATCGGTCTGAAAATCTTTTCTTACAGACCAATATTTTTATTTATTGTTTGAGGCATTGAAAAGCCCAAACGATATGATATAATTACGCAGAAACAAATCGGAATTTGAAGAAGCGCAAGAAAAGTCGAGAATAATTCCGTTCCTTATGCTATAATGGCTTTGTCAGGAGGGATGATAAAGTGACGGAAAAGATTTTAGCAGTTCAACAGATGCAGGACTATATCGCAGTGCATCTTTCAGAAAAGATCACTCTATGTGACCTTTCCCGCGCTGCCGGATACTCTCCTTTTTATTGCGCGCGAATATTTAAGGAGCTGACAGGACTTGCACCGGCGGATTACATCAGGCGGATTCGATTGTCCGAGTCGGCATTGCGTCTGCGTGACGAACAGTGCAAAGTAATCGATATTGCTTATGATTCCGGTTATGACAGCGTTGATGGATATCAACGTGCATTTCGCAACGCGTTTGGCTGCAATCCCTATGAATATGCAAAATCTCCTATACCTCTCCCACTTTTCACCCCCTACGGCGTTAAATTCAAAACACTGTGGAAGGAGCAAAAATCAATGGAACATGTGGCAAATGTCTTTGTTCAGGTAGTAGAAAAGCCGGAACGCAAGGTTATCATCAAGCGAGGAAAAACGGCAAAAGAGTATTGGAGTTATTGTCAAGAAGTAGGCTGTGATGTCTGGGGTATTCTCATCAGCATGAAATCTCTTTGTGGAGAGCTGGTTTGTATGTGGCTGCCGGAGAAATATCGAAAGCCGAACACATCTGAATATGTGCAGGGTGTTGAGGTGACAATGGACTATACCGGCATTATCCCGGATGGATTTGATGTCATCACTTTGCCTGCGGCAAAATACTTGATGTTTCAAGGCGAACCGTTCAATGAGGAGAACTATTGCCAAGCGATCGAAGCGTTACAGCTTGCAATGGAGCGATACGACCCATCGACAATCGGATATGCGTGGGACAAAACAAATCCCCGCATTCAGTTGGAACCTCGAGGAGAGAGAGGATATATCGAGTTGAGAGCGGTTCGATAACTCTGCCGACTGCAGAGAAGTAAAAAGATTGAAATCTTCCGACACGCTCCCGAAAATCGGCTCAAAAACGAGATTTTGTCGTACACACACATCTTTGTAGTACGAAAAAGCTATAAAACATAAAAAGCACAAGATTTAGTAGATCTTGTGCTTTTTTGTGTGTCGAAAACCCCGCCATAGTGGCGGGGTTCAAAAAAAGGTTAACCGATGAACAAGACAAAAAACTCCGATTGTGTTAAAATAGAAGCGACCTGCCAGTCACAAAAATA
>CAKSVQ010000311.1 GCA_934504065.1 uncultured Dysosmobacter sp. | reverse complement strand
ATCTGAAGCTGTACGGCATTGATGTCCGCATCGGCGACGTGATTCTGTCCTCCGGTGCCGGCGCTGTCTATCCGGCGGGGCTTCGGATCGGCAAGGTCCGGGAGGTGCGGGTGGACGGTTACAGCCGCAAGCTGACGCTGGTAATCGAGCCGTCTGCGGAGCTTGGCAAGGATCTGACCTACGCACTGATCCTGACGGAAACGGGGAGTGGCTCATGAAGCTTTCCCATCAGCTTCCGTCCATTTCCGGACAGCCTCGGATCGGGCGTGCGAGATGGGCGGTTACCGTCGGTATCCTGCTCGTATCCGCCGTTTTTGAGACTTCGTTTTTTACCAGATTTGACGGCTTTCCGTTTTTCGGGGCGTCGCCGGGTTTGACGCTTGCCGCGCTTGCCGCGTTCGCGTTTTATGCGGGCGGGAAGGCAGGCGGGATCGCGGGGATCTTTTCCGGATTTCTTCTGGATTCCCTGTCCGGCGCGGTCTTTCCGGCATCGACGTTGGTTTATTTCCTGGTCGGATATGTGGTGGGAGAGACCAATCTGTCGCTTCCCCGGAAGGACTTCCGGGCATACGCCATTCCCGCAGGGCTGATCTTGCCGGTGCGGGCATCCCTGACGCTGGTGCGTTCGGGAATCTACGCAGGGCGGATCCCTTCCCTTTGGGCGGTGCTGGTTGCGTCGGTTCTGCCGGAGGTCATTTGGACGTTTGCTGTGTCCGCGCTGTTCTATCCGCTGTTCCGGAGGATGCTCGGGGGAGGGAAAATTTGAACGCTGCCCCGCGCGGGGAGCGCATAAGAAAAAATTAATAAAGATAACCCGCAGAACGCGGAACGTTCAATTAAGTTAACCCCGCGGAGCGCATAAAAACAACTGTCCATATAACCCGCTCCTCTGCAAAGTATAACGCATCCCCCCATTTCCCTGCCCCGGCGGGAAACTTCAAAAAATCACTCCCGCAAAACGGGAAAAACCAAAAAGAGAGGTCACACCGTGGAACACAAGAAGATCAAAAAAACCGAAGCAGACCGCGAGATGGATCTGGCACTCTTCGAAAACCAGAAGATCGTCGATATCAACATGGAGAAGGAGGTCCGGAAGTCCTTCATCGAATACTCCATGTCCGTCATCATCGCGCGCGCCCTGCCCGACGTCCGCGACGGCATGAAGCCCGGTCAGAGACGTATCCTTTACGCAATGTACGAGGACAACCTTACCCATGATAACCCGTTCCGGAAATCCGCAACGACCGTCGGTAACGTGCTCGGCAGATATCATCCGCACGGTGACTCGGCGGTTTACGGCACCATGGTGCGTATGGCACAGCCCTTCTCTTACCGCTACCCGCTCGTCGAAGGACACGGCAACTTCGGCTCCGTGGACGGCGACCCGCCGGCAGCATATCGTTATACCGAGGCGCGGCTTGACAAAATCGCGGACGAAATGACCCGCGACATCGACAAGAACGGCGTCAACATGGTCCCGAACTTCGATAACTCCCGCGTGGAGCCGGAGGTGCTTCCCTCCCGCTTCCCCAATTTCCTCGTCAACGGCGCGGTCGGTATCGCGGTCGGTATGGCGACCAATGTCCCGACCCATAACCTCGGCGAGGTCATTGACGCGACCATCTACCGCATGGAACATCCCGATTGCTCGGTCGATGAACTCATGGAATTCATCAAGGGACCCGACTTCCCCACTGCCGGCATCATTTACGGTGTCAACGGCATCAAGGAAGCCTACCGCACCGGTCAGGGACGTATTACCGTCCGTGCAAGAGCCGAGGTGGACGAGGAAAAGCGCCAGATCGTCATCACCGAGATTCCCTACATGGTCAATAAGTC
>CAKSVQ010000310.1 GCA_934504065.1 uncultured Dysosmobacter sp. | reverse complement strand
CGTCCATCACGTTGGTATCCACATAGACCGGGTAGACGGGGTCCTGCACGAGCACCGTACAGTCGCGCGAGAAGAGGTCAAGGATGTTGCCGAGGTCGCTCTTGGCGCCGTCCGAAACCAGAATTTCGTCCGCCCCGACCTTCACGCCGTGGCTTGCGTAATAGCGCGAAATCGCCTCGCGGAGGAACGGATACCCCTGTTCGGGGCCGTAGCCGCGGAAGGTCTCCTTCTTTCCCATTTCGTCCGCCGCGCGCTTCATTGCGTCGGTGACGGTCGGCGCGAGCGGGAGCGTGACGTCTCCGATGCCGAGCCGGATGATGTCCGCGTCCGGGTGCGCTTTTGCATATGCCGCGACGCGCGACGCGATGTCGGTGAACAGGTAACTGTCCTTCAGCTGTAAATATCCGCGATTGATCATGTGGGTACCTCCCGGTCATAGTTCATTCGGAATGTCATGGATATCTGTTTATATTTCAGTTTATCATAAAAACGCGTCCGCCGCAAGGGAAGGATATGCCGCGTGACAGAGAATTTACAAAAAATTTTGCAAATTTTTCGCGGGGTCGGTCCGGTGGCGGAAAAGTTTGGCTTGCATGAACGCCGCGCGTCGCGCAGAAACTGTATCTGACCGGATCATGATCCGGGCGAAATTACCGGTATCGGGGGAAATTTGATTATGAAGATTATGGACAGAATCGCACTGATCCTGACCGTGATCGGCGCCATCAACTGGGGAAGCATCGGCATTTTCCGGTTTGACATTGTGGCGTGGATCTGCGGCGGGCAGATGTCCGCGGTCAGCCGGGTGATCTACACGCTCGTCGGGCTTGCGGGACTCTGGTGCATTTCGCTGTTTTTCCGGGAGAGAGACGACACGGAGGACGAACTTTCCGGCGGTCGTGTCCGCCCCGTGAACAGCTGATCGCAGATCGCTGACAGCTGTTTTCCGGGCAACTGCTCCGGAGTTTCCGCAGCATACAGTGTTTTTTGGGTGTCAAAAACTCGCCTTGAGTTCCTGACACCCTCTTTTCTTGTGACAGAGGAAACGGCACCGGAGGGAAACATTACATCCCGGATTCTTTGCCGTTATCTCTTTACTTTTTCTCTTTTATCGGTTATCATGGAACCGGACCTCTGTGTCCCGCGGGCTTCGGTGAAAATTACGTGAAAGTTTTAGCAAACGGGTACTTTTTTCGCGAAAAACCTTTACTTTTCCCGCGGGATATGCTATAATGACCGTTGGGCTTTGAGCTGTTTTGATACAGTCGATTCAAAAAATTATTCACACATAGACAGGAGGAAACTCAAAACATGGCAATTAAAAGAAAAATGATTTCCATGGACGGTAATACCGCGGCAGCGCACGTAAGCTATGCGTTTACGGAAGTTGCGGCGATTTACCCGATCACCCCGTCCAGTCCGATGGCGGAAGTGACCGACACCTGGTCCGCAACGGACAAGAACATTTTCGGTAAACCCGCAAGAAACATTTTCGGTGAACGCGTCAAGGTCATCGAAATGGAATCCGAGGGCGGCGCGGCAGGTGCCGTACACGGCTCTCTGGGTGCCGGCGCTCTGACGACGACCTACACTGCGTCTCAGGGTCTGCTTCTCATGATCCCGAACCTGTACAAGATCGCTGGCGAGCTTCTTCCCTGCGTCATCCACGTTTCCGCAAGATGCGTCGCGTCTCACGCGCTGAACATCTTCGGCGACCACTCCGACGTTTATGCCTGCCGTCAGACCGGCTTTGCAATGCTTGCAGAGACCAACCAGCAGGAGATCATGGACCTCGGTGCCGTCGCACACCTGTCCACCATCAAGGGCCGCGTGCCGTTCATC
>CAKSVQ010000309.1 GCA_934504065.1 uncultured Dysosmobacter sp. | reverse complement strand
GAGAAATGCCAGAGCACATACGATCAGAATTGCTCCTTTGTTTGATCACGGTTTGTCTCTTATGTATTCCTGCCTGTCTGAGGAAGATGTGGCAAAGTTTGATGTGCTTGCAGATAAGAAATGTAATAACTTCATAGGCGGTTATTCCTGTTATGAAAATCTGCAGCTTATACAGACAAAAGATGTATTTCCGGGAAAGCTGAAGGAAACAGATAAGGCTGTCATATTGGACGGGCTTACTTCTGTTATGTCCGAAGTATTTATGGAAAAAATATGGAAAATGATCTATGAAAGGTATGAGATCTATGAAAATCTTTGAAATACTGGATTACGAAAATAATAGATCTGTTGGTGTTCTCCTGTATTATGAAAAGAAAAAGGATTTTATTGTGGAATTACAGGAAGATCTGGATGAGTGGACAGCTCCCTTGCTGTTTGCCGAGCTTGTGAAACGCCATATTTATACAGCACCACGTGATATGAGTTACCTCTGGGTAAAAGAACGCGTAATACCGAGTGGCAGACAAAATATCAGCCAGATATTAAAAAATCAGAAAATGGAAGCATACGATGAAATGAAATTTCTGGAACTGGCAAACGGAAAATGTGCACAGGACAGTCTGTATATCAGGAAAATAGACGAAGTGCCCAAATATGTAACGGACAGGAAGAAAACCATCGTGGATTGTGTTGCCTGCGGGCAACATAGCATTCTATGTTTTTTTGCGGATGAAAGTGTGAGAAAAATTGAATTACAGAATTTCACTGATGTGGAAGGGGTGAAGAAGGTGCTGCACAATGATATGCTCTATCAGTCCTGTATGGTAGGAACAGGCGGGTATTTTATCACCTTTAATGATTCGATTGATATTCCATCCTCGACACTCTATGAAAGAGGAGAAAAACTTCCGTTGACCAGAAATGATTTTATCTGCTTTGCCAGAAATAATCTGCTGGATACGTCGGAAAGCTGTGACCTTTTGGAATGCTCCAGACAGAATATAGCCTATCTGGTCAGAAAGGAACAACTGGAGCCAATGAAAGAGGATATTAAGGGAAATTTGTATCTGAAGGGAGAGGTGCTCAGACAGACATGGTAATATAACGGCTTTGCATAAAGTAAGGGCTCCGGGAAATTCCCGGAGCCCTATTTGTATCCACTTATTATTTGACGCACGTCAAATATATCCCATATTTAGTTGTCATTTATTTTTCAGCATCACGCTGTTTCAGCCGCTCTTTCTGCTGCGCGATCATTGTTTCCAGCTCTGAGATCTCATCTGCTGTGATCGGCTCATTTAATAAGCCGGCTACCAGATGTGGTACGGAAAGCCCTTCAAAGGAATGGAAATCGCGAATTACCTGGCTGACACCGAAATCCTGCTCGGTGATCAGCGGTCTGTAGCTTCGTGTCAGTACGGTTCCGCTGTATACGATGTCTGCGACTTCGATATACTTGTATTTTAACAGGTTACGCAGTACTGCCTGTACCGTATTGATCGTCAGATCAGGTTTGAGCGTGGCAATTTCAGATGCGATAAGCGGATGATCCGTGTGCCATAATAATTGCAGGATCTCCAGTTCTCGATTTGTAATTTTCTGAAAAGGTTGTTTCTTTGGCATGTTTTTTATTCCTCCTAACATGGAATCCAGTCAGTAAGCCATAAGAGAAATGATAAGGAGCAGTTGCCGGATGGCAGCTGCTCCTTTGTGGATGTGTGCCTGGCGGTGCACGTTTCCTACTCCGGAAACATCAGATTGAAGAAAGTCTCTTTAAATGGTTTGCTGTATCCGCGTGCAATCGGAACACGCTGCCCGGATTTCATGAAGATTTCGGACGCGTTGAA
>CAKSVQ010000308.1 GCA_934504065.1 uncultured Dysosmobacter sp. | reverse complement strand
CCACCTCGTCGAACGTCCAGGAGTAGCGCATGGAGTTCTGGCTCATTTCCAGACCGCTGGTGGCCACGCCGCCGGCATTGGCCGCCTTGGCAGGGGCGAACAGCAGCCCGGCCTCCTGGAACACCCGGATGGCCTCCGGGCGGCAGGGCATATTCGCGCCCTCGGCCACGGCCATGGCGCCGTTTTTCACAATGATCTTTGCGATGTCGCCGTCGATCTCGTTCTGCGTGGCGCAGGGGAGGGCGATGTCGCAGGGGACATTCCAGATGTTGCGGAAGCCCTCGGTATAGGTGCTGCCCGCCACGCGCTGGGCGTATTCCTTAATACGGCCCCGCTTATTAAGCTTGATGTCCTTCACCACGTCCAGATCGATGCCGTTGGGGTCGTGGATATAGCCGTTGGAATCGCTCATGGCGACCACCTTACCGCCCAGCTCCGTGGCCTTTTGGCAGGCGAAAATGGCCACGTTGCCGGACCCGGAGATGACCACGGTCTTGCCTGCGAAGGAGTCGTGCTTCATGCACTTGAGCATCTCGTCGGTGAGATAGCACAGGCCGTAGCCGGTGGCCTCGGTGCGCACCAGCGAGCCGCCGAATTCCAGCCCCTTTCCGGTGAGCACGCCGGCATCATAGCTGCCGCGGATGCGGCGGTATTGGCCGAAGAGATAGCCGATCTCCCGCGCGCCCACGCCGATGTCTCCGGCGGGCACGTCCACGAACTGGCCGATGTGGCGGTTGAGCTCGGTCATGAAGCTCTGGCAAAAGCGCATGACCTCGCCGTCGCTCTTGCCCTTGGGGTCAAAGTCGCTGCCGCCCTTGGCGCCGCCCATGGGCAGCCCGGTCAGGCTGTTTTTCAGAATCTGCTCAAAGCCCAGAAATTTCAGGATGGACAGGTTCACAGTGGGGTGGAACCGCAGTCCGCCCTTGTAGGGGCCGATGGCGGAGCTGAACTGGATGCGGTAGCCCCGGTTCACGTGCACCTGCCCCTTGTCGTCGATCCAGGGTACCCGGAAGCAGATCATGCGCTCCGGCTCCACAAAGGTCTCGATCACGCCCTTCTGCTCGTATTCGGGGTGCTGGTCCATGACGAGGTCCAGACTTTCCAAAACCTCCAGCACGGCCTGATGAAATTCCTTCTGGTCCGGGTCGCGGGTGACCACCTGCGTATAGACCCGCTGCAAATATTCGCTCTTTAACATGCTTGAAAACTCCTCTGTCTCATGATATGCAATACGGTAAAGCTTTTTACATAAACTAGGATACCGGAGGATACTCGTTTTGCACAAGGCTTAAATTTCCTAAAATGTTTCTCAATTATTCCAGCGTGTTTTTTCAATTTTTACAAAAAAATCAGCACCTTTTCCGTGGGCGGACAAAGGCGCTGATTTTTGTTTCCTATAGAGGTACTACCTTCTGGTAAAGATGTGACTTAACGCCCCTCCATGGCCTGCCGCATCCGGTCGGTCACGGCGCCTTCAAAAATGCGGGTGCCGTGGCCGTGCAGGGTCTCCAGCGCGGCGGCGGCAAGGGTGCAGGGGGTCTGGCCGTTCATGGAAAGGTCCATGTCGAAGATGAACTTGATCTCCGGGTCCTGCTGGGCGCCGGGGGCCTTGTTTTGCAGGCGGCCCGTGCCCGCGTGGATCTTGGCCTGACAGGAGGAGTCCAGCTTCAGCGTCAGGTCGCTGCCATAGGCCACGGCCTGCTCCTCCCGCACGTCCGGCTCCTGCAATACTCCGGTGTAGGCCGGGGCGAAAAGCTGGGCCCACGGCGTGCCCTCCAGCCCCAGCTTCTGCCGGGAGACCACGTTGATATAGCGCACGCCCACCCGCTGGAAATAGGCGGGCTTATAG
>CAKSVQ010000307.1 GCA_934504065.1 uncultured Dysosmobacter sp. | reverse complement strand
GCTCTTCAGAGCGGACGCGGCGCTTGCCTTGGCTTCGTCGGAGAGGGCGGTGTGCGCGGAGGTCACGTCGTTTCCGTCGGTGTCATAGACGCGGACGGTACCCGTAGCATGGACCACTGCGAGGAAGTAACTGTCGCCTTCCTTCATGATGAAGGCTGCGGCGCTGTCGTTGTTTGCAATGAAAACAGCCTCGGCACTGCCCGTGGGAGTACCCTCGGTTGCCTTGAGGATGCCGCTCACTGCCATACCGGGAGCAACGGTGGGAAGCATCTCGGTAAATATCTGGACAGGGGATTTTTCACCCGCGGTGATGAGGTTGTTGGAAATCAGGGCTTCCAGACCTGCGCTGACCGCGTTGCGGATTGCGCTGGAGGAATAGGTGCAGCCGGCGACCAGCGTTACGTCCGCGAGGGCGGAATCCTGTCCGATAAAGGAGGAGAGGAAGTTCGCGTCCTTTTCGCGCACGTCGATGGAGTCTGTGTAGTTGTCCACCTGAATGCCGCAGACCTTGCCCGTGGCATCCACGCCGATGGTCAGCGTGATGGGCTCGGCGGCGTTGTAGTTGCCTGAGGTCTTCATCTGGATGGCAAAGCCCTTGCCGGTTGCCTCGCGGTAAATTTTGAGCACCGTCTCGCCGACACCCGTGAGGGAGGAAGCGGAGACGTTTGTGCTGTCATAGATCAGCGCGTCCTTGCCGAAGGAGGAGCCTTCGGGCATGACGGCAAGCAGGGGAGCAAGCTCGGCGCCCGCCTGATTTGCCTCGATGATCGGACCGGTCAGCTTGTTCAGCCCGAACATTGCCGCGCCGAACACACAGACGGTGAGAATGAGGATGAGTGCGGATTTCACGAATTTCATTATTTCACACCCCCCAGCGTTTTTTTCTTGGTCAGGTCGGAGATGAAGGGCGTCAGGAGGTTCATCGAAAGGATTGCGATGGACACGCCCTCGGGATATCCGCCGAACCGACGGATGAGGTAGGTCAGAATGCCCGCGCCGACGCAGAAGATGATGCGTCCGAGTCCCGTTGCGGGAGTGGTGACGTAGTCGGTTGCCATGAAGATGGCGCCGAGCAGAAGTCCGCCCGCGAGGATGTACCGAAGCGCGTACAGGACGTCAAAGCCGCCGAAGAGGAACGCAAGGACAAACACGGTTCCCACAAAGGCGACGGGGACGTACCACTTGATGACCCGGCGCACGACCAGATAAACGAAGCCGATGAGCAGGGCAATGGTGCAGGTCTCGCCGATGGCGCCGCCGTAGTTCCCGAGGAACAGGTCGCCAAGGGAGATCGCCTTTGCCGCTTCCGCGCCCTGATTGATGGTCACAAGGGGCGTTGCGGAGGAGGTCAGCTCCGCGCCGACGGGGTTCGCGCCGCCAGCCACCTTTGAGGTGAAGGCAAGCAGCAGGAACACACGCGCCGCAATGGCGGGGTTGACCAGGTTCTTGCCGATACCGCCGAAGAAGCCCTTGACCACGACCATGGCAAACACGGAGCCGAGCGCGCACTCGGGGAGGGGAACGTTGGTGCTTAAGTTGAGCGCGAGCAGAAGTCCCGTGACCACGGCGGAAAGATCGCCGACGGTCTGTTCTTTACGTGCGATGAGGTTGAAGAGGAATTCGGCAAGCACCGCAGAGGCGATGCAGACGAGAATCGTCCAGAGTGCGCCGAGTCCGAAAATGATGACGCCCGCAACCGCCGCGGGGAGGAGAGCAATAATCACATCCAGCATGATCCGCCGGGTGGAGGAGCCTGCCTCATGAATATGCGGGGTCGGGGAAATATGCAGTTTTGTCATTTGGAAGTACCCTCCGCTTTCTCTTTTTGTTCGGCGGCATACCGTTTCAGAT
>CAKSVQ010000306.1 GCA_934504065.1 uncultured Dysosmobacter sp. | reverse complement strand
CATTTGGATGACGAGAAGCAAAGAAACGACACGAGGGAGGCCCATAGGGCCTTCCGGATCAAGTGGACTTTGCGACGAGCCGGGGGCGTACCGGTTTCGACGGGGACGTTGAATGGGGAATAGCGGGCGGTGGCGCACGACCACCTTAAAACGGGCATTCTTTATAAATTAAAGAACAACAACGAATACGCTTACGCTGCCTAATTAAAGGCGGCCGTCTGACCGGGAAGGGCCACGAGCCCGGATCAGGCGTCGTTTAGTGGCGGACGTGCGTACGCAAAGCTTTGCGCGTACCATGAATGATGAAGCTTACCTGACCTGTGGGCGTGACGGCTTGCCCACAGGGAAGGGAACGGGGAGAGCAAGACTCCCGCAATAACCGTCTGCGCCCGGAGAAGTTCCCTTGGATGCGTTTTCGGACGGGAGTTCAACTCTCCCCGCCTCCACCATGTCGGAGCAAGCTTTCTATCGCTTGCTCCGACTTATTTTATAAGTCGGAGCGCCCGCCGCCGCGCCATAGCACATACTAAGAGTAAGAGGAGGATATCTCATGAAATACGCATATCCCGCATTGTTTAAACAGGAGAGCAGCGGCCATTATTCGGTGGATTTCCCTGATATTGACGGCTGCATTACCAGCGGCAACTCACTACCTGATGCCATTGAGATGGCCGAGGATGCGCTTTGCCTGGTACTTTATGACATGGAGGAGGAAGGTGATACGATTCCGGCCCCTTCCAACATCAAGGACATTCCAGTTGAAGCGGATGAACTGGTCTCCCTTGTCTGCTGTGATACGCTGGAGTATCGCAAGCTTTACAACAATAAGTCTGTGAAAAAAACGCTGACGATCCCCGCGTGGCTCGCTGTTATGGCAGAACGTGCTGACCTGAATTTTTCAAGTGTTTTACAGGAGGCGCTGAAGCAGCGCCTTGACATCCGATAACTGTTTTGTACCGCTGCATAGGAAGACTATGCTCTTCTGGACACCTAAGGGGGCCGGAGGGCGCAAAAACCCGCCGCCCGGATGACCTGGACGGCGGGATTTGACAAGAAGCGGCGGCGCTGATAGAAGGAGCACGGCGCTGTTACATATGGCGGTTAGCCACTCCCTTGCAGAAAGGGGGTGATGCGGATGGGAAACGGACGCCGGGCGAAAGCCCTGCGGATCCTGGTGTGGTTTTATCGTGGTCCTTGCGATCATGGTGTACATAGCCCCAAAAGCTTGTTGACCGCCCGGAAGCTAGCCGAGCGGTCAACGTAAGTTAGACCAAACTTGAGGGCTGACCGTCTTGTAACAGCGCCCTTTTATTTTGTTATACCGTTTGCAGCCG
Source organism: uncultured Dysosmobacter sp. (assembly GCA_934504065.1). Classification (GTDB taxonomy): domain Bacteria; phylum Bacillota; class Clostridia; order Oscillospirales; family Oscillospiraceae; genus Oscillibacter. The sequence goes on along the minus strand of CAKSVQ010000306.1, from coordinate 525 downwards.
CTTTGTCAAGGGTGACAAGGCGGCCATTTTTATATGCAGGGGGCGCGACCCCCGGCGGATACGGTGAAGGCTATGCTGCTGCCCGGGGACTATACTGGAGCCGGAGCCAGGGGGAACGGGATCTGATCTGGGCGCTGGCCTCCCACGAGGCAAATGAGCGGCGGGCAGCACCGCGGAAAGGCCCGCCCGTTACCAAGCGAAAAAAATAAGCCACCCTAACAGGGTGACTTTAGGTAAGTGACAACATGATGAAAAAAGGAAACGCCAGAATCCACAAGAAAATTCCGACGCCATAAAGAAGATGGCGACGGTGACCAAAAGCTTCAACAAGGATGTGGACAGTTGAGGCCGCAAGCTGAGGACAGACAGTATCCGCGTATTCATGCAATTAGCTTTGCTTGACTGTCAAACTTTTGAGAAGCTGTTCAAAGGCGGTTTTTAAAGGGCAGCGCTTATCTCTTAAAAAACGAGAACAGGCCCTTTTTTTCGTATGTCGCCGCACTGATATCACCCGCTGTGTAACCG
>CAKSVQ010000305.1 GCA_934504065.1 uncultured Dysosmobacter sp. | reverse complement strand
GCTTTTACCTGCTCCGCCGTCATTTCTCCCTGTCCGACCGCTACAAGCGTTCCGGTCAGGATCCGCACCATATTGCGTAAAAATCCATTTCCATGGAAAGTCAGTGTCACATAATCGCCTCTCCTGCGGATCTCAATCTGATCCACTGTGCGGACAGTCGATTTTTTCTTCTGCGGGTTTTTACAGAAGCTCATAAAATCGTGTTCACCGGTCAGATATTCTGCTGCCTTCTGCATCCGTTCTATATTGACCGGCTTCTCCAACTGCCATACATATTTCCGGTCAAATAACGGCTTTGTTTTGCCATCAAATACTGTATAACAGTATGTCTTTCCGATCGCATTGTATCTGGCATGAAACCGCATGGAGGCTTCCCGCACCTCCTGCACGATAATGTCATCCGGCAGATATCTGTTCATGTAGTCCCGCAGCTGCTCCGCCGTCATATCAACAGAGAGCACCACATTAGCTACCATTGCCCGGGCATGCACGCCCGCATCCGTTCTGCCTGCTCCTATGATCAAAACAGGCTCCTCTGCCAGATAGTTTAAAACATCCTCCAGCTTGCCCTGGATCGTATCCTTGCCCGGCTGATGCTCCCAGCCAAAATATCTTGTTCCGTCATATCCGATGATTAATTTATAATTCTTTTCCATATGTTTTCCTGTCTGTGTTATTTCAGTTTCTGATAGTCTTCTATGCTGATGCCGATTTGTTTGCAGGCTTATATCATCACCCATTCTATCCTTGCTAAGTCTACCACATACAGGTTGAATTTTGAAGTATATACATTGTGGTTTTTCAGATTCATCATTTGGTATTTTGCAAAGAATTCCGGATAATCCAGGAAAAGTTAAATAGGAAATGCAAAGACCTCTTTTACAAGATCTTTGCATTTTCACACCTGATCACTTCTTGATCTTTACTTTCTTTACCGCGCTCCAGCTGCCATATACTTTCTTATGATTACTGTTATACACATAAGCTCTGACACGAACATAATAATACTTATTCTTTTTCAGCTTCTTGAAGGAATAAGTTGTTTTACTTAAAGTCTTTGCTTTCTTTCCTTTTGTAAACTTTTTATTGGAAGCTATCTGAATCTGGTACCCTTTTGCCTTCGAGGTCTTCTTCCATTTTACTGTCAATTTCTTTGTCTTGACGTTCTTGGCTTTCGTTATTTTAACTTTAGCCGGTTTCTTTACCTTCTCCGATGCAGCCGGCGTCAGATCTGTTCCATTTGCTGCAAAGGATACACCTGTGGAATCTGTTATCGTTGCTTTCGCAAGGGAAGCATTGCCAGTTAAAGTTTTCTTTATCTTCTTCCACTGCTCCCTTGTTCCGGCATATGTTACTGTCGTGATTCCGGCTCCATCAAACGCCGATATGGAGATTTCTTTTATAGATGCCGGTAATTTCAGGTTCTTTAACGACTTACAGTTTAAAAATGCATAAATATTGACATTTTCTACTGTATCCGGTATCACAACCTCTGACAGTGCTGTGCAGTTGGCGAACATACCCGCTACAATATTGATCCTGCCTTTATTTAATGTCGCTTTTTTCAGTGCTGTGCAGCCACTGAAAACATATTTGCCGACACCCACGATCGTATCAGGCAGCGTTACCTCTGTCAGCCCTGTACAATTAGCAAATGCCTTCGCCCCGATCTGCTTCAGCTTTGCCGGGAACTTTATCGTCTGAATACTTGACTGGTTTGCAAATGCACTCTCCCCTATTTCCGTCACAGTAAATCCGTCAATCGTATCCGGAATCACCAGATTCACATCCTTTGTCTGGCAGGAGGTGATCCTGATCGTACCAGCTGCCAGCTTTTCATACTGATATACACTTGTGGAAGCAGTCTGCTG
>CAKSVQ010000304.1 GCA_934504065.1 uncultured Dysosmobacter sp. | reverse complement strand
TTCAGCGGCAGTCAATCTTACGTGGCCTCCCGGGAGTTGATGGAGACCGTCAACATCGCGGTGGCGCTGCAAAAGCCCCTGCTCATCAAGGGCGAGCCCGGCACCGGAAAAACCATGCTGGCGCAGGCGGTGGCGGAGGCGCTTCATAAAAAGCTCATCATCTGGAACGTGAAATCCACCACCAAGGCGCAGGACGGCCTGTATGTTTACGATGTGGTCCAGCGGCTCTACGACAGCCAGTTCGGCAATGCCGGAGTGGATGACATCGGAAAATATATCAAGCTTGGCAAGCTGGGCGAGGCCTTCTCCAGCGACGATCAGGTGGCGCTGCTCATCGACGAGATCGACAAGGCCGATCTGGAATTCCCCAACGACCTTTTGTGGGAGCTGGACCGGATGGAGTTTTACATCCCCGAAACCAAGGAGACCGTCAAGGCCCGCCAGCGGCCCATTGTCATCATTACCTCCAACGCGGAAAAGGAACTGCCGGACGCCTTCCTGCGCCGCTGCGTGTTCCACTATATCGACTTCCCGGACCAGGAGCAGATGGAGGCCATCCTCCGCGTGCACTTCGGCCAACTGGAAGAGCATCTGGTGCAGCAGTCGCTGGCCGCCTTTTACTGGCTGCGGGAGCTGCGGGGCATTGAGAAAAAGCCCTCCACCTCCGAGCTGGTGGACTGGCTGCGGGCGCTGGTGGCCGGGGGCGTGGACCCCGAGCGCATCACCCGGGAGATCCCCTTTGCCGGGGTGCTTTTGAAAAAGGACAAGGACCTGCGGCTTTTGCAGCGCACCCGGAGGTAACCCCATGTTCGCCGCGTTTTTTTACCTTCTCCGCCAGCGGGGGCTGGATGTCTCCCCCGGCGAGTGGATGGCGCTGCTGGAGGGCATGGAAAAGGGCCTGCACCACTCCACCCTGACGGGGTTTTACCACCTGTGCCGCAGTCTGGTGGTGAAAAACGAAACGGAGTTTGACCGCTTCGATCAGGTCTTTCTGGAGTTTTTCAAGGACGTGCCCTACACCGGAGAACTGCCCGACGACCTGCTGGACTGGCTGAACCACCCCAGTGACGACCTGCGCCGCACCATTGAGGAATTACGTACCGCCGGACTCCCGGACGAAAGTCTGGAAGAGCTTTTAAAGCTGCTGGAGGAGCGGCTAAAGGAGCAGACGGAAGAGCACAACGGCGGCAGCTATTGGGTGGGCACGCAGGGCCGCTCCCCGTGGGGCAACAGCGGCTGGCACCCCAACGGCATCCGCATCGGCGGCCAGAGCCGCAGCCGCACCGCCATGATGGTGGCGGGGGAGCGGAAATACCGGGACTTCCGCAAGGACAACACGCTGGATGCCCGCCAGTTCCAAATGGCTTTCCGCACCCTGCGCCAGCTTTCCGTGCAGGAGCGCAGCGCCGAGCAGGAGCTGGACGTGGACGCCACCATTCGCGATACCTGCGAAAACGCGGGGCGGCTGGCGGTGCGATATCGCAACCCCCGGAAGAACACCGTAAAAGTGCTGCTGCTGATGGACTCCGGCGGCTCCATGGAGTATTACGCCGGGCTTTGCAGCCAGCTTTTTCAGGCGGCCACCAGATCCAACCACTTCAAGGAGCTGCACACCTATTATTTCCACAACTGCATTTATCAGGACGTTTACGAGGGTCCCCGCCTGTGGCAGGACGGTGCGGTGCCCACGGAATGGCTGCTGCAAAATTTCGATGAGAGCTATAAGGTCATCATCGTGGGCGACGCGGCCATGAACCCCTATGAGCTGCGGGAAAAGCAGTACGACTGGCGCCGCCAGAGCTACGGTCCCTCGGGCCTTGAGTGGCTGACACTGCTGAAAAAGCACTTCCCGTACCTCATCTGGCTCAACCC
>CAKSVQ010000303.1 GCA_934504065.1 uncultured Dysosmobacter sp. | reverse complement strand
GATCAGGCCATCAACCGTGTAATCCTTGTTCAACTCCGGCTTGCTTAAATCGGGAGCTTTGCCGCCAATGTAAGCGTTCTTGTCCTTGGCTGTTACGGTAAGTTCGGCAGCTTTAATCTCCACAGTGACGAATTTTTCTTCTACGTCCTTATGGTTGCTGTCGCCAACGACCTTATAATACACCTTGTAACTGCCCGCGTCCTTGGCCTGGGGCAGCGCAGTACCATAGGTCCCGCTTTCCCCCAGCCTATACAAGATCTCGCCGGTCGTGCTGGAACCGCCGGTAACGAGTGTCTGCATTTTGCCATTGTAGCGGAGGCCATCGACCTGCTTTGGATCGGTCACGCTGCCATCTGCCTCGGTGATGGATGCGTTGGTGAATTCGTGCGTCTCTTCTCCATCGGCCAGCGCATAGTTAGCCTTGTCTGCACCCTCAAGGCTGAGCGCCAGGGTAACGGTCTTGTTCGTTCCGACATTTGCATCGGCATACATGCTGGGGATCGCCTTGATAAAAATATCATCCGTATTGACCTTACCGTTAAATCCGACTGTGCCGGTCAACGTACCGGCTTCCGTTGTGCTATCATAGATCTTCGTGACTGTAATCCCGCTGAAATCAAGAGCAGTCAGCTGTTTGGGGACAATGGCAAAGTCCGTTGTGATCTCACCGGTGTAGTTGCCGCTGCCAGTAATTTTTACAGCAGCTGTGCCGGCATACTTGTTGTTATCGTAAGTAAGGGTATAATCACGTTCTACGGAAAGAACTGTTTCTCCGTCCTTTACACGCGGTTCAGGCGTAAGGTCATTGCCGCTGTACGTCTGTGCAGTAATCTGGTCCGTGCTCACATCGCTGCTATTCAGATTTTTTGCTTTGATCTTAACTTCGATATGCTGTTTATCGCTGTCAGAGTGTGCATCGTCGCCCTGCACATACCAGTAAACGATATAATCACCTGCGGCAGTTCCTGTAGGAATAGAGCTTGTATAGCTGCCGTTTTCACTGGTACTGTACAGAAGTGCACCATTGGCAGAACTGCCCGGAGTAACAAGCTCCTGAGGTAATCCATTGTAGGTAAGATCATTTGCATTTGGCAAAAGGTCAATCGTTGCCGAAGGCTTTACAATAGTAAAGGTCCAACTGCTATCGGAGAGGTCGGTGACGGGCTTGTAGTAGCTGCTTGCCGCAACATCAAGCTTTACGGTATAAACACCTGTCTCTTTCGCCTCGCTCACAGGGCTACCATTAAGGCAGTATTTAACAACGGGAGTCACACTAAGCTCGGGGCTTCCATTAAATTGGAGGCTCGCTGTCTTAGCATTGCCATCATAGACAAGATCAGATGGAGGCGAGAATGAAAAATTGGATGCTTTAAGCGTCAGTCCTTCGACCGTAAGGCTCAAATTGTCGGTCTTCTGTTCATATTCACCAGTTCCATCGATGGTATAGGAAGCAGTATAGTCCGCAACCATTGGGCAGGTAAAACAAGAGGACGCCTCTACCGGAGAGAGGTAGCAGCTGTTAGCTTCACTCCACGTCAAAGCTTTGGTTTCATGAAAGCATGTTACGGTACCGGTAAGATTTTCGACGGCTGTGCTATTTGATGTGTAGGTAACAGCAAAAACGATTTTTTCGCCGCAGGTAAAGGTCTTGTCAATCTTTTCCTCAAATATACCAGAGGTTGCGTTCACCGTGCCGACTCTAAACGTAGTGCTAATCGTGGGGGCAGTATAAGCCGTCGCAGTGATCACTCCGGGGATCGTTTTAGTAAGACGGATGTCATTTTTCAGAACGGTGACGGCGGCGGTAAAGCTGCCGCTCGTTCCGCTTGGGTTAGCGAAAGTACCCGCAGTCGCCGAGGCAGCTCCGCTGATATTAAC
>CAKSVQ010000302.1 GCA_934504065.1 uncultured Dysosmobacter sp. | reverse complement strand
CCCCTTCTCCGGGGGACGGCGCGGTTTTTGTATGGAGATCGGAACCGAAGCAGGTGGTGTTGACGGAAGCGCCCGCGGCAGACGCGCAGCGGATGCCATAAAGCCCGCGGAGGCCGAGCGCTGCGAGGATGTCCGCGCGGCGGGAACGCCGCGCAGCGGCGCCGGCGGGCGCGATACGGCAAAGTTTCGGAAAACAAAAAAGCCGCGCAGATTCCTTCCGGCAGAATCTGAGCGCGACAAAACAGGGACGCGGTTCCGTACGTTTTCCGCCGCCCCGAACTTCCGGTATACGGTGTTTTAACGGATCTCCTGTTCTAAAGACCGGAACTCCGGTGTGTCAAAAAATTCGGTCAGAGACACCCCAAGTCCGTCACACAGCATTTTAAGCGTCACAATGCCCGGATTCCTGCTCTTCCCATACAGGATGTTCTTCACCGTGGATGGCGGAACCGCGGACTCGGTTGCCAGCCGGTGGATCGTCATGTGTTTTTCCAAGCTGAGCTGCAAAAGTCTGTTCTTCACTGCATCATAAGTATCCATAATTCGCCCTCCGGATAACGTCTTTCGGGTTTATTATAGAAATTTTCCCTTGACATTATGGGCTATATATGATACAATTAGGCTATAAACAGACCATTCCGGAACATATTACGCAGAAAATAGGGCATTGAGAAAGAAAATGGGGGATTCCGCGGATTATGTCACAGACGCTTCCGCCGGACTTATTCCGGGGCCACCGGGTATTTCTGACCTGCCCTTCCTGTGCTGGTTCCGTTTTCCGGTCGCTTTGGCTCTCTCACCATCAAACAAACGAAAGGAAGAAACATGAAAAACGATCCCGATTACTATACCGACACCGAGCGCGCCTTCCGGCGTTTCCGACGAACCAACGCGTTCTTCTATCTGAACATCGTCATGCTCGCCGTCAATCTGGCGCTCGCCGTCAGCTTTGTCATCAGCATGCTTCGCTTCCAGGCGGTGGAAACACCGCGCAAAGATCCCCCATCCGTAACGGAAACCGTGCAGTCCACGGAGTTGTTCTGAACCACCGGCAATGTTTTCGTACCGCCGCAGCGCCTCTTTCCCCGGCATCTCATCGTCTTCCCTTCCTTCCCTTCCCACGTTTTCACCGATGCTTGTGTGATCCGGCATCCGGAACGGTACGAATGGCAAAGCCCCGCCCGCCGCATATGCGACGAACGGGGCTTTCTTCTTTCATCAGAAATCAGATTTGTTTGTGAACGCTCTTGTACTCATCGTAGAAGCGGAAATAGGGGCAGGATGCGGAATCCCTTGACAGATAGTCGATCATCTCGTCCTCGTCAAGGCTCATGGAACAGGTATACTCATCGTAATACTCGTCGTAGTCATAAAACTCGCAGTGCTCGCAGTTGGATGCCGGGCGTTTCTTCAAAACCGCTTTTTCGCCTGTGATTGCCATATCCGTCACTCTCCTTTCCGTTTTTCGGGAGAACTTCTCCGCCGTTCGCTTGTCCGCAAAGTCACTGTGCCGGCTTCACCGGAACATGAACCGAACGGCAAGGGAGCACTTTCCCCTTTTTTATTGTACCGCAAAAATCCGGATTTGTCAACGTCCCTCCTTTTTCCGTTCAGCCTTGCTCTTCCCGCCGGTTTTCCCTTGACTTGACGGGAAAAGCATGGTAAAATAATGCTGTTATCCGTCGGCAGGATGCCGCACGGAAATGCTTGAGCACAAGAAAGGGCAGAAAACATGGCAGATTCCAAGGAAAAATACATCTCTCCGCTCTCGACCCGCTATGCAAGCGACGAGATGCAGTTCATTTTCTCCGAGACCTTCAAATTCCGCACCTGGCGGAAGCTCTGGATTTCTCTTGCAAAAGCGGAAAAGGCGCTGGGGCTAGATA
>CAKSVQ010000301.1 GCA_934504065.1 uncultured Dysosmobacter sp. | reverse complement strand
CGTTTATGTTCTCGGTTTTTTCCAACGGGCGGAACGCAAACGTTCGTCTCTCTTCTTCTTCAAAGGTCGGGTAATAAATTTTTCTGTCTATCGTTTTTCTGTAAAGAACGGTATAACTTTTATTCTCGTTGAGAACGTTCTGCGGAACGCTTATTTTTGCAAATCGCTTCTCCGAACTCAAAGTTCCGTTGTTTTCTTCGTAAAAAACGGAATTTCCCGTTCTTATCTTTATAATCCCGTTTTCCTTTGCAAAAACTAATATCTCGTACCTGTTTTCTATCGCGAAAACCGACGGGAGGCAACACAAAAACCCTTCCAACTCACACCTCAGCTTTCAATATTATCGCGCTGTATTCTTTATCCGCCGATATTTTTATTTTCCCGTCGGACAATGCAAAGCTTATATCGTCTCCGTACAGCTTTTCTACGGAATTAAACCCGTATTCGCTTAAATCGATAACGAAGTCTTTTTCTCGCAACGCCCACACGAATAAAATAACGTTGTCGGATTTCTCGCTTATCAATCCAAAAGCGTTTTCATCCGTTTCGCACATGTTTTTTAAGCCGAACGGAAACACCGGATATCTGCCCGATATATCGTTACGATACGTTTTATATACTTTTATAGCTTCTTTGATAAGTCCGGTATTCGTTTTATCGGCTAAATCTAATCTGCCCGACAAATATAAATATCCGCACATACCGCTTATCATATTAAAAATCGTTTCTCTTCCGTCGGCACACTCTTCGATTTCACTCGTCGGCTTTATGAAAGTAGCCATATCCTTAAACAACAGCGGATACGGATAAGCCCAGATTCCTACTTTCTCCGGCTGAAGCTGCGCCATACAGCCGCTTATCACGGAAGGCATAAGTTTATAATCCTCCTGATCGGTTATCGACTGCAAAGAACAGTATTTAAGCGTTCCGTATTCCGACCTGCCTCCGCCTGCAGAACAGTTTTCTATAACGAGGTCGGGGTATTTTTCGTACAACTCTTTTATAAACGAAATAAACGCCTCGTGTTTTTTCCTTAAACCTTCCGCAGGATTTTCACCCTCGTAATTAGTGCCGAGAAATTCGTCGTTGTTATGGTCGTTTTTTATATACCGAACGCCCATTTTATAAACATTGTCTATTTTGGAAAGCAACCATTTTCTTGCTTTTTCGTTTCTCAGATCGAGTTTCGGTCTGTTTGGCGCGATTACATATCCGTTTCTTTTAAGAATAACGTCCTCGCCTAATTCTTCTGCGACTTTATACGTGGTTTTTTCAAACTCGAACCACAACCCCGGGCGCATTCCTTTGTCCGAGATATATTTTATTACGCTTTCTAATCCGCCGTCGGGAAAAAGGCTTTCCGTCGGATCCCATTCCCCGGCTACCGCCCATCCGTCGTCTATGCAAAAACATTCGCAACCTATCTCGCTTGCTTTGTCTATCAACGGTATAAGCCTTTCTTTATTCGGCTGCCCCCAGTAACAATTCATAAAATCGTTAAAAACGACTTCCGTTTTCGGTTTTACTGCCTGACATTTCCTTTTATACGCGGTAAGCTCTCTTACGGCTTGCGTAAAACCTCCTTTAACCACGCCGTAAAAGCAATCGTTCGTAACGTATGTTTCGGCAGGTTTAAGATCGTAAGTCCACCCCGTTTTCTCATCCGCGCCGCCCACGGAAACGTTGATAAACGGCGCGCCGTAGCCTTCAAAAACGTTTATTTCGATATACCAGTTAAACGCTCCCTCTCTTTCAAAAAACCAACATTCGTTCTTTTCGGCGTCTTCGATAATCAAAAGCGGATAATACTCTTTCGTTGCCCACGAGCCGACAGACTGAATTCTGAATGTGCATTTTTCCCAGGGGTGCTTGCTTGCGGGATACAAACCC
>CAKSVQ010000300.1 GCA_934504065.1 uncultured Dysosmobacter sp. | reverse complement strand
CTCCCTACATAATAGACGGTTCCCGTATGGGAACGGTCTGCAGCAGTCGGATAGCGTTCGGGTACACCGTTTGCGTCAAAAATAGCTTGATCTTCAGAGTGAACATATCCAGCCAACCGATAGGAGTCACTCTCCGGCAGATACTGATAAAATATATACGGCCACATCTCTCCATAGGTCTGATTGTGGGAGGAAAGAGCTTTCAGATTGCCGTTTCCCAAAAAGGCAAAGAACGGAAATTCCTCCAGTTGGATGTAAATGTTCCCCATTTCTGCATCATATCCGATGATATATCCCGCCGAGTTTGCTGTCACACCGGAATCATAGAGCAACACCAGTTCCTCTTTCCCGTCAGCATCTACATCAGCCACAGCGAACTGTGAGGATGAGCCTGCTGGCATTTCAGCCTGTTTCCCGTCCGGCAAAATATTACTGTATAAAAGATTTCGGAGCGTAGCTGCATAAGCTTTTCTTGTGTCTGTATCCAGTTCTGTAGATTTTGTCACCGTATTAACCTGTGGCTGGATGATAGAAGTAGAATCAATTACCGAAAATGTCTCCAGCATGGTACGGAACCGGTATCCATGTCCTTCTTCTGCTTCTGAATAGTAACGAATAATAATATGGTACACCCGCCGTTCTCCGTTCGGATAGAAATAATGGTTTTCCTGCGGAGCATCCCAAGCCGTTCCGTCAGAGGCAAGAAAGCTAAGCCGGAAATCCTCATTCTCGATTTCTGTGACAGTCTCCCATGTTTGTGTCATTTCCGTTCTTATAGCAGTGGCAACGGCTTCGAGGTCTGTGCCCTCCAATTCACGGATTTCCATTTCACAAGGCGGCAGGGCTGCGTAGAAAGCCTCCTGTTTTGCAAGCCGGTCATCAATGAATGCTTCCTGTTCCTCAACAGTAAGGCCCTCCAGCAAAGCAGAATTGTTCTGTCGGACATCCTCTCTGGAAAGAGAAGATTTTTTAGGTCGGATGACAAATACACCGTTTTCTTCGGTCATTTCATACCTACCTTCGTCCACATAGATGGCAAAACCAGGAGCATCTTCTGTAGGTTCCTGTCCCTGTGCCGTATGGGGAACGGATTCCGGCAGTCCTTCCGGCGTAACCGTTACTTCTTTTGGGGGAAACAGAATTTCAATGATACTCTGAACAGCCGCTCGAACTTCCGGGCTAACGGCGACAGCAGCACACCCCAAGGTCAACAGCAAGCCTAAACACGCAGCAACGATCATCAATCTTCGCAAAACAGGCTTCTTTTTTGGGGTTTCTTTTGGGGCGGCTTCAGCAATGTATTTTTCATCCACTTCACCAAGAAGATGCAAAATTCGTTCTTCTTTCATAGTGACATTCCCTCCATTTCCAACAGCGTTTTCAGTTCGTTCCTTGAACGCATCAAGGACATTTTCACTTTGCTTTCGCTAATCGAATAATCCGTGGCTATTTCGGCAATCGGACTCAGATACCAGTAGCGGCGCATGAAGATCATTCTTTTCTCTTTTGGCAACGCCGCAAGAAAGCGGTTAAATATTTCTGCCAGCGCAAGATCATCTACAATTTGATCTGCGCAATCGGAGGTTGGAATGCACTCATGCAGTTCATCAAGAGCAAGTGGAATTTGCCCGGAGCCGCGTTTTTCCGCATTGTATAACTCCCATCTGTTCAATGACAGATTGCGGGTAATCTTACCAAGAAAAGTTGAAAGTTTGCTTGGACGTTGATTTGGCATTGCTTTCCATGCGTTTAGGTATGTATCGTTGACACATTCCTCGCTATCTTCGTTGTTATGTAAAATGTTATAGGCGATGTAGTAACAATATCTACCATATTTTCTTTCGGTTTCAGATATTGCATTTTCAGAACGCGCCCAATATAAATCGACTATCTGCCTA
>CAKSVQ010000299.1 GCA_934504065.1 uncultured Dysosmobacter sp. | reverse complement strand
CGGATGTTCTGTACTGAATAGCTCATGATTGTTCCACTCCTTATGTTGATGCTGTTGACACGGCCGGAGGGCCGCTGGAAAATCGTCAACTTATTGAGACTCTACAGTTTCAATGTGTTAATTATAACCCTTTTTCACCAACAGCACAACAGCTTTTTTGTAAGATGTTACATTTTGGAGAGGTGGGCAAAAAGGCCGCTGAATTTTTGTCAGGTCTCGCAAAAACAGTTTTTTCCTAAAAAACGTGGTTTCGTCCCTCCCGGACGCAAAAAGTACCGGAAGGCGGATAAAACATCCGTCTCCCGGTACTTTATCTTGTCAAGTGTCAATAACGGCCCGTCCAGTCGCTCATCAGCAGCACCGGCAATGTCCACAGCAGCAGGAACACCGTCAGGGACAGGGGCGTCAGCAGATCGAACTTCTGGAGGGACACCAGATACGCCGTCAGCAGCACACCGGCGGCGCTGCCCGCCAGAGACAGCCAGGAGGCCCGCCGCACTGCCGTCCGCAGGCGGCGGCTGCCCACCACCGCCTCCGCGTAGGGCAGCAGCCCCTCCCGCAGCAACAGGGCCCGGGGCAGCCCCCGGTCCTCCTCCGCCTCGCTGAGGGCCACCCGATCCGTCAGGTCCGGATACTCCACCTTCACCTTTTTGTAGAACTTCCGCTTCAGCAGCGCCGGGGTGATGTTGGGGTCCCGCACCGCCAGAATGGGGGTGATGCGGCTGCGGCGCATGGTCCGCAGGGCGTAGTCCACGTTCTCCGCCGCCTCATACTTCACGGCGAACACCGCCGCCAGCTGGTGATCGATGGCCAGGAAGATGCCGGTCTTCAAATTGATGTTGCTGGGCAGCCGCACATCCTGCTTGCGCATGAAAGAGGCCGTCCCCAGTAAGACGGATTCCCCATGGATGGTGCAGCCGAAGCCCCCCTGCTCGTAAAAGCTCAGATCCTGGGCCGTCTCCTTGGGGGCGTTCTCCCCCACGGCCAGCCCATCGAACAGCCGCACCAGGCCGCAGCCCGCGGCCCTTGCGGCGGCGGCGGCGTAGGACGCCGCCTTGCCCAGTTCCTCACCGTAGACCTTCACGCCGTTGAGCCGGATGGTCCCCGGGGGGAACAGGTCGGTATCCGTCAAGATCAGGCTCCGGCGCTTGCCCATCCGGGCCGCGCCGTCCCAGCCCGCCACGGCGCAGCCGCTTTTCTGCTGCCGCCGGGTCAGCCGGGCCCAGGGCAGTCCCCAGCAAAGGGGCATAGAAAAGGTGGCTCCCGCCGTCAGAATAGCGGACCAGTTCAAAAGGAAATCTCCGCCCCGGCCCTTGCCCAGGGAGGTCAGTCCCGCAAATACCAAGGACGCCATAAAGACCAGCGGCAGGAAAACCGTCTGTAACCGGGCCGCGTAATCCGTCCGGCTGGCGGTGGTGTAGAAGCCCCGGATGCTGCCCTTCTGCTTGCAGGCGCCCCGGCCCGTCTCTGTCACCAGATAGGGCGGATGATCGTCCAGGGAGGCGGTCCGGAAGCTGTCACAGCTGCCCTGGCTCTCCCGGCTGATGCCCCACTGGGCAAAAAACAGCGCCGCCGACACCACCGGCGCGTAAGGCGTCGCGCCGGTCCGTCCGCCGTGGAACAGGCACAGCAGACAGTCCCCGGCGGACACCGCCGCCGCCGCCGTCACCAGCAGGGCGCTGGTGCAGCGGCCCTCCCGGATGCGCTGGAAGGCATATACCGGCACATGATGGCACAAGACCAGATTGATGAGCAGCAAGGCCAGCATCACCACACATTGAAGCTCCCCATCCCCTGTCCAATAGGGAATGGCCACGTCATACCGCTCCGCCAGCATGGCCGCCAGCGGCAGCAGTGCCGTGAGAAAGGCCCATGCCAGGGGACGGCTCTGGCTCCGGC
>CAKSVQ010000298.1 GCA_934504065.1 uncultured Dysosmobacter sp. | reverse complement strand
GCTCTGAAGTCCGAGGGCATGTACCGTCACTGCACGGTTTTCGTGGAAAAGGCGGTGGCGCTGGCAGAGGAAATTCTGGCCGCCCAGCCTTCCAAGGTCTGAATATAAACAGCAAAAGGAGAGGTTTTTCCTCTCCTTTTGCCAGTTTCAGAAAAAGATTGATTTTTTCTGGGGAATATGGGAAAATACAGGCATAAAACAGTACGCAGGATACCTGAGAAAGTGTGATACAGTTGATAAAAAGCGCCAAATCCGGAAAGCGTCTCCCCGCCAAGGAGACCCTCCGGAGCAACATCAAGGACTATATCCAGCAGCAGATCGCGGAGGGCCGCTACCAGCCGGGAGACCGGATCGTGGAGACCCAGCTGGCCCGGGAGCTGAATGTCTCCCAGGCCCCGGTGCGGGAGGCTATTCTGGAGTTGGCCGCCATGGGGCTGCTGGAGGAGCGGCCCTATTCCGGCAGCTATGTGAAGCATTTTTCTATTGCCGAGATCGAGGACATCTTCGCCACCCGGGCCTTTGTGGAGGAATACGCCGCCCGCCGGGCCGCCCAAAGCGTCACCGAGGAGCAGCTGGCCCAAATGGAGCAGGTTTTGAACGAGATGAACAGCCAGCAGGATATCCCTGCTTTCGTCCACCTGGATATGGAGTTCCACGGCCTTGTGATGGACGCGGCGGGCAGCCCGGCCCTGAAGCGGGCTTGGAGCGTGCTGCGGATGGCGGACTGGACCTATCTCTGCGCCGCCATCACCGGCTTTTCCCTGGATGAGATGATCGGCCAGCACCGGCAGATCTACCAGTATCTCAAGGCCCATGACGCCTCCAGCGCGGCGGCCTATATGTTCCTGCACATCAAGGGCTTCGGCAATGAGCTGAGCAAGCACTTCCAGGCCAGACAGAGCGCGGCTGAATAGGCTGAGGCCCGCCGCCGGAACAATTGGCGGCGAGAAGGCACCGGCAGGCTCCGTTCCCGGGCAGAGCGGCCCTCATGCGGCCCACGTCCCGCAGAAGCAGCGGAACAGCACCGCCTTGCGCGCCTGCCTGTCCCGGCTTCCCAGCGCCGGCAGAAAATTTCAAAGCTCCAGCAAAAGGCTCCTCCGCCCGGTTTCAAGCATGGGCGGAGGGGCCTTTTTGACCGGTCCTTCCGCCCGGCGGCACATAAAAAAAGGCAGGCAGGCGAAACGCCTGTCTGCCGCAGCTTATGCTGATGCGCCGTTTATTTCCCGTTTCCCCGCTCAGTTTCTGGCAGTCTTGTGCTTGCTGTATTCAAACGCCCAGAAGATGGCCGCCAGAATGATAAGGGCGCCCACCACGGATGTGGCGCTCAGGGTCTCTCCGAAAATAAGGTAGCTCAGCAGCGCCGTAAAGACTACGCCGGAATACTGGTAAATACTGACCTCGGAGGCCGGGGCCTGCTGGTAGGCAAAGGTCAGCAGGTACTGCCCCCCGGCGGCGAAAATACCGATCATGACCAGCATGCCCGCCACCTTGAGGGAGGGCACCACAAAGCTGGGGATCATCAGCAGTCCGGCGCAGACCGTGCTGAACAGGGAGAAGTGGAAAATGATGACCGACGCGCCGGTAAACCGCTTGGTATAGGACAGCAGCGTGTAGGCCAATCCTGCCGTCATGGCCGCGCACAGGGCGCACAGCAGCGGCAGCGGATTGGAGTCAAAGGAGGGCTGCATGGAGATGTAAGCCCCCACCAGGCACAGCCCGATGGCGCATATCTGGACTTTTGAGACCTTCTCCTTCAGGATCGGGCCTGCGAACAGCGTCACAAACACCGGCGACGCCCGGTTCAGCACGGCAACATCCGCCTGCCGGGCACGGCCCGTTGCATAGAAAAAGAGCACGATGCCCAGAAAACCGAAGAAGGAACGGCCCCACAGGGCCAGCC
>CAKSVQ010000297.1 GCA_934504065.1 uncultured Dysosmobacter sp. | reverse complement strand
GTTTGGGGCGGAGCCCCGACACTCGTTTCGCCCACGGGGGTGGGCACCCCCAACCATCTCTCGTCCGCGCAGCATCCGACATTTTTTCTCCGACAAAAAACGGTTGACACGGCGGATTGAAATGGAGTATAATAAAACCCGGATCGGGTCGTCCGTGCCGGAATCGCACGCTCGCTCCGGATCCGTCTTTGCCCGGCGTCGTTTCCGGGCGAAAGGAGAAGGTTTCATGGCGGCAGTATCCTATGTTCTCGGCGCCCTTGCCGGGTATCTGGTGGGCGGGATCAATCCCTCATACCTCATCGGAAAGATCAAGGGTTTTGACATCCGCAGGCGCGGCTCCGGTAACGCGGGGGCATCCAACGTGGCGATTTCGATCGGCGTTGCCGCGGGTATCGCCTGCGCGCTGTTTGATATTTTTAAGGCGTTTTTTGCGGTTTTCCTGACAGAGCATGTCATTTTCCCGCACCTGCCCGAAGCGGCAGGACTGCGCGGAAACTGGCTCGCGGCAACTGTTGGTTCCTCCTGTATCCTCGGTCACGTTTTTCCGCCCCTCATGGGATTCCGCGGCGGCAAGGGGCTTGCCTGCCTCGGCGGGATGATCCTTGCCTTTGACTGGCGGGTATTTCTCATCATGCTGGGCATAGCGGCGGTGCTGGTCGCCATCACCAAGTACATCTGCATCGTCCCGATCTGCGCGGCTGTCGCGTTTCCGATTGCTTACGGGATCCTGCGGGCGGATCCAGTCGGCGCACTCATTTACGCAGTCGCCTCGGTCGTGATTCTCTGCAAGCATCTGGTCAACATCAGGCGCATCTGCAAGGGGACCGAGCTCAAGATCAGCAGTATGTGGAAACGCGAGGAAGCCATCGACACCCTCAAGGAGCATCTGAAAGAAAATACCGGCGAGGTGCCGGAGGAGGACGGCGGCGAGGTGCCGGACTACCTGACCAAGTAAAGAAAAGCACGCCGCCCCGTTCTCCGCGGGGCGGCGTTCCGGTTTTCCGGGCGAACTCCGTGCGCGCTTGACAAAACGGACACTTTGTGCTATAATCCGACCGTATACAATGGAAAACACGGTTCGGTCCCGCCTGACGGGACAACTGCGGGGAGTGCCTGACGCTCTTTCGCAGGGATAAGGAAAGGCGGGGAAGATCCGCCGCAACAGCCATTGCCGTGACCGCCCGGGGGAACTTCCTCTTGTGGCGCCAGCCGGAATGCTTATCGTCCCGTGAGTCGAAAACCGTTCCCGGGCAATCGGGGAACGCGGACACCGCCGTGATTCTGACCGCTCACGGTTTTGTTTTTGCGTTCTCCGACAGGAATTTTCCCTGTGGGGGACGTTTTTCATTTTCGGTTGCGTACAATTCACAACGAAAAGGGGTATTTCCATGAAACAATCGAAAACTGTTTTCTCTCTTCGGGTACTGCTCGTCCTGCTTGCCGCTCTGACGGTACTGACGTTTGCGTCCTGTACCGGCAAGCCCGCGGAGACGACTACCGAGCCGGCTACCAAGGCTCCCGCCGAATCCGTGACCGCAGCTCCTTCCGAATCCGCGACGGATGCTGCCGAATCCGAAACCGACAAGGTTGCCCGCGAAGGACTCTGGGCGGACGCGACCTACGTGAACGACAAGACCTTCGGTGAAGGCAAGACGACCATTTACGTGGACGTCGTGGTGGACGGCAAGTCCGTTACCTTCACGCTCCACACCGACGCGGAAACGCTCGGCGCGGCGCTGGTTGCCGAGAAGCTGGTCGAGGGCGAGGAGAGCCAGTACGGACTTTACATCAAGAAGGTCAACGGTATGACCGCCGATTATGATGTCGACAAGTCTTACTGGAGCATTTCCAAAGACGGCAAGGATCTGATGACCGGTGCCGACGGTGAGAAGATCTCCGATGGCGCGCACTATGCCCTGACC
>CAKSVQ010000296.1 GCA_934504065.1 uncultured Dysosmobacter sp. | reverse complement strand
GTATTACAGTATAGATAAACAGCAAACTTGGACAGATGTTTTCGTACTAGATCCAAGTAATATAGCACGAAATGGCTATTTCGTAAAAGATGCCGGCAGTTATCCATTTTATCTGAAAATGGTAAACAGTGACAACTGCGAAGATTTTATTCACGAATACACGGCAGTGGTACAGCCTGCGAATCTGTCAGATGCCAGCGTTACAGTAAATGGAAAAGATAAAGACTATACAGCTTATTACACGGGAAATGCAGTAACTCCGAGTTGGACTCTTCAGTATAATAACGGAAAGAAGTCTGTGGATCTTGTGAATGATACTGATTATACAGTGTCTTATAAGAACAATACGGATCCTGGAACAGCTACAGTAACCTATACCGGAAAAGGCAATTACACAGGAACCAGAACTGAGAATTTTGAAATCAAATATGCGTTTGTACCGAAGCAGACCAAGACATCAGCAGAATACTGGTATAAGAATCAATATATTGGTCTTAGCTATTCTCCGTCAGCTGGTAAAGACAGTGATTCTGTGATATACAGAGAATCAGCAGAATCCGGAATCGGGCTGAGTGCAAGTGAATATAATTATTGGATCTATGAAAGTTTACAAGATGCTGCCGACCCTTGGAAAACAGGAGCTTCCACTTATTGGCTGGAACTGGAAGAAGGAGTCTGCAACAAAAATATTTACATTAAAGACCGGTCTACCGGCTACATCGGACAACCGGTAGAGCTTACCCTGCATGTAGACCGGACAGTACCTTACTGGACGGATACAGATGGCAATGCCGGAGATTATGGTATCCAGATCAAGACGAACTGGTTTCGGACACTCCTTAATAAGATCAGCTTCGGATATTTCTATAATGACACGAATCTGGAAGTGAAGATACGTGCCAACGATGCCAAAGCAGGTATCGAGACCAGTGGTGTGGATAAGTATTACTACTATATTGACAAAATCACGGATCCGTCAGGCGAGATCAATGCGAAAACAGTTGAAGAACTGGATGCACTGCGTAATGGTGGAAAATTTACCGAAGCGGAAGCTAAGGGTGACGGGATTGTACCTTTCACTGTGAGTGACAGTGCCAACTTTGTAGTGTATGCATATGCAGTAGACAAGGCGGGAAATCAGAGTAATTACATCAGTAGTGATGGCGTGATTTTTGATAAAGATGCGCCGGTTGTGAATGTAAAGGAACCTTCGAAAGCGGACGGAACCTTGAAGGATATAGAGGTGACTCTGAAGGTTACTTTGGATGAGGACGCGACACTCATGTGGTTCTTCGTATCTGAAGGTGTGTTTCAGGAGGGTGATAACTACACTTATGAGGAATGCAAAAAAGATATCGAAGACTATATGAATAGTGATCCGAAGTATCCACAGTTTGCAACTCAGGAAGATGGAAAATGGATGCCGCGAGTTACTGGATACACGGATAACGACAATGGATTTTCTTATGATGTGTGGAATATTCGTGAAAAGGGACCTGAGTATAGCTCTTCAAATAAAGAATTTATTGCCAGCTACAGACCTGTTATCTTTAAAATAGAAGGCAAAAAAGGTGAAAATACTGTTAAAATAAGCGATTTTGGAAAGACAGATTATTATTTTACGCCCTATCCAAATAAAAAAGTTGCAGTCTGGATCGCAGCCATTGATAAGGCGGGCAATATAACAGCACCGGCGCAGCCCCTTGAATACATCACCACCAAAGCCATGCCAAAGGCTGAGACGCTCCCGACTGTCAGTGGTGTCTATGGCAATAAGATATCGGAGTTACAGATTGCTCAGGATGGTGTTGCAAAATATGGTGATACAGTTGTTTTTGGCACATGGAAACTGACCGATACAAGGGATACCGTATTACCGGTGGGCACACCCGAGACTGTCGAAGTGACATTTACACCAGCTGA
>CAKSVQ010000295.1 GCA_934504065.1 uncultured Dysosmobacter sp. | reverse complement strand
GTGCAGTTCCTTGCTCCCGTTGCAAAGATGGGTACCAGCATGTTCAGCGGTTGCACAAGCCTCACAAGCGTGACAATCGGCGACAGCGTTACCGAACTCGGCGACTCGGCATTTGCCAATACCGCTCTTACGGCAATCGACCTCAAGAATGTCAATAAACTCGGTCAAAAAGTATTTGAAAACTGCACGTCGCTCAAATCTGTAACGATCAATGCCGAAAACATTGAAGTATCTAGCTACGGCAACACGTTCATGGGCGTCAGCGGAGTACAATTCGTTGTTCCCGAGGGAGGAAAACTTAGCGCAGACGGCGGTATCTTGTATGCGCAAGTCGACGTAACGGATAGCGATGGTAAAATTACGGGAACTGTCAACAAGTTGCTTGTCAACCTCGACACTCGCAAGGATGTCGTTGTAAAGGATGGCATTCAAGAAATCGCTCGTAACGCATTCCGTTACAACACCTATGTGGAAACGGTAACCCTTCCCGAGTCCGTAACTACAATCGACGGCTACTACACGTTTGCCGCTTGTACAAATCTCAAGAGCATCAACCTCGACAAGGTTACAAGTTTCGGATCCTATACGGAAAACCCGTTCCAAAATACGGCTATCACTGAGGTGAAAATTTCTACCACGGTCAATAAGTTGTGCAGATACGCGGCAAACCTCCAAAAGGTTACTATTGTAACGGACGACGAAATTACCATTGCTTCCGAAGCATTTAAGGGATGTACTTCTCTTTCCGAGATTGCTATCGAAGGCGACGGAAAAATCGTAGGCTTGGGCGACTCGTCATTCTCGCAAACCGCATTCACAAGCTTGGACGCATTCCAAGACGTGAAGACGATCGGTAGATATGTATTCGAGTACAGTAAGCTTGTCACTGCAGTAATCCCCGAAGGTCTTACGACGCTCGGCAACAACTGCTTCCAAGATTGCTACAACCTTGTCAGCGTTACGGTTTCCGCAAATCTTACCAACTTCGGTTCAACGCCTTTTGCAAGATCCAACAAGATTGTGGAAGTAATCAACCTCGGCACGTTGCCCATCACGGCAGGTAGCACGGAGTACGGCGGAGTTGCTCTAAACGCACTTAACGTTACTTCGTCGGAAGAAAGCGGTGTGGACAAAGTAGGCGACTACACATTCTACAGCGACGGCGTAGACAACTACCTTGTAGGTTACCTCGGTAAAGACACGCAATTGACCTTGCCTGCCAACTACTACGGCGCAAGCTACAAGATTTGCAACTACGCATTCTACAAAAACACCGACATTACATCGGTTGTAGGCAATGCAAACGTTACCGGTATCGGTGACTACGCATTCTATGGTTGCGAGGCTCTTGCAAGCGTAAGCGGATTTACCGCAATCAAGTACATCGGCGACTACGCATTCTACGATTGCCCGATCAGCAACATTACGTTGCCTAACACCCTTGAGGAAATCGGCGACTTCGCATTTAGAAACTGCGACGACCTTGTACTTACCGAAAGCAACAATTTGTACTACCTCGGCAACAGCGACAACCTGTACATGGTATTGCTTAAGCCGGTGGACAACACCGCGGAAAGTTACACAATCAACGCCGCAACTAAGTACATCGCAAGCGAAGCGTTCAGCGGATGCAAGGCTTTGACGAGTATCGTCATTCCCGAAGGCGTCAAGACAATCGGCGCAAAAGCATTCTACAACTGCTCGGCTTTGACGTCGGTTACCGTTCCGTCAAGCGTAACAAGTATCGGTAGCGACGCATTTAACGGTTGTGCCGCTCTAACGGAAGTCAACCTCAGCGAAGGGCTTGTAACCATCGGTGCAAACGCGTTCAAGGGATGTAAGGCTCTTACGAACATCGTACTTCCCGAAAGCGCAACAAACCTCGGTATTCAATTGTTCTACAACTGCACGGCACTTACCGACGTAACATTTGGT
>CAKSVQ010000294.1 GCA_934504065.1 uncultured Dysosmobacter sp. | reverse complement strand
GGTCGCTTGCCTATGTGGCGTCCTCGCCGGAAGAAGCGGCAGGGTACGTGGATCGGATCGCAAGAGAAAAACCGGACATCATCAAGCTGATGATCACCGGCGGCGTGCTTGACGCGGAGCGGGTCGGCGAGCCGGGCGTTCTCAGAATGTCGCCCGAAATCGTGAAGGCAGCCTGCGACCGGGCGCACGCACTCGGCTTTCAGGTGGCTGCGCACGTGGAAAGCCCCGAAGGGGTGAAGGTCGCGCTGGAAAACGGCGTCGATTCGATCGAACACGGCGCAAAGCCGACCGAAGAGATCATGAAACTGTTCCGGGAGCGGAAGGCGTTTCAGGTATCCACCCTTTCGCCGGCACTCCCGTTTGCGCTGTTTGACCGGGAGGTCTCGCACGCAACCTATGAGCAGAAAGAAAACGGCAAGATCGTTTTTGACGGGATCATTTCGCTTGCAAAGGAATGCCTGAAGGAGGGAATTCCCGTCGGTCTCGGTACCGACACCGCCTGCCCCTATGTGACGCAGTATGATATGTGGCGGGAGCTTTGCTATTTTGTCAAGTACTGCGGAGTGACCAACTCCTTTGCCCTTTATTCCGCGACCCTGCTCAACGCAACGCTTGCCGGAATCGGGGACAAAACGGGTTCTATTGAACAGGGAAAACTGGCGGAAATGATTGTCGTCGAAAAGAATCCGCTGGAAGATTTGCAGGCACTCCGTAATCCGGACATGGTCATCATGCATGAGAACATCATCCGTTCCCCGAAGGTGAAAAAGATCCCCGAGGTGGAAGCACAGCTGGATCAATGGTTGTGAGAGGCAAAAGCACAAAAATCCCCCGCCGCTCGGATGAGCAACGGGGGATTTTTTCGTTATACTGATTTGGCAATCGGATCACACCGACCCGGGAATCGGATCACACCGATTTCACAGCCGGATTACTTGAATCTGACTTTTGCTTTGTAGGTGGTATGGAGCAGTTCATGCGCCTTGTGCGAGTTTGGCTCGCCGAGGTAGTCGCGGTAAAGCTCCTGCACCTGCGGGTTCTTGTGCGACTGGCGGAGCGTCTGTCTCTCATCCTCGGAGTAGAGCGCTGCCGCGCGCTTTTCCTTGTAAGTATCGAGAATGTCAACGTCTTCGTTCGGAAGGAGCGAGGGACGGACATAGGGCTGACCGCCGCCGTTGATACAGCCGCCGGGGCAGCACATGATCTCAATGAAGGTGTAGGGAGACTTACCGGCACGGATGTCGTCGAGCACGGGCTTCGCGTTCTTCATACCGTGTGCCACGGCAACCTTCAGTTCCTTGCCGCCGAGCGTGAAGGTCGCTTCCTTCAGCCCCTCAAAGCCGCGTACTTCCTTGAATTCAACGGGTCCGTATTCCTTACCCTCCAGTACATAGTAAGCGGTGCGGAGCGCCGCCTCCATGACACCGCCGGTTACGCCGAAAATGACGCCTGCGCCGGTGTAGGAGCCGATGAGATCACTGTCGAATTCCTCGTCGGGGAGCTTCGGGAAGTTGATACCCGAACGCTTGATGAGGTCTCCGAGCTCGCGCGTGGTGAGCACTGCGTCCACATCGGGCATTCCGTAGGTCTTGAGCTGGTCGCGTTCCTTCTCGTACTTCTTCGCGGTGCAGGGCATGATAGAAACCACGAAGATGTCTTCGGGATTCAGGTGATGCTTTTCCGCATAGTAGGTCTTGATGATCGCACCCTCCATCTCGTGGGGAGACTTGCAGGTGGACAGGTGGTCCAGGCAATCGCCGTAGTAGTACTCGGCGTAGTTGACCCAACCGGGAGAACAGGAGGTAATCATCGGAAGCACTCCGCCGTTGCCGATCCGGTTCAGCAGCTCGGTCGCTTCCTCCATAATGGTCAGATCGGCGCCGAAATCGGTGTCGTATACCTTCTCAAAGCCGAGACGGCGGAGAGCGGCGACCATTTTACCCG
>CAKSVQ010000293.1 GCA_934504065.1 uncultured Dysosmobacter sp. | reverse complement strand
TATATGGAGGTCTGGAACGTGGTCTTCTCCCAGTTCGATAACGACGGCCACGACCACTATACCGAGCTCAAGCAGAAGAACATCGACACCGGCATGGGCCTTGAGCGTCTGGCTGTGGTGTGCCAGAATGTAGACTCCCTCTTCGACGTGGACACAGTGATGAACATCACCAACAAGGTCACGGAGATCACCGGGGCCAGCTATGGCCAGAGCCATGAGAAGGACGTATCCCTCCGGGTCATCACCGACCATATCCGCTCCGCCAGCTTCATGATCTGCGACGGCGTGCTGCCCTCTAACGAAGGCCGGGGCTACGTGCTGCGCCGTCTGCTGCGCCGGGCCGCCCGCCACGGAAAGCTCCTTGGCGTCAACAATCCCTTCCTCTATGAGGTGGTGGACACGGTGGTCCACGAAAATGAGGGCCATTATCCCGAGCTGCGGGAGCGGCAGGCCTATATCACCAAGGTCATCCGGGTGGAGGAAGAAAACTTCGCCAAGACCATTGACGGCGGCATGAAGATCTTTGACCAGCTGCTTGCCGACTACAAGTCCAAGGGAGAGACCACCTTCTCCGGCGCAGACGCTTTCAAGCTGTACGATACCTATGGCTTCCCCATCGACCTGACCATTGAAATGGTGGAGGACGCTGGCATGACACTGGACCGCGCCGCCTTCGATCAGGAGATGCAGGAGCAGAAGACCCGCGCCCGCGAGGCCCGGAAAGCGCTGGGTGACCTGGGCTGGGCCGGCGTGGAGTTTGGCAAGGACATTCCCGCCAGCGAATTTGTGGGCTATGACCACGACTCCATTGACGATGCCAAAATTGTGGCGCTGGTGGTGGAAAACGAGCAGGCCGAAGAGCTGATGACTGGCGTGGAGGGCATCGTGGTGCTGGACAAGACCCCCTTCTACGCGGAAATGGGCGGTCAGGTGGCCGACCACGGCGTGATCCTCTGCGGCAGTGCCAAATTCGAGGTCAACAATGTGCAAAAGAACAAGGGCGGCAAGTTCATGCATTACGGCAAGGTGATCTCCGGCGAGTTCAAGCTGGGGCAAACGGTCACCGCCGCCATCGACGTGGAGCGCCGCAAGGCCATTCGCCGCGCCCACAGCGCCACCCACCTGCTGGATGCCGCGCTGAAAAAGGTGCTGGGCGACCATGTCCATCAGGCAGGCTCTCTGGTGGAGCCCGACCGCCTGCGCTTCGACTTCACCCACTTTGAGGCCATCACCCCCGAGCAGCTCATTGAGATCGACCGTCTGGTCAACGATGCCGTTCTGGAAGGTTATCCCGTTGTCACCGAGGTCCTGCCCATTGAAGAGGCCAAGAAAAAGGGCGCGGTGGCCATGTTTGGCGAAAAGTACGGTGACACCGTCCGCGTGGTGGAAATGAGCGACTTCTCCATGGAGTTCTGCGGCGGCACCCATGTGGACAACACCGCCAAGGTGGGCTCCTTCCGTATTAAGAGCGAGGCATCCGTTGCCTCCGGTGTCCGCCGGATCGAGGCCACGGTGGGCCGCCTGACGCTG
Source organism: uncultured Dysosmobacter sp. (assembly GCA_934504065.1). Classification (GTDB taxonomy): domain Bacteria; phylum Bacillota; class Clostridia; order Oscillospirales; family Oscillospiraceae; genus Oscillibacter. The sequence continues at coordinate 428 of CAKSVQ010000293.1, read as the reverse complement.
GAGACGGTGAGCCGCAACCAGCAGGTGCTCTTCCACATCGCCCAGATGTTCAAGACCACTCCCGCCGATCTGGAGAGCCGTCTGGAGCAGCAGATAAATGAAATGAAGGACCTGCGCCATGAGGTGGAGCGGTTCAAGGAGCAAGCCTCTCTGGGCGAAGCCCGGAGCTTCCTGATGGCCGCCAAGGACGTGAGCGGTCTGAAGGTCATCACGGCCCAGCGAGACGGTATGGATGCCGCCGCCATGCGCAAGCAGGGCGACTTCCTCCGGGACAAGGAGCCCGGTGTGGTGGGTGTTCTGGCCTCTGTCAACGCGGGCAAGGTGACGCTGCTGGCGGTGTGCGGCAAGGAGGCCGTGGCCAAGGGCGTCAAGGCCGGCGATATCATCAAGGCCATTGCTCCCATCTGCGGCGGCAAGGGCGGCGGCAA
>CAKSVQ010000292.1 GCA_934504065.1 uncultured Dysosmobacter sp. | reverse complement strand
GGATACACATTTTCCGACGTCCGGAATCGGTTTCCGGCAGACCCTCCGCCCTCCGCCGCGGCTCAGGCTCACCGCCGACGGAAAACATATGGCTGTTTCGGAAAACCGTTTTTCTGAACGGTCAAAAAATGACCCCGTCTACCGGGAAGTCGGTCAACCCTGAAACAAGGGGAAACACAATGCAGACGGAGTTGGGATAATTTGCGGTCGGAGCTTGTACTGTCGCGGGAAAACTGCAAAAAAACGGTTTTTTAGAGCTCAATTTATTATAACGCACGAATAAGGCGTTTGTCAAGCCCTTTATTTTTGTCAATTTTAACAAAATGTATGTCGTGCTTTTGTTGCCCTTGTCGTTTTGAAAGCCGAAAAAATCCACATTTTGGTGTACAAGAAGGCGCGAAATATGAATTATATATAAATAAAGATCGGATTTTTCGTGTTGCTCACCGCTTTGGGTTTTTCGTGAAAATGCCCGCACCGGGTACGTTTTTGTGTTTCGCGTCGGTGATTTTTCCACGCCGTTTCGTCGTCATGCCGTGTTCCCGTGTCTGTCAACGGTCATTCCTGCGTCCTCCGTCAAGTGTATCGCGTTTTCTCGCCTTGCACCGGGGAGCCCCCGCGCCGGCGTGCCGGCTTGTTGCTCCATTGCCGGGCGGGTTCCGCCCCCGCTTGGGCGTTCGTTGTCTCCCACGCCGGGCGTGCCGGGTTTTTGCTCCGTTGCCGGGCGGGTTCCGCCCCCACTTGGGCGTTTTCAGCCCTGCGCCGCGGACGGATCCCCATCGGGAAACAAGCGCGCCCGCGTTCTGCCGGGAAGCGGGAAGTATACAGAAAGCGGCGGAAGCTCATTTGAGAGTTTCCGCCACTTTTGAACGATATTTTCGGGCACACCCTCCGGTTTGCCCCGGCGGCTTTGCTTCCGCGTAACATCCGTTATGGGAAAACAGTGTGCCGCCCGACGCTCCCCGTCAGCCGCGGTTGACCGATGCGTCGAAATGGATCTTGCTGGCGATCAGCTCCGCCCCGCCCTCCTTGCCGCTCTCTCCGGCCGCCTGTCCGTCCCCGGAGGCACCGTCAAGCTGCCGGATCAGGCATTTTGCAGCCATCTTGGCAAGCCGCGCGTAGTCCTGGCTCGCATAGGCAAGATTCGGTGTCAGCCGGTCGTTTTTCTCGCCGCCGAGCGCAAACACGCCGACCTCGCGTCCGACCCCGAGCCCCGCCGCCTCCGCCGCCGCGTATACGCCTTCGGCGAGCCGCGTATTTGCCGTAATGAAGGCGACATTCTTGCGGATCACGCCCTCGGCAAACTGCCGTCCCTCTACGGCAACGCTTCCGCTCGCATAGGTAATATCCGCGTCCGTCGCGGAAAGCCCGCGCTCCCGCTTCGCGTCCAGAAATGCGGCGCTTCTCTCGCGGGAGATCGACAGATGCTCGTCACTGTTGACAAGGTAAATTTTATCATAGCCGTTGACCGCAAGGATGTTTACGGCATCATGGATCAGCTTTGCGTTGTCAATATCCACATAGGACAGGTTCCCGGAATCGCTCGGCTTGCCGATGCTCACGCAGGGGGTGGAATTGTTCTCGATCTGTAAAATCCGGTGATCCTGGATCAGCGGCGCACTGATGATCGCCCCGTCGATCGGGGACTTGCCCTTCTGCAGGGCATTCTGCCGCCTGCCGGACTCCAGATTATAATAAATCAGCAGGTTGTAACCGTGCTTGGAAACATACCGCAGACACGCCTCGATCAGCTCCGTATAGTACGCGTAATAGGTGCCGTCCTTGGTTTCCTCCAGAAACAGTCCGATGATATTGGTACGGTGCCCGGAAAGCCCCGAGGCATAGAAATTGGGGCTGTAATTCATCTCGTCGCAGACCTTGAGGATACGTTCCTTGAGCGGCTCGCTGACGAACTTCGTGCCCTTCAGCGCGTTGGATACGGTGGATTTGGCGACCCCCGCCTTTTCCGCAATATCA
>CAKSVQ010000291.1 GCA_934504065.1 uncultured Dysosmobacter sp. | reverse complement strand
GGAGTGAATGGGGGGTAAAGTTTTGCGCAGGCGCGGAAAAAGATTGTCCAAGGGCGAAGCCCTTTCGCTGCGAAGCGACGAGCCGAGGCGCGAAGCGCAGCAAATCTTTCGCCGAACAAGCGGCTCCACCACTTGTTCGGCGATTTCTATTATTCCTGGTCTCCTGTGATATGGTAATCGCAGTATGAGCCGCCTGCGGCGAGGGTTTGCTGGCGGTGGAGAACGCCGTGCTGAAGCGCGACCATCACGTGATCCAACTCGCAAAACAGCGGCATCAATTCCCGCACGCCCAGTCGGTCGGCGTAGATGCAGATGGGGCAGCGGGTGATGCGGTAATAGCAGGCGTCCGCAGAGGGCTTGCCCACAAAATCCACTTTGAAAGAGGTAGGATACTGTTTTTCCCGCTCCGGTGTGTACCATTTTGCATATTTAAGCACGCTTTTCTGGTTTTCGGCCTTGCCTTTTGCGGTATTCAGGTCTGTTCGGCTGAAATACCAACGGATATGGTACAGGGTGCGGCGCATCATTTCCTGCACGGTCTCCGGTGGAATTTCTTTGCCGCTGGCGAGATAAGGGGCCACAAACACCAGCGCAAATAATTCATTGAAGGCCATGGGGTTGTCCGCGCCGATGTCGTCCGCCTGTTCCACCAGCTGGCGGTATGCGGCCTTGCTTTTGCGCAGAATTTCCGCGGCGCGGGCCTTGCCGTACTGCTCTGTCAGCACCTGTCGCATGGGGTGGCGGCAGACCCAGAAAAAGAATCCGTTATACTTCATGTGCCGTGCCCTCCTGTGCCTGCTCCATGGAGCGGAAATAGGCGGTCCATCCGCCGAGGTGATAGTCCATCAGTGCGTTCATGCAGCGTTCGGCGGTCTCCCCGTCGGCACATTCGCTGACGATCCGGCGATAGCTGTCCAACTGCGCGGAGAGGAGAAGGCGCATCACCGTCTCATCGATTTGACAGTCTGCGTGGTGGAAAAACCGGATGCTCTCCTCGATCTTACGGCGCACCACGCTGTCAAAGTATCCCTCCAGACTGCTGCCGGAACTGCGGCAAAACAGTAAGACCGCCTGTGTGTAGTGGCCGAAGATCAGGCGGAGGATCGCCGCGGATTCCCGCCGCATGGAGACTTCCAGCTGCGGCAGCAGTGGGACCTCCGCACCGGAATAATAATCGGCCCGGACGCTTTGGAAGACGGCTTCCACATCGTCCAAAAGGGGCTGCACAAGGCTTGCAAACAGGGCGTCCTTGGATTTGTACCGCGTCTGGATCGCGCCGACGGTGACGCCCGCTTTTTCCGCGATTTTTCGGAGCGACGCACCGGAATATCCCCTGGTCAGAAATTCCTCCTGCGCGGCGGCGGTGATCCGATCATCCAGAGTATGGTCCTTCAAAGCCATCTGAGGTGTCCTCCCCAAAAATGATACAATTACGCTGTAATCAATTACAGCGTAATTGTATCAAAGCAAAAGACCGACTGCAAGTAAAAAATATCCGTCCGAATCAATGATCCGGACGGATACGAAAAATCAAGCAGATATTCTGTAAAACAGATTACTTGTTGTCCACAGAGCACATGTAGGCGATGAGGTCGACCATCTTGTTGGAGTAGCCGCACTCGTTGTCGTACCAGGAAACGACCTTGACAAAGGTGTCGGTCAGAGCAATACCAGCGTCGGCATCGAAAATGGAGGTACGGGTATCGCCCAGGAAGTCAGAGGAGACAACGGGCTCGTCGGTGTAACCCAGAACGCCCTTCAGCTCACCCTCGGAGGCTTCCTTCATGGCCTTGCAGATATCCTCATAAGAGGCGGGTTTAGCCAGCTTGGCAGTCAGGTCCACCACGGACACATCCAGCGTGGGAACGCGCATGGACATGCCGGTCAGCTTGCCGTTGAGTTCGGGGATGACCTTGCCCACGGCCTTGGCAGCACCGGTGGAGGAGGGGATGATGTTGCCAGTGGCCGCACGGCCGCCGCGC
>CAKSVQ010000290.1 GCA_934504065.1 uncultured Dysosmobacter sp. | reverse complement strand
GGGCGGATGTGTGCCGATGTGCTCCGGACGTTCGGCGTGCGACCCGACCGGAGCTTCAGTTCGATGCGCATCGGCAGTACGCCGGACGCGACGGCAGGGGTAATTTTAACGGAAATGGGGCGAATCCTCGGCGTGGAAGAACCTGATCTTGTCATCGTTCAGGGAGACACCACGACCGCATTTGCGGCGGCGCTCTGCGCGTTTTACAGGAAGATTCCCGTGGCGCATGTGGAGGCGGGGCTTCGCACCTATGATATGCTGTCGCCGTTTCCCGAGGAATGGCACAGGCGGGCAGTCGGGCTTCTCTCAACGTATCATTTTGCACCGACGGCAAGCGCCGCCCTGCACCTCCGGACCGAGGGCGTGGACGCGTCAAAGATCTATACGGTCGGAAACACGGTGACCGACGCGCTCGTTCTGACCGCCGGGCGGGGGTATGACAGCCCCCTGACCGAGCGGCTTGCGGGCAAACGGCTGGTGCTTGCTTCATTCCACCGGCGGGAAAACGCGGAACACATTACCGTCATGCTCGGCGCGCTCCGCGACGCGGTCGGGAAATACCGGGAGGACACCTATCTTCTGTGCGAGGCGCACCCCAACCCGGAGATGGGCAGGGCAGTTGCGGCGGCATTGGATTCCTGCCCCTTTGCCGGGATCGCACAGCCGCTCCCGGTGGAGGAATATCACGCGCTTCTGTCCCATGCGTACTTCTGTGTGACCGACAGCGGCGGGATTCAGGAGGAAGCGGCGTTCCTCGGTATTCCCACGCTGATTGCAAGGGAATCGACCGAGCGCCCCGAGGGCATCGGGTGCGGGGTGCTCCGGCTTTGCGGAACCGACGGGGCTGTCATCGGCGCCGTGGCGGAACAGCTTCTTTCCGACGCATCCGCGCGGGCACGTATGGCGGTACGTACCGACGTGTACGGAGACGGACACGTGTCGGAGCGCATTGCCGGAATTCTGGAGGACGTACTGGGCGTATCCGGGGATTGATTTTCCGACGGGCAGAACAGCTTGCAGAAGCAGCCGCCGGATACGAAGGCTGCCCGGCAGGCGCAAGCGGATTTTGAAGACAACCGAAAGAATCCCCCGGCAGAAGTAACATTCTGTCGGGGGATTTTCTGTATTTCAAAATTGTATTTGCCGTTACTTTGCCCGGTACCGGTAGCCGACTCCGCGGACGGATTCGATCAGCCGCATCCCGAGAACCTTTTCGGTCTTGCGACGCAGGCGACAGATATAGGTTTCGGTCATGTTGCTCTCGTGACTGCCGAGCAGAGCGTCCAGCTCCCCTTTGGGAACGACCTCGCCGTTTGCCGCAAGAAGCCTGCCGAGAAGTGCGAATTCCCGATAGCTGAGCGATACCGAATACTCGCCCATCACCGCGCGCATATGCAGAGGATCCAGTGTCAGCGCCGGATGAGCGATCCGGTGAGAAATCACATTTCCCTCGGGAAGCGAGACCCGGCTCTCCGGGAACAGACGGTAAAGCTCCTCCCGCAGTCGTTTGACCGGGAAGGGACGATGGAAGATCAAACAGCAACCGGATTTAACTTCCTCCGGGAGTACGTCGGGATCGACGGAAAAACCGATGGTCTGCGCGGCGGGGGACGGTACCGGACGGATCCGGTCCAGGTCGATCAGTACGGCGCGCGCGGCACTGACGTGCTCGTCGGCGACGGGAAACACGCAGGCAGGGAAGCCGCAGAAGGTACATTCGTCCGCAAGCATCCTGCCAAACAGTTCATCGGGAGACAGAATCACGATGTCATTCATGGAGCCGCCTCCCATGGGAATGTCCCGGACAGGTATTTTCCTTCTCTGTCCCAGAAGGATTCGTAGATCTGACCGTCCTCCCCGATAAATCCGATGCGCAGGGTGCTGCCCTCCCACACGTATTCTCCGGTAAAGGTCAGACCGTCTGCGGAATACGACACCCGGTCCGACGCAAGCTCGATCCGGTACGCATACTGTCCTTTGGTC
>CAKSVQ010000289.1 GCA_934504065.1 uncultured Dysosmobacter sp. | reverse complement strand
TCCGGATATGTTTGAGATGCAGACAGAAGTCACTCTGTCCAGCATTGAGACGGACGATGCGCAGAGCTGGTCACCATACAGAAAAGGACAGGACTATTCAGAAGTATTTGCGCTGCGGGAGTATGTTCCGGGGGACAGTCTCAAACAGATCCACTGGAAGCTGTCCGGCAAGAGAGGACAGCTGATCGTCCGGGATCCCAGTCTTCCGCTGGCAGAGTCACTGCTGGTATTCTGGGATAAGAATACAGGGACATCCACACCGGAGGAGATGGATGCCATGGCGGAGACGACAGCCTCGTTGTGTCAGGCGGTGTTGCGCCAGGGAATCACTTTCAGTCTTGGATGGACCGACGGTGACGGGTGTGCTGTGGAAAATATTGACACCGAGGAACAGCTGATCCAGTCAATTCCGCAGATGGTCAAATATGGAGCTGACAGCCGTGCGGAGTCGGGAGCGAGTCTGTACAGCAGGATGAGCGGTGGAAATGGTTATGGAAAAGTGCTGTATATTGCACGAAGTATCCCACAGGGACTGGAAGAATTTCCAGCGGGCGATATGACACTGCTTTTATGTGATGAGAAGGAACCACAGACAGAATATCGGGTCTGCTGCTTTACAGCAGAAGACTATATGCAGGATCTTCAGACGATAGAATTATAAGAGACATAGAGGACGGTAGAATAGGATGCAGACAGTGGCAAAGTTACAGATCCATGCACTGGATCGTCAGGAGAAAAGCAATCAAATACAGACAGAAGGCATCATTGCCTGCATGCTGCTGGTATCGGGACTGGCAAAGCTTTTCATTCCGGCATTTTCCGGGATCACGGTGTCGTGGACGGTATATGCACTGGTGGGAATTGGATTGAGCCTGATCGGAGGAGTCGTTTTATTCAGCCGCTTCAGAGAATATCTGTTTATGACGATGACAGGTGTGCTGGCAGTGGCAGGCATCTTTTCCTGGAGTTATCTGAGAAATGGAATGCTGCTGCTTGCCAATGAGGTGCTGCATTTCCTGACAGAAAAGACAGGGACGATCTATCTGGACTACGGGGCATCCGCCGGAACCGGTGAAGCATATGCAGCCGCATGGGTGTATCTTTTCTTCTGCATATTTATTGTGATGGCACTGACAGGAAAAGGTTATGCGTTAACTGTTCCGGGGCTCCTGCTGGCTGTGGGCTGCGGCAGTGGATTTTTTGAAATCAGCTGGGGTATCTGTCTGGTGGCAGCCGGTCTGGTTCTTTTGTGTCTCCGGAAGACAGAGGGGATCAGAAGGATCCCGGTGACCGCAGGGATTCTGTTTCTGTGTGTGCTGGCGGCCGGGGGGATTACCGTTCTGCGGGAAAAAAGTTCGCCGGAAGATACCTGGTACAAGATCAGGCGTGCGGTGCATGAATGGCGTTATGATGATCCGGCAAATGCTATGCCGGAAGGAGATCTTCGGGATCTGGGACCTTTTGTGAAAAGTGGAGAGACAGCGCTGGAAATTACCATGGAACAGCCGGAAAAGCTATACCTGAGAGGACGGACGGCAGAGATCTATACCGGAGTCTCCTGGGATATGCAGGACGGAGAGGCTCTTGAGGAAGCGGCAGATGATTTCTACTGGCTGCACAAAGCAGGATTTTACGGGCAGGAAGAGATCGCGAAAGCGTCCGCTCTTACAGGCGAGACAGATGCTAAAGAGATGACCATCAGAAATCTGACCGCCTGCAGGAAATGGCAGTACCTTCCTTATGCACTTGCAGATACCGACAGTCTGGATGCCATGAAGGCAGGAGATGCCGGTGCAGAGGCAGATGGCACAGAAATTGTGGTTACATATCTGCCAGGAAGTGTGCCGGAATGGTATCAGGTGCAGCGGACGCTGGCGGATACACAGACGCAGACACAGATTTCGGATTATCTGGAGCAGGAGCAGGTCTATCGGGATTATGTATACAAATATGATCTGCAGCTGACGAACGCGGCACTGGGTGTCTG
>CAKSVQ010000288.1 GCA_934504065.1 uncultured Dysosmobacter sp. | reverse complement strand
ATATTGAACTGTCTGGAAAAGATTCAGCAAAGCTCCGAATACCTGCTTTCCCTGATTAACGATGTGCTGGACATCAGCCGCATTGAAAGCGGCAACATCAAATATGAGCCTGTCCTTACGGATATTACCGCTGTGACGGATTCGGTGTTGGGCATCGCGAAGGGCTTTTTGATCGATTGCGATCTGGAGCTTCAGGTGCACCGGACGGAGATCAAAACGCCCTATGTACTGGCGGATGAGGTGCGTATCCGGGAAATTCTCATCAACATCATTAGCAACGCCGTGAAATTCACCGGAGACGGCGGAAAGATCACGTTTGAAACGGATTACCGTGCGGGGAAGGATGCCAAGCATATCACGGTGTGCTACCGGGTGAGCGACACGGGCGTTGGCATGAGCGAGGAGTTCCAGAAGAAAATCTTCGACGAATTTTCGCAGGAGGACGCCGGAGCCCGGACGCAGTATCAGGGCACGGGCCTTGGCATGGCTGTCACCAGACAGTATGTGGACATCATGGGCGGCACGATCACGGTGGAGAGTGAGAAGGGCGTTGGCTCGACCTTCACCGTGGAGATCCCGCTGGAGCTGGCGCGGCAGCAGGAAAGCGCCGAGGAAGAACCGCAGACGGTGGAAGAGAACCTGCACGGCATCCGCGTTTTGATGGCGGAGGACAACGACCTGAACGCGGAGATCGCGGAAATGCTGCTGGAAGAGCATGAAATACAGGTAACCCGCGCTGTCGACGGCGAAGACGCGGTAGAGAAGTTTCAGGAGCACCCCGCTGGAACGTTCGACGCGATCCTGATGGACATTATGATGCCGAAGATGAACGGCTATGAGGCATCGCGGGCTATCCGGCAGCTGCACGGCCGCCCGGACGGACACACCATCCCCATCATTGCCATCACGGCCAACGCCTTTGCCGAGGACGTGCAGGCGGCGCTGGAGGCGGGGATGAATGCCCATCTGGCCAAACCCATCGACCCGCCGCTGCTGTACGCGACACTGGAAAAATACACCCGCCGATCTGTAAACGGCTGATTGTGCACAAGAATAAGCGGCCCCTGTCTACCGGATTCGTTAGACGGGGGCCGCTTTTGGCTTATGGAGTCAGGCTTTGGCAGACAGGGTCCGCTTTTTAAGAAGGGACGGGGTGCGCCACGCAAGCGCGCCGATCAAAAGTCCCAGCAGGGCGGCGCCCAGAATGTCGCTGGGGAAGTGGACATAGAGGTAAAGCCGGGAAAAGGCGATAAGCGCAGCCAGCGGAATGGCGATATAGCCCAATCGGCGGTCGGTCCTCGTCAAAATGGATGCGCCGATGACGGAGGAGAGCGTGTGCCCAGAGGGGAAGGAGTAGTCCGTGGGGACGGAGATCAGCAGGTGCACACTGGGGTCCAGCCAGCAGGGGCGGGGCCGGGCGACAAGATGCTTCAAAAGGCCGTTTCCAATCAGCACGCCTGCGGCCAGTCCACCCAACAGGATCAGACCCTGCTTTCGGTATTTTCTGGTGCACAGCAGTCCGCCAGCCGCCGCCAGCCAAATTGCGCCGCCGTTGCCAAGGGCGGTGATCTTTGGCATCAGAAAATCTAGAAACGGGCAGTTGAGGGCTTGTATCCCGTGTAAAATGCTCCAATCCAGATTCATGATAAGGTCTCTCCTTTTTGCAGGGCGCAGGGGGCCTGCGCTTTTTGTTGTGTTGCCCGTTTTAATGCTTCCAGCGCCAGCAGGATGACCGCGCCCAGCACAAAGGCGAGGGGCTGGAAGGTGGCGGCACTCAGTGGGGGCTGGGGCGTGCTCAGGCTGGCGGGGCCGTTTGCAATGGCGCAAAGCGAGCCCAACATCAACCCGAGGATCAGCCACACGGACTGGCTGCGGTATTTCCGCAGCGCGGCGCGGATGGCGTGGATGGAGAGCCCCACGCCTGTCAGCACGCCGAAGCCCAGTGCACACAGCCCCGGGACAACGACAAGCTGCAAGCGCAAAAAGCTGTGAAC
>CAKSVQ010000287.1 GCA_934504065.1 uncultured Dysosmobacter sp. | reverse complement strand
GATTTACCCCGCAAATTTCAGAAACAGAAAAGCGGGAACGATAGTCACCGCCCTTGCGGGACCTTTGTCGAATTTGCTTTTTGCGTTTTTAAGCACTCTTATCTACTATATGCTTTACGGTGTTGCGATTTCGACGCAAATGCAGGTTGTTGCGACAATAGCTTATTTCTTCTTAATTTTCGCGTCATATAACATCGGTCTTGCTGTTTTCAATCTTATCCCCATTCCGCCGCTCGACGGTTCCCGCGTTCTTGCGGAAATTCTTCCGCCGTCGGCAAGACTTAAATATTACGAACTCGAAAGATATTCCCAGATTATTCTCATTGCCCTTCTTGTTATTTTGAGATTTTTTGATTTCCTTTCGGTTATCGACAGCGGAATATGGTATCTTTTCAGCCTTGCCGGAATGCCCCTTATGCGGCTGTTTCTTTGAGGTACGGCATGGCAATACAGTTCAAACTTGAAGTTTTCGAGGGGCCTCTCGACTTACTTCTTTCCCTTATCGAAAAAAACAAAATAGATATTTATGACATTGAAATACATCTGCTGACCGACCAGTATATGGAGTATATCAGGGAGGCTCAGGCACAGAATATGGAGCTTACCGCGAACTTTATCGAAATGGCGTCAAGGCTGATGTATATAAAATCCTGTTCGCTGCTGCCGCGTGAAGAAGACGAAGAAGACCCGAAAGCAATGCTTGAAGAAATGCTTCAACAGTATGTCAAGTATAAGCAGACGGCGGCTTTCTTAAAAAACAGATATATCGGAAATAAGCTGTTTTTCAGAGAAACGTCTCCCGTAGGGCTGCCCGCAGCGTTCGATAAAGACCTGCTGCCCGAAGTTTCGGACTTGCAGGCGGCTTATGTTGCGGCAATCGAGCGAAACGAAAGAAAACAGCCCATTCCCGTTTCGGCATTCAAGAAACTTGTCGGAACGAAAGTCATTTCGGTAACGAGCCGCATAGTTTTTATCTTAAAAAAGATATTCCGCAGCGGAAAAATAAAATTCACGGGACTTTTTTCCGCAGAAAAGAGCCGCAGCGAGATAGTCGCAACATTTCTTGCGGTGCTTGAACTTATGCACACGGGAAGAATCGACGTAACAAACGAAGACGTCAAGGATTCCGAAATAATTCTCAACAGAAAGAGGCCGTAAATGGACCTGTCAAACTACAACCTCGTTCCGGTTATCGAAGCCATTTTATTCGCTTCACCGGAAGCCGTTACAATAGAAAAACTCTGCGTTTTTTCCGAAAGCAAGAAAAGCGAAGTTCTCGACGCTCTCGACCTTTTACGCGAAAAATACGACGCGGCGGATTCGGGGCTTACGCTCCAGCGTAAAGCCGACACCGTAACCATTTCGACGAAAGAAAGCCTCGGAGAAATCGTTTCGAACTTCATGCAGAGCCGAAAAAGCCCGTATCTTTCGAACGCAGCTCTTGAAGTGCTTGCTATAATTGCCTATAATCAGCCGGTAACGAAAACATATATTTCGCAGATAAGAGGCGTTCCGTCGGGAGAGCTTGTCGAAAACCTCGTCGAAAAGAAACTCATGCGTGAAAGAGGGAAACTCGACCTGCCGGGAAGACCGATGTCCTATTCGGTAACGGAAAAGTTCTTAACCATATTCAATATAGATAAGGTTGAGGATATCCCCTATCCCGAAGGGCTTAAAAGAAGAGGAGACCCCGACGAAAGACAGCAGACCATTGAAGACGCCGCGGAACAGGCGTCGGAGGAAACAACGTGAAAGTGCTTGCCGTAATAGGCTTGGTTTTCCTTTGGATTTTTATAGTTCTTCTCGCCCTTATCGCCCTGCTCTTTCTTCTTTCGCTACCGAAAGCAAAGGTCAGACTTTCTTATGACGGAAAAATTTCGATAGGAATAAAATACCTGTTTATATCCAAAACTCTTACCGACGGCGAAAAAAAGGAAAAACCCGAAAAGGCGATCCCCGTCCTCGGCAAAAGAATCGCAACCACGCACATATCCGACTACGATTTTA
>CAKSVQ010000286.1 GCA_934504065.1 uncultured Dysosmobacter sp. | reverse complement strand
AGCCTCCACTGCATCCGAGGGGTTGATGACCGTCATGCCGGGGATGACCCGCATGAGCGCAAGATCCTCCAGGCACTGGTGGGTTGCGCCGTCCTCGCCGACGGTGATGCCGGCATGGGTTGCGCCGATCTTGACGTTCAGGTGGGGGTATCCGACCGAGTTGCGGACCTGTTCAAAGGCGCGTCCTGCCGCGAACATGGCAAAGGTCGAGCAGAAGACGGTCTTTCCCGCGGCGGCGATGCCTGCGGCGGTGCTGACCATGTTGCCCTCCGCGATGCCGCAGTCAAAGAAGCGGTCGGGGTAAGCCTTCTTGAATTTGACGGTCTTGGTTGCTTCCGCGAGGTCGGCGTCCATGACCACAAAGTCGTATTTTTCCGCAAATTCGACGAGAGACGAGCCGTAGGCTTCTCTTGTTGCGATCTTTTCTCCGAGTTCCATTGTATCCCCTCCTTAAATGCTTTCGAGCGTCCGGGTCAGTTCTGCCATAGCTTCTTCATACTGCGCGTCGTTCGGCGCGGTGCCGTGCCAGTTGACCTTGTTTTCCATGAAGGAAACGCCCTTGCCCTTGGTCGTTTTTGCGACGATGGCGGTGGGCTGACCCTTGGTTTCTCTTGCTTCCCGGAAAGCCCGTTCGATCTCTCCGAAGTCATGTCCGTCGATGGTGATGACGTGGAAGCCGAACGCGCGGAACTTGTCCTCGTGGGGAGCGGGACCGATGACGTCGGCGACGGGGCCGTCGATCTGGAGTCCGTTGGAGTCGAGGACGACGGTGAGGTTATCCAGTTTGTAATGTGCGGCGAACATGAGGGCTTCATAGACCTGACCCTCTTCGCTCTCTCCGTCGCCGATGACGGTATAGACGCGGAAGTCCTGTTTGTCGATCTTGCCGACGAGCGCCATGCCGCAGGCGGAGGAGATACCGAGACCGAGCGAGCCGGACGACATATCCACGCCGGGGGTGAGCGTCATATCGGGGTGACCCTGGAGGCGGGAGCCGTACTTGCGGAGGGTAATCAGCTCCTCCCGCGGGAAGTATCCGCGTTCTGCGAGCGCGGCATAGAGGGCGGGGGCGCAGTGACCCTTGGAGAGGACGAAGCGGTCGCGCTCCTCCCACCTGGGGTCCTCGGGGCGGATGTTCAGTTCCTCAAAATAGAGGTAGGTCATCACGTCCGCGATCGAGAGCGATCCGCCGGGGTGACCGGATTTTGCTGCGTGGGTCTCTTCCACGATGTCCATGCGGATACGGGCAGCGGTTCTTTTCAGTTCACGGAGTCTGGATTCTTCCATGATCATTCTCCTTTTTGTATCTTGGGACTTATGCCGGGCAAACGGGTGCGACCCGTTGGGGGTACGTTTCTTGGGGGAACATCGACCGCCCCGCCCCGCCTGTCGGCGGGGCACCCGCGAAGCGGGGATCCGACGGCGGGGCGGGGGGTGCAGGGGGGCGACGGATGTTAAGCGGGATCCGGGAAAGCGGCGCCTGCCGGCGGGCACCGACCGGAGGTTGGGATCCGGCGGCGCCGCGGGCGATCAGTTCTTGAGACTGTGGATCGGCGCGGGGATGCGACCGCCGCGGGAAATGAACTTCTGCGGGGAGTAAGAATTCAGCTTCATGACGGGAGCGGAGCCGAGCAGCCCGCCGAATTCCACGCTGTCGCCGACGGTCTTGCCGACGGCGGGGATGACTCTGACGGCGGTCGTCTTGGTGTTGGCAACGCCGATGGAGATTTCGTCAGCGATGAGGCCCGAAATGACCTCCTCCGGGGTATCTCCGGGAACGGCGATCATGTCCAGACCGACCGAGCAGACGGCGGTCATGGCTTCGAGCTTTTCGATGGAGAGCGCGCCGCGTTCGACTGCGGCGATCATGCCCGCGTCCTCGGAGACCGGGATAAACGCGCCGGACAGTCCGCCGACGTGGGAGGACGCCATGACGCCGCCCTTCTTGACCGCGTCGTTGAGCATGGCGAGGCAGGCGGTGGTACCGCACGCGCCGCAGGATTCAAGCCCCATCTCTTCGAGAATGTGCGCGACG
>CAKSVQ010000285.1 GCA_934504065.1 uncultured Dysosmobacter sp. | reverse complement strand
ATTCTATGGAACAGTTGTACCATATATTATATGAGAAAAAATTTCTGTTTGGATTTTAAGTTTATTTAAGGTTTTTGATGTATAATAAAAATATATATTATTCAGGAGGAACTGTTATGCGAGAAGCGCATAATTAAAATCGGTTCCGACGACCTGCCGCCGAGCAGGAGCGAGGGGGCAATACTTATTATTCAGGAGGAATTTGCATGGGTAAAAAAAGAAAGGCAGGCAGGAAAATCTTGGCGGGCGTGCTGGCAGGCAGCATGATCTTTTACTGTAGCAGTTATACCACCGTGTTATTGGCCAAGTCGGCGACTGTTGTGAAAAAAGGGTATACTATTTCCAAGAAGGCAGGCAAGTATACCAAGTCTGTAACCGTAAAGGTTAAGGCAAAGAAGGGGTATACGGTGTATTACACCACGGGAAAAAATCTTTCCGTCAAGAAAAAGATCAAGGCAAAGAAAACGAAAAGTTTTACTTTTAAGTCCACAAAGACTTTGAAAATCTACGCAGTGAAGGCAAGCAAAAAGGTTACGAAGAAGACTTTGAAAAAGGTGAAAAAATCATCCATAGCAAAGTATAAGTACACCATTGTGAAGAAAACGAAAGCGACGACTACACCGACTGCAACAGCGGGGCAGAATTCTACTACGGCGACGGCTGCACCAACAGCGGGAACTACGGCAGTTCCTACGGTTACTCCAGGGGGCAGCCAGTATGTAGGCGACGATGCGGCAGCGGATTATGTGGCACCGGCCAGAACAACTTATACAGCAGAAGATACAGATGTATCATCCGATGGAACCACAGAAATCACCATGACATCGGAAGCAACCGGATCCAAAGTGACGAAGGAGAATTATGAGATCAGCAAGAAAAATAAACTGACCATAACAGCTCCGGGAACTTATACGATCCATTCGGAAGAAGGGGCCACAACAGACGGTTTGATCGATGTGAAGTTTTCAGATGACACCATGACAGGAACTGTGCACCTGATCTTAGACGGCGTACGGCTGACATCCAGCAACAATACAGCCCCGGATTCAGACACTGGTTTGATCACGATTAAAAGTAATGTGACAAAGGCTGTGATCACGGTGGTAGATGGCAGTGAAAATACACTGACGGATACCGGAGCAACCGGTGTGGATGCAGATGACAACACTTCCACAACGTATACAGCCGGCATCGTATGTAAGAAAACACCGCTGACCATCAATGGTAAAGGTACATTAAACATTACATCTACCAACGGAAACGGAATCAAATGTACAGATGAGTTGAAGATTATTGATACAGCCGTACAGGTATCCGGTCCATCGGATGCTGCAGCCGGCCACAACGGTATCACGGGAAAAACTGGTTTATCACTGAAAAATGCAGCAGTTACCATTCATTCCAACCAGGACGGTCTGAAGACCACACTGGATGAAACAGATGTGGCAGCAGACAGTACACTGGCAGAACTTGGAAACATGGAAATTGACGGCGGAACGGTGAATATTGTTTCAGAAAATGGAGATGCCATCTCTGTGTACCGCACTTTATACCTGAATCCGACAACACTGCAGGTAACAACGAAAAATGCTGCAGCTTCCACAGCAGATGGAAGTTATAAAGGTATCAAAGCAGGTACGACTATTTATATTCCGGAGACAGCCGGTACTATTACAGCGGATACAACGGCGACCTATAGTTCATCCCGTGTTCAGAGAGACAGTAACGATCCGGTAGCCGATGACAGTATTCACTGCGACGGGTACATCCGCATTGACGGCGGTACACTGACACTTTCTTCAGGAGATGATGGTATCCACTCCGATTCAGGATTGGTAGTCAATGGTGGAACCATCGTTGTAAAAGAATCCTATGAAGGCCTGGAAAGCGGAGACATTACCGTTAATGGTGGTGATATAACGGTTACTTCCAGAGACGATGGTTTTAACGCAGCAGGAGGCAGTAACAGCACAGCATCCAGCAGCGGCAGCCAGTTTCCGGGAGACAATTTTAACAAAGGAGATTCTTCTTCCAACACCCAGTACC
>CAKSVQ010000284.1 GCA_934504065.1 uncultured Dysosmobacter sp. | reverse complement strand
GCAAAAGCCGTCGCCCGGTCGCTCGAAGGCTTTGCCGACCTCCGTGAAGACCCTTTTGAAGCCCGGCGCAAACTCGCTTCCCTCACCGAACGCGAACGCACCATCGTCGAAAAGATTGCGGCGGGGGCGCTTAACCGTCAGATTGCCGCCCAGCTGGGGATTTCCGTGCGTACCGCGGAAACGCATCGGGCGGCGGCGATGAAGAAATTGAGCGTCAAAAATGCCTCGGAACTCATCAGTCTCCTGCGGTTGGCAATGCCCTCCGCTTAATGCGACAATACGCGAAAGAGGACTGAAATCTGAGTGCCGCCCGCATCGAACTGAGGCGGCCCCTCCGATTACCAATGAGGGAAGCCCTCAACTTTAGTCGAGGGAGACTTCACACATTTTCCGACCTTTCTTCGCAATTGCACTATGTCCGAATCCACCCTTGTACCGCTTTTGATTGGTGAAAGCTCCTTCGCAATCCTTCGCGAAACGGGTGCTTACTACTTTGACAAAACAGCGACCATCAAAGAAATTCTCAACGACGGGAACTCGGTCTCACTCATCACCCGTCCCCGTCGTTTCGGCAAAACATTGCTTCAGCGAACTCTGCAGTGTTTTTTAGAGCTAAATTACCTCGATTCCGAAGATTTCCAAAGGGTACACAACTGGTTCAAAGGTCTGGCCATTACAAAAGATGCTGACTTTTGTGAAGCCAACATGGGGCGCTGGCCGGTTGTTTTTCTTTCGTTGAAAGAAGTAGACGCACAAACTTTTGACGTGGCTGTCAGCGATTTGAGCAATATTGTCAGTGCTTCCGCCAAAACGTTTGAATTTTTACTCCAAACTGACAGGCTGCAGAATTCGAGCAGAGCAGACCTCAAAAAGCTCATTGACCTCCCGAATCTAAGTTCCTTCGTCCAAACCACTACGCTCGCTCACTGTCTGAAACAACTCACGCAAATTCTCCATGAGGCGTTTTCACGTCGAGTCATCGTCCTTGTGGACGAGTACGATGTCCCGCTTAATCGAGCTCGCGTTAATGGTTACTATCAAACCATGCAACCTCTTCTCAAAAAGATGCTGGGCGGTGCTATGAAGGACAATCCTGCTTTACAAAAAGGCATCATCACGGGATGTCTCAGAATTGCCAAAGAAAGTGTATTTACGGATTTCAATAACTTTGCGTGTCATTCGATATCCGATTTAGAACTGTCGGACGCTGTCGGCTTCACATCAGAAGAAGCCAATAAAATATTGGCCGATTTCAAACTTACGAAATTTTCCGACCGGGTACGTCACCATTATGACGGGTACCGATTCGGGGAAAAAGAAATTTACTGTCCGTGGGATTTATTGAGTTTCTGCCGCGACAACCGGGAGATTCCCTCAGACAAAGTCAATTTTAAGAATTATTGGATTCACACGAGCAGTAATTCCCTCATTACCGAATTTCTGCACTTTGCTGATGAATCGCACCTCGTGCTCTTAAAGCAACTGCTCAAAGGAAACTCCGTACGGGCCTCTGTATCGGAAGATCTCTCTTTTGCTGAAATCAATTCGTCGCATTCACCTCAGCACCTGCTGAGTCTTTTGTACTGCACCGGTTACCTCACCGCAGCCGAACCTATCGGCAGCGACGGTTCCTGCCTGCTTCGAATACCTAATGAAGAAGTCCGTCTCTGTTTTACTCGAGAAATCGAAGCGTTTTTCAGTGATCAAGGGCAGGATTACGTCAACACCGGCCGAGAGCTGATGCAAAAATTTATTCTCGGCAAAGGCGCCGCCGCCAACAGCATCTTCGCTGACATCCTTATGCGCAATATCAGTGTCAGAGATACAGGATCGGAGTCGTTCTATCATGGTCTGCTCCTTGGCTTGTTGAGCAGCGCACGTTCTCAACCGATTGAATCCAACCGAGAATCCGGTGACGGTTACTTTGACATTCGTTTTTATGACAAGGCATCGGATACCGCTGTTCTTATTGAACTGAAACAAACGAAGTACCCGACGGAACTTTCCGCCGCTGCAAAAGAAGCCGTGGCTCAGATTCATGCCCGTC
>CAKSVQ010000283.1 GCA_934504065.1 uncultured Dysosmobacter sp. | reverse complement strand
ATGTTTTGCTTCGCCAACATCAGAACGTGCGCTTTATTGCAGTCAAGGAAAGCCTGATAACGGTACTTGATATCGTTGTCGATGCCCGGCTGAATCAGATACTTCACTACCAGCGGATCCGGCGGGGTCTTGATTTTGCCGCGATGAATCTTTTCAGACATAGGTGTCTCCTTGAATAAATTGAATCAGCAGAAGCGGAAACGGAACTGCCCTGCCTCAGTAAAACGAAGTATCGACCGAGAAGGAAAAAAAGCGGATCAAGATAAATGAAATTTATGGTAATCCTCACGTATTCCGATGGGAACGTCGTTTGCCATAACTGGTAATGATGTTTTAGCTAAAAAAAGGTTATGACGCGGGGAAGAAGTCTGCGATTGTGTGAAGATGCCCATCGAATGAATCCTTCCCGGAAGGATTCGATGTGATGGTGCATTTTTGAGGAGATGAGAATATGGCTCAGCAAATCGAACGAGGTCGTCTTAAGGAAGCGCCCGCAAAAGAAGTAACGGACATTATGGTGGCGCCGACATTGACTGGGGAAGAAGTTGAACGTTCTTATCAAAGTTATATTGATATCAACAAAGCCCATGTTTTGATGCTTGCCAAGCAAGGTATCATCAAAGAAGAGGTTGCCGCCAAAATTTTGAAAGTCGCTCAGCAAATGGCGGCGATGGGAACCAAGCCGACGTTTGAAATTACGCCGGAACTCGAAGAGATGTATTTCAATCTCGAAAATTATCTTATCGAGCAGGTAGGAATGGAGATCGGCGGGCAGCAGCATACGGCACGTTCACGCAATGATCTGCATGCGACGGTGGATCGTATCGTGACACGCAAGGCTTTGTTGGAATTGGAAAAGCTGATTAATAAGTTCCGTCGGACGTTGATTGAGTTGGCAAAGAAAAATGAAGATGCAGTGATGTCGGGATATACCCATCTGCAGCCGTCCGAACCCATCACTTTTGCCCATTATTTGTCGGCAGTGTCTGCGGCTCTGACGCGAGATTACGCTCGGCTTGCCAGAGCTTGGGATTCCACAAACCTGAATCCCTTGGGGGGCGGTTCCATGGGGTCTACAACGTGGAACATCGACCGGCTCTATACAACGGAGCTGTTGGGGTTTGATGATGTTGTTCAAAACTCTATGGACTGCGTCTGCTCTCGGGACTATCTGCTTGAGATCATGTCGGCCATTTCCATCTTGGCGAACACGTTGGTTCGTATGACGACCGATATGAGGATTTGGGCTACGCCGGATTATGGATACGTGGAAGTGGCAGACAAGGTGGCCGTATGTTCTTCCATCATGCCGCAGAAGAAGAATCCGTGGACATTCGAGAGTTGTGCGAGTTTTTCGGCACGGGTGAAGGGATATGCGGATGCGGCGTGGATGACTTATAAGGGAGTGCCCTACGCCTTTACGATGGAATCAATGGATCTCATCAGTAATTTCTGGCCTTGCCTGAAGGACATCACGGGGATTCTTAAGCTGATGGATGTTTCGATGAGAGACGTCAAGATTCATAAGGATCGGGCTCGCAAGACGGCGGCAGCTAATTTCTGCACAGTGACGGAGTTGGCGAATACGTTGGTTCGCGACGAAAAGCTTTCATTCCGCGCAGCGCATGAAATTGTGGCTCATGTAGTGGGATATCTGACGGAAAACGAGAAGAAGGCGACGGATATCGATGCAGAAGTTCTTAACCGAATCAGTGAAAGGTTGTTCGGAAAGAAGCTTTCAATAACGGATGCGCAGATTCAGGAGGCCTTGGATCCGGTTAAAAACGCCTATTCCAAGAAGGTGATCGGCGGTACGGCGCCTGAGGAAGTGGAACGTCAGTTGAAAGTCATTGAGAAAGCTTTGATCCGTGACGAAGCGCTGATTGCCGAACATGAAGCCAAACTGGCTGCAGCTTCGGAAAAATTGGAATCCCAAGTTGAGGCCCTTGTTTCGAAATATTGATTAATTTCATTTTCGCTGAGTACACACCCCAAGGATGGAAATCTGCGGGGTGTTTCTGAGTTGGGGACAAAAAATGGATAAAGCGGTCATCGTTGTAATGG
>CAKSVQ010000282.1 GCA_934504065.1 uncultured Dysosmobacter sp. | reverse complement strand
GCCGTATCCCTTCTGGTTCGGGAACCTGGGCAAGACTGCCGATCTGCTCCGCAAGGAGTATCCGGGAGTACAGTGGAGCATGGGCGCCAACCTGCTCGGCTGGGGCAATCCCGCGTATGTCTGGAAGGGCATCTGGGAAGACGGCACGCAGGAGTGGAAGTCCTTCGGCAAAGAGAACCCGGACGGCTCGCCTGCAACGGATGCCAACGGTTCGCTTGCTTTCGGGGACGGCATGACCGCAGAGGCGATGCATTACGCGATGAATGTGTACTGGGAGACCGTCAAGCCGGATTTCTTCTGCTTTGACGTGTATCCGTACTACAATCAGGAATCCGGCAACCTGCCGAACTATCTGGCAAATCTTGCGTTCTTCCAGTATTACGCACTGAAGTACAATGTTCCGATGTGGACCTTCCTCCAGACCTCGAACGGCCCCGTGGACGGCTCCGCCGACCCGATCTTTGAACAGATCCGCTGCGAGGCCAACCTGTCTCTTGCCGCCGGTGCGAAGAGCCTGCTCTGTTTCACCGTTGTGCAGACCTCGGAATGGTCGTACATGATCTCCGCGGACGGCACCGAGATCCGCCCGATCTACTATGACGCAAAGAACGTGTTTACCGGCATTCATCAGATGAAGGGCGCTTATCTGAGCTATACCTTCGACAAGTACATCGTGAACTCCGCGGATGAGAGTTACGGGAAATACTTCACCGAATTTGAAATGGACGGAATGCTCACGGACACCTACGAGGGGCTTGCCTCCGTGGACGGAGAGGAGATTTTTGTCGGCTGCGGCAAAAACGCCGAGGGCAAGACCGGACTTTACGTGGTCAATCTCAATTATAAGAAGGGCGCCGCTCCGACGACCGCTACGCTTTACCTGACGGAGGAGCTGTCCTACCGCCTGTGGGGCGATACCGAAGGACTGGAGGGAGCGGGCGTGACCGACCGTTTCCTGCTTACCCTGGATCCCGGCGAGGGATGCTTCATTGAGCTGAATCCCGCCGACTGATCCCCGGTAAAACACGGGACGGGAAATCCTCCCGCATACAGGAAGAAGATATACACGGCGGGTGCGTGTGACCCGAACCGCTCTCTGCGGCTTCCGCCATCCGCCGTTCCCACGATCACACCGGAAATCTGATCCGGAATTTGCACATACAGAGGAGAAAACCGTGAAAAATATGAAACGAATGACAGCCCTGCTTCTTGCGGTGCTGATGGTGCTTTCCGCGGCGGCGATCTTTGCGTCGTGCGGCAGAAAAATTCCCGTTCTGCCCGAGGATTCGTCCGGTGCGGCAGACGGGACGGAGCCGAACACCGAGAGGGAAAGTGAAACGGAAAATCCCGATGAATCCGAAACGCCGGAGCATGTCCATGACTGGAAGGAAGTCGGTCGGAGGGATGCGACCTGCACGGCTGACGGTTATATTGAAGAGATCTGCAGTATCTGCGGAAATGGCCGCGAGCAGATCACGGAAAAAGCGCTCGGTCATGACTTTGACGCCGGCACGGAACACGCGGCAACCTGCGGTGTGAACGCGTACACCGAATACAAGTGCAGCCGCTGCGGCGAGGTGAAGCGTGATTTCCGGGAAGGTACCGCGACGGGTGAGCACGTTTTGTGTGACAAGCCGACCTATGTCAAGGACGGAAACAACAAGGTTTACGCTGTCTGTATGGTGTGCGGATTCCTGAAGGAACTGTCCGATGACGAACTCCGTCAGGCAATTTACAACAGCCTCCGGGACTTCACGCAGGAGGTTGTGGCGTATGACTGCGGAGACGCGGATATCGCGGATTCGTATGTGAAGATCTTTGAACTGATGAAGGAGGCGGGGATTACCTCGATTGTTTCCTGCTGCCAGGGAATGGGGACGGTGTTGATCCCGCAGTTGCTGGAAGCCTGCGAGGAAGCGGGCATGAATGTGTATCTGAATATGCACGGCATGGAGCCCGCCGAGATGGTCTATCGCCTCAGCTATTATGCCGAGGGGTACGACTGTGTGCGCGGCATTTACATGAAGGACGAACCGGTCCTGAATATGTTTGAGAATCTTGCCGAAGCCAAG
>CAKSVQ010000281.1 GCA_934504065.1 uncultured Dysosmobacter sp. | reverse complement strand
CATCAAGAGCGATGAGGACAGCGGCAAGCGCATCCCTGGCGTCAGCTTCGAGGTTCGGAAAATGAATGGGGAGATCATCGGCAGCTATACCACCGACCGGGATGGCGTCATTCAACTTCCCGATCTGGAGAGCGGCTGGTACATTGTGACGGAGCGGCAGACCGCGTCCGGCTATCTGCTGGATACCACGCCGCAGCGAATCGAAGTCAAGGACGGCCAGACGGCCACGCTGGAGCTGACCAATCACAAGTCCTCCCAAGTTCTGATCCACAAGGTGGACAAGGCTACCGGCAAGGGCATTTACGGTGCGGTATTCCTGCTCTACGACAGAGACCACAATCCGATCGGTGAGTATGTCACCGACCAGAACGGCTATATCTACATCGACGAAGGGCTGGAGGATGGCCGCTACTACCTGCGGGAGATCAAGGCGGCGGACGGCTATGTGCTGGACCCAGAACTGAAAACCATCTATGTCCGCTACGGCTCCACCACGGAGATCGAATGGACGAACAGCGCCGAGTGCGGACAAATCCAAATCATCAAGAAGTCCGCGGACGATAACCTCATCAACGGCTTGCCTGCCGGTACGCTGCTGGAGGGTGCGGTATTTGAGATCTGCGACAAGGCGGGCAATGTGGTGGACACCATCCGTTCCGACCGCAACGGACGCGCCGTTTCAAAAACGCTTCCGCTGTCCCGCTACACCATTCGTGAGGTACAGGCCCCGGCGTATTATTCGGTCAATCTCACAGTGATGACCGCCTATCTGGAGTTCAACGGGCAGATCGTAACCTTTGAGGTGCGGGACAGCAGCATTTCCACCGGCGTCTCCATCAAGAAAACCGGCCCGGTGCAGGCGGTTCCCGGCCAGCCCATCCGCTATGTGTTCTCGCAGATCAAAAACACCTCTACCGTTGCGCTGAACTCCTTCTATTGGAGGGATACCCTCCCGGCGCAAGTGACGCTGAACAAGATCGTAACCGGCAGCTACAATCAGCCGCTCTCCTATAAGGTGGTCTATAAGACCAACCTTTCCGGCGGCTACCGCACGCTGGCGGACAATCTCAGCACCAGCCGTGTTTATGTGCTGGATGCCCGTCCCGCTGTCCTCGGCCTTGCCGCGGGGGAGCGCGTCACCGAGGTCATGTTCGTGTTCGGCACGGTGAAGGCAGGCTTTGCGCAGGTGGAAACACCGTATATCTACGCCACCGCCCGCGGCGGCCTTGCCAACAACGCCAATATCGTGAATGTGGCAGACGTGGGCGGTCTTTACAACGGGCAATGGATTCAGGCGGTGTCCCGCTGGCTCACCACCGTCTATGTCAAGACGACCGCGACACTGCCCAAAACGGGGTACTAAGCTGTGCGGCAGAATGGCTTTCGGAGCGCCGCTCCTATGTGGGCGGCGCTCTCCCCGTTGGTTCTTTGGCTGGCGGCAGCTGCCGCCTCTGCCTATGAGGACGGCTCAAATCTCTTTCAATGGATGGGGCGTTTCAGTCAAGTGCTGAAACGCCCCTTTTCCGTTGAGTGGACGGCCCATACGCTGAAATTCATGCTGGTGAGCCTGCTCCTCTATGGCTGCGGCATTGCGCTCTATTACTCTGGCCGGGAGCACCGGCGACCGGGCGAGGAGTATGGCAGCGCCAAATGGGGAGATCCCAAGGAGCTGAACCAGAAGTATATGGATCATCAGCATAAGGACGCCAACATCATTCTGACCCAGCGTGTCCGGCTTGGCATGGACGGCTACATCACCCAGCGCAACATGAACATTCTTGTGGTGGGCGGTTCCGGTTCCGGCAAGACCCGCTTCTTCTGCAAACCCAATATCTACAGCGCAAATTGTTCCTATCTCATTACCAATCCCAAGGGGGAGCTGCTGCGTTCGGCGGGCAGTCTGCTGGCAGAGCGGGGCTACGAAGTCCGGGTGTTCAACCTCATCGACCCCAGCCAGTCCGATGGCTATAACCCCTTTGCGTACATCCGGAATGAGAAGGATGTGCTGACCCTCATTGATAACCTCATCAAAAATACCACGCCCCGCAACGCTTCCAGCAACGACCCCTTCTG
>CAKSVQ010000280.1 GCA_934504065.1 uncultured Dysosmobacter sp. | reverse complement strand
CAACTGAACCTTGGCACGGAACGTAATTTCCGACCGACTAGAAAACGCCGTCAAATATACATTCTCCGGCTGCATAAGCACCGGATCAGTAATAACGCCGTTGATACGCTCTCCATCTCCATCGATCAGAGAAACTTTGCAGGAGCCGTTTACCAAATCCAATTCAGTAATCGTTCCCGTAAATTCCTCTTCCGGCGAAATCTCCGCATCAGGTTGCTTGTCAATAACCCTCTTCAGCGTTTCATCTACTTTGAGTACGTCTGCAGTTTTTTGCTCATCCATCAAAGCAATCGTTCGACAGGATTTTCCAATAGGTGCCAATGCCTGACGATTAGCCGCAGACAAGCTATCAGCCAATTTATCGATTGTGGAAAGGAGCCTGTCCTGCAATTCTTTATTCTGATTCAGAGACTGCTCCAATGCCTTTGAAAGGTGTTCCATTTCTTCTTTACCACGCCGACTAAGGATATAAGCCACTACCGCCGAAAGAACCGCCCCCGCGAACCCAGAGAACAATTCTGAAGCCCAACTAGTAATCCATACCGGAATTTCGATGCAACCAGCCTCAAGATTTGCATTCGTCGAAACCTTGACCGCCAGCTTTCCGTACTGCCGATTAACCTGACCAGTCGTGATGAAATGCCCTGCACACGCCAACACCTTAGAAAAGCCCTGCAACGACTCTCCTAATTCTGCCAAATCGATCTCATGCTCACCACGGGTCAAGCCATCATATTGAATGACATAACAAACCGAATATTCCTGAGACATAACTACTCCTTGCTTATTATTTTAACCAAGCCGCTTCGCAACATCTTCGGCAGACGGCCGATAATACCGCATCAACATCTTGAGATTCTTATGCCCTGTTTGGCGGGCCAAAGCCATAACGTCCAAACGAGGCGCGCCTGTCTTCGGATCGGGACTAGCCGCCCAGGTAGCAAAGGTCGCCCGCGAGTCGTGGAAGGTTAACCCCTGCCGAATGACGCGTCCTTTCGAATCACACTCATCGTTCAACCCGGCTCTATCTCGAATTTTTCGGAATAACACATCCCGACTCCAATCCGTCAACTCGCCGAAAATACGGGGAGAACAGCCCCGCTGCCGGGCTAAATTCAATAACCGAAGCGCTTCTGACGAAAGTGCCACATTTCGTGCCTTGCGGGTTTTCGTCGCATCCTCCGGCAAATGAACCACGTGGTCAGAAATCCACGCTTCTTCCATTTCCAAAATCTCACCCGATCGCATACCTGTCTGGCAGGCAAACATAAACGCCAGCACGACCAACTCTGTCTCACTGTCAGGAACGGACACGCCGTCCCATCCGCTCACAATCTTCAGTTTTTCAATATCCTGAGGCGACGCCGTGCGTTCACGCGCTTCTTTGGGCTCAATTTTTCCGGCTTCCTTACATGGATTCACTTTCATCAGCCCCTTTTTGACGGCATCGGTAAATATCGCCGACAGCGTCATCACTTCTTTTTTGACGGTCGAAGACGACACCTTTTGTTTAGGGTGCTTTTTGGACGGCTCTTCAGACCGAGTCCTGATGTACTGATCTATATCCCGCGTGAAAATCTGACTCACCGTCAGGGATGCCAACGGTCTTTTCATAAGGCGGCCGATTCTTAAGGACTCTTCCCTGGCTCCGCCCTTCTTCGGAGTCTCGGTTTCCCGGTATTGCCGGAGCAGCTCTCTAACCAGGATTTTTGACCGGCGTGTTTCTGGAGCCAACTCAAGCTCGGCAGCAAAAGTCCTCGCCTCATCACGCTTGGCGAAGGTACGTTGACACTTTTTCTTGCCCTCGTACCACTGAACGCGATAGCTTCCGGTTTTCGTCTTTGACATAGATGCCATGGCACTCTCCTCAGCGATTCTGCGCCTCTAACCGCGCCTCTATTTTGCCTCTAGCTATGCCACGAAATGCTAATCTATGCCAACCACAAAAACAAAAAAGCCCTGTAAAAACAGGGCTTGCCACACTATGCTAACGAATCGTGGTGGGTGATGAGAGACTCGAACTCCCGACCTTCGCCGTGTAAAGGCGCGGCTCTACCAACTGAGCTAATCACCC
>CAKSVQ010000279.1 GCA_934504065.1 uncultured Dysosmobacter sp. | reverse complement strand
TTTTAAGGGCAACAAACAATACCTATGATACCATGTGGGCAATCCTGCATTACCGGGAACACGGAATTGACGAGGGCAGGACATTTAACGGTGCTTCCTACTGGCTTCCGGCATTAAGCTTTAAAAACCTGACAGCAAACGGCGGCATGGTAAATGTAAAAGCAGATTATACCAACGGCACAGTTACACTTCCAAATGCAGAAAAAGCTGCAGAAGAAAAGGACGGAACTATAACTTCTTATACATTTGACGGATGGTATTCAGACAGTACACTTACAAATCGTGTCGGTGGCGCAGGCGATACCTATACACCGGCAGGAAATACAACGCTGTATGCAAAATACACAACACAGTCTGAAAACCTTATTTTTAACCAGAAGATACTTGTGCGTTACGAAAATGCAGACGGAACATGGACTTCATACTCCACCATTTTTGATCAGGATTTCAGGACCGGTGATACGGTCGATTATGATTTTGGCAGCCTTGATACAGATAAGTGGGTAAGACCGGCGGCAGTAAAGTATACAGTCAGTGGACAGTACCAGACAGAAGGCTATACAACAAGCGTTGATATTTACAGACAGACTTACAATGTAACAGTAACATACGACAATGCCGATGCTTTCAGTGCAAAAAGCGGGGAGGGTACATACCGCTGGGGAGAAAATGTAACGGCATCCGTTACGCTCAGTGAAAAGACTGCGCAGTATACCTACCGTTTTGCAGGATTTGAAACGGATTCCCGCCTGACCTTCAGAAACGGCACATCAAAGACATCAAATCCGGTAACATTTGTCATGCCGGAAGAAAATGTCACGTTAAAGGCATGCTCTGCATCACAGACCAATGAATATACCGTCACCGTTGAGCATTACTACATGGATACGGCAGGAAACTATCCGGACAAACCGTCCGTGGCAGAAGATTTAACACCGTACTACGGCGAAACACTGGTACATAAAAACCTTGCCCGTGAAATAAAGGGGCTTTCATTCAATGAAAATAAGACGATTCAGGAGAATGGAAACCGCACGCAGACGGAAGTTAAGGGAAATACCACGGTCAGACTTTATTATGACAGGACGGTATGCACCGTTACCTATGACTACAGAACAAACGGCGGTACGTCGGCGGATAAGGAAACCGTAAAGACCTACTACGGTGCGGATGCCGACCTTTCCGTTGCAGCATACAAAAACGGCTGGGAACATGCCGGATGGAATACGGAAAGTGATTCAGAAACAGGATTTACCCGGTACACCGTCACCGGAAACGTCACACTCTATGCAGTGTACCGCAAGGACATCACCGTGACATTCGTGGACTTTGCACAGACATATAAGAGGGAAGGTTCCATGTACAACAACGACACCTATGCCCTTATCGATGCGCCACAGTGCAGTGCCTATGGCGGATGGGAAAATGTGTCGGATGTTACGGCAGTAGGATTTAACAGCAGGGCAGACATCATCGCGGAAGGTGCTGAAAAGATGGAGGTAAAGTCCGGGGAGGAACATTTAAAAATCCCGGACAGCATTACCTACTATACCGTGTGCAGTGCAGACGTAACACTGACCTATGAATTAAACGGCGGAACGGAAAATGACACCACAAAGCCGGTAACGAAAACCGTGTACTGCAATGCGGCTGCCCCGCAGAAAGTAAAGGGCTTTGAATTACAGCTTGGCGAAAGCGTAAAGGAATCCGTTGACTTTGACGGCTATACCCATTCCTATGCGTTTGCGATATGGGCCAAGAACAGTCCGGAGAGCGAAACACGCTTCCCGTGCAATGCAGATTATGTCTTAAAGGAAAATACGACTATGTATGCCCTCTGGGATGAAACGGTGACACCGATTACCTACTATATTGAATTTGACGGCAATGCAGGCACAGCCGCAAGAAACATTCCTGATAAAATGGAGGTGCAGTACGGCGAGGAAGTCGTTCTTCCGGAGCAGAAGCCGGAAAGGACGGGATTTACCTTTATGGGATGGAATACAAGAACGGACGGACAGGGAACGGAGTACCAGCCGCAGGATACGGTAAAGAACCTTACAACCGTAAACCACGCCACGGT
>CAKSVQ010000278.1 GCA_934504065.1 uncultured Dysosmobacter sp. | reverse complement strand
CGCCGCACAGCGGCGGGGGAAATGTTTTACATCATATCATTTCCCACCGGTGTGAGGAACAGCTCGCGGAATTGTGCCGCCGTCTCCGTGCGGGGAAGCGCCCACATGACCTTTGCCACGACCGCTTCGGTTGTCATGTCGTATGCCTCCGGCAATTCGTATTTTTCCTTAATCCGGAGTCCGACCTGATACACCGTCATGTCGCTGCCTTCGTGCGGCACCTGTGTGGTGATGACCACCCTCACGCCGTGCCGGATGAGCAGCTCGATTTTGTCGGCAAAGTCCGCCGTATCGTAGTAGGGGATCCCGCCGACTCCGAAACTCTCAATGATGACCGCGTGCGTGTGCTCTGCAAGATAGTCGAATATGCCCGCGTCCATGCCGGGGATCAGCTTGATTACCGTAACAGACGAATCAATTTTGTCAAAAAACTCCGGGGTTCCCGTGACCGCCTCGTGAATATAGTACCGTACCCGGTCGCCGCGGAGAAAGCCAATCTCGGGGTAATCGATGCTCGAGAATGCGTTGAAGCTCTTGGTGTGGGTCTTGCGGGCACGGGTCGCGGCAATGATTTTGCCGTCAAACACGATGTGAACGCCGCACGCGCCGTCGTCCGTGGCATAACGGAATGCGTCGACAAGATTTTCTCTTGCATCGGTATCGCGCATATTGATCGGAATCTGCGCTCCCGTCAGAACAACGGGTTTTCTGTTGTTCTGAATGAGGTAGTAGAGAAGTGCCGCGGCATATGCCATGGTGTCTGTTCCGTGGGTGATGACGAACCCGTCATAGCGGTCGTATTCCTCCCGGATGCGCCGTGCGATCAGAAGCCAGTTTTCCGGACGCATATTGGTGCTGTCCAGCCGGAACATGGCTGCTGACGAGACGCGGCAGATCTCCCCGATCTCCGGAACGTATTCCAGCAGCTCGTCTGAAGAAAGCTCGGGACAAAGTCCCTTGTCGGTCCGGGCGGAGGCAATGGTGCCGCCCGTCGTGATGAGCAGAATGTGTTTCATGGTTTCCGTGTACCTCCCGCGGCAGTCCGCATACACTTTCTGTGCGGTGCTTTCCGTATTCTACGATAGTGTAACACATTTTTGCGCGAAATACAACTGTTAAACGTTTTTCGGGGTGTATTTTGGGATGATTGGATAAAAATTTGCAAAAAAAGTCAAGAATTTTTCCTTTCAGTCCGACAAAAAGTGTGATATAATAGTACCGTATCAGATGCGGCTTTGCCGTATTGCAACTTTTGGGGGAGGACAGTATGTCAAACATTTGCGGAACCATCAAAAAACTGGCGGATTATGCCGTCTCTCGCGGACTTGCGGAACAATCCGACCGCGACTATCTCATCAACGGCATTCTTGCCGCCCTCCGGTTGGGCGAGCTGACGGACGATGTCCGTGACGATGATCCGGATCTGGAAACCATGCTCGGCGATCTGTGTACATATGCCTATGAGGCGGGACTGATTGAATCCGACAGTGTGGCATACCGCGATCTGTTCGACACCTCTCTGATGGGGATTCTGACTCCCCGTCCGAGCGAGGTCATCGCGCGCTTTACGGCTCTTTACAAGGAGTCTCCCGAGGCGGCGACCGATTATTTCTACAAGCTGTGCCGCGATTGCGATTATATCCGTACTTATCGCGTGAAGAAGGACCTCAAGTGGGTCTATGAAAGCGATTTCGGTCCGATCGATATTACCGTGAACCTGTCCAAGCCCGAAAAGGATCCCAAGGCGATTGCCGCCGCGAAATCCATGCCGCAGAGCGGGTACCCCAAGTGCCTTCTGTGCCACGAGAATGTCGGATATGCCGGTAACCCCGGACGTCCCGCACGTCAGAATCTCCGCCAGATTCCTCTGACCCTGGACGGCGAGGCGTGGTATCTGCAATATTCCCCGTATGTCTATTACAACGAGCACTGCATCGTCCTCTGCGGCGAGCATGTGCCCATGCGGATTACCCGTTCCACCTTTGAAAAACAGCTTTCCTTCGTGGAGCAGTTCCCGCATTATTTTCTCGGCTCCAACGCCGATCTGCCCATCGTCGGCGGGTCGATCCTGACCCACGACCATATGC
>CAKSVQ010000277.1 GCA_934504065.1 uncultured Dysosmobacter sp. | reverse complement strand
CCCTAAATCAAAAATCCGCTTTCCACTTTTTCCTCTTTCCCCCGGCAGCCGCCCAGCTGGGTCGTAAGCGGCATACTCTCCGCCAGCCGCTCTTCCAGTGCCGACTTGAGCTTGATCAGGTCTTCCGCCGCGGCGGTTTTGGCGATGCTCCGCAGCACCGGCGCTTCCACCCCCAGCTCCAGCGACAGCCCCAGACGCACAATGCTGTCCTCCAGCTCCTTCTGGTATCGCTTCCCCAGCTCTGCCTGCTGATACAGCGCCCGGTATTCCGCCTGAGCGCCGAATTCGTCGGCCAGCTCCTTGAGCTTCGGCTTTCCGCAGCCCAGCCCCTTCAGCACACCGGCCTCCCGCTGCGCCGGGACGGCCACGAAGGAAAATTCGTAGGCGTCCATCGGCTCCTGCAAGATGGCGCAGCAGACCTGTCCGTCATAGCTTTCGCCCTTCCGATGGCCGCAGGAGCCGTAGTCGCTCCCGCAGACGGAGCAGACGGAACGCCCCATGGCGCACCCAACGGATACCTCCTTTTTGATCCCCGCCTCAATGTCGGCGATGATCTCGTCGTTGGCATCTCCCCGCCGGATGTACGCCCATGCTTTGATGAATTCCGCGCCGTCCTCCCGTACCACCTCGGTCTGGAAGATACGCGCCACCTGCTTGTCGCTGCTCCACTTGTGGTCGACGATCCCCGTCTTGCCGATAAACAGCTTGGCAAGCCCGGGAAGCGCGGCGCTGTCGAAGCGCTCAAAGTCCCGGTCTACCTGATCGTCGCACAGCCGCAGGGAGAACACGTAAACCTGCTGGGCTGTCAGATGCGCCTTGGCAAGATTGTTGATGGCCTCCAGCTGTACCGCCGTAGGTGCGCCGCTGCTTGCGGCCTGCGCCGCCTTGTTGATTTCCATGCCGGTTCCTCCATTCAAGAATTTTCATTTTGGGACGCATCCGCCAGACACTTTTCCGCCTGCGCCCGGTAAAGCGCCGCCTGTGCCTCCTGGGTAATGTCCTGCAAGCTGATGTCGTCCCACTCGATCTCCACCCGGTTGTCCAGCCCTTCCAATGCAAGATAGGTCTGGCAGATTTTCCGCATGGCAGGCTCCACCGCCCGCCGCAGCGCCCACAGCTCCGAGGTCAGCAGATCCGCCTGCTGGGTGCTCATCCGCTCGGTGGTGCTCCAGTTCAGTCCCAGCAAAAAGGGCGGAAGCCCGGTTTTCGCCACCAGCTGCTCCAGAATCTGCCGTACCGGGGTCTCGGAATCCAGAATTGGCGCTTCCCCGCCGATGACCTTGATCTCCACATCCCCCACAGCCACGAAATCCCGCACCGTGCCGTTCTTGTTGTCCTCCATGGCTCGGCTCCACTCCGCCGCCACGGCTTTTCCCCGCTCCTGCGCCGTCACCGGGTCAAGGTTTTCGCCGCCCTTGCAGATGACGCTGTAGCGGATATTCCCGGCGCGTTCCCAGTTGACGCCGATGGTGTTGTAGATTTTCAGAAGAATGTCCGCAAGAAAGGGCATCCCCCGGAACATGCTCACGCCGTAAGGATGCGCCGGTTCCGGATTCATCGTGGTGAACAGCAGAAGCTGCTGATAGGGGAGCGGCCGCAGAAGGCCGTGCTCGTCGGTACCCCACAGCACCGTTTCCAGGGGACTCTCCCCCTCCTGGGCTTCCAGTGCCGTCACGTCTCCCCAGCATACCGCCCGCAGCTTTCCCCCGGCGATCACCAGCTCGCCCACCGCCCGGCCGTAGGTCAGCAGACTGTCCAGATACCCGCTCAAAAAGCTTTCGATACCCATCTGCCCCCGGCCGCAGGGCATCATCTGCAAAAAGCCGTTGAGGCTGCTCTGCGCCTCACGATCCCGGCACCTGACCTCAAACCCGCCGCACAGCCGTACCATTTTCCCCACCGCGGCGTCCAGCACCGGAATGGCCTCCCGCATCTCCCGGTAAATCCGTTCCTCCCCGGCGCCCAGGGGCGTAAACCCCTTCATCACCCCAAAGGGGTGGGTGTTCCCGGTGCGAAGCTGGCATACCGCCGCAACGCCTCCGGTTTCCTTCTGCTTCCGTTTCAAAAAATCGCTCCCTTCAAGCAAATATT
>CAKSVQ010000276.1 GCA_934504065.1 uncultured Dysosmobacter sp. | reverse complement strand
ATATTATATAAGTATATTATAATATATCGCATTCCATTTGTCAAGAGGCTGTGATATAATATTTATGAAAAAACGCGAAAGGATAGCGCAACATGAAAAATATCACACGAATCATCGCACTTCTGCTTTTGACGGCACTCTCATTCTCCTGCTCAGACAAAACCACCGTTACAAACACCGAATCCGACAGCGATAACTCCACAACCACCCAATAAGCTTCGTGACGATCTCGTGAGTGGATCAAAGGGCTTCGCGTCAGATATTGCCGCGCTCGAAAGTTCACTTCGTGAAAAGCTTGATTTATTGACCGAGAATACAAAATAAAACCAGGAGAAATATTATGGAATTCAAAATCTACGACCCCGCGCGCGGAACTATACCGCCACACATAGAGAACTCCCGGCTCACAATAAATAAACTCCCCTGCAAGGGAGGCAGAGACATAGAATATTACCGCGATACACTCTGCCTTATCGACTACGACAACGGCGGAACATTCAGGCTGCTGAACCCTGACCGTCCGGAGTCACCGCTCGCGGAGTTGTCCGGACTCGGCAATCTCAGGCAGATTGAGGTATCCGAGATAAGAAATCGAATTATCGCCGCGGTCACCGCGCGTGAAAACGGTCTCTGGCTCATCGACATGACAGACAGAACCTCACCGTTTGTTGTCTGCCACTATGACAGCGTAGAGTTTGCGACAGGCGTGACTTTCTGCGGAAAATACCTGTTTGTCGGCTGCCGGAGCTTTGGCGTCGAGATAATTGACATATCGTCTCCCGAGCGTCCGCGGCATGTATCGTCGATACGCGCCGGCGAGGTGCAGTCAATCAAGGTCTCGGATGGGCTGCTGTTCACAGGCTCATGGGGCGAACGTGAGATAAACGTCATCGACGTCTCCGATCCGAATTCGCCACGCCATCTCTCAAGAATCGAGGTTGACGGACGCACAGACGGCATTTGCGTTCATGGGAAGCTGCTCTTTGCCGCGTTCGGTCAGCACCTGAGACCCGACCCGGGATATTCACCGGACGAGTATGGCTATGGTCGCGGCAACGGCTTTTCGATCTATGACATCAGCGATCCTGAAAGACCGGAGAAGCTCTCCCGGACTCTCTTCCCGCACAGATATTACTGCTGTGAGCGGGATATGTGGGACGTGACAATAAGTTCGCGCTACGCGATAGTCTCGCACACCTTCAACGGCGTCTGGATCTATGACATATCCGATCCCAAAGCGCCCGTGCTCGTCGATTACATCGGAGTAACGACCGACAAAAAGCTCGGAGAGATGATAACAATAACCGATCAGCTGATGAAAACAAGACCTCCGATCATTCCCTTTGACTACGAAAAGGTCAGTTACGCGCCGGTCGCCGGAGTTGCGGTCGGGTATGGCAGACTCTGGGTGGCGGCAGACTTTTCAGAGCTTGTCGAAGCGCACGGCGATTACTTCACGCCCGAGGCGAGCAAAGCTGAAAAAGAGCCGGTTGAGCACGGCGAGAACTTTTATCTGCTTCATCCCGGGCAGGACATTCCAGAAGACGCTGTTTTCGTCCGGAATATCGGTCAGGCGCACTCGGTCACGGAGCTTGACGGAAGATTCTTCGCCGCCTGCGGCAACGAGGGAATAAAGTGCTTTGACAGCGGACTTCATGAGCTTTTTGAGCACAGAATCGAACCGTTCGTTCGCGACATACGCGCGTTTGACGGGAAACTGTATGCTGCCGCCGGAGATTCCGGAATATATATACTTGAGGCGGATAGCGGCGGACTCAGAACTATCGGAAACTTCTGTATGCCCGGAATGACCTGCGCACAGGTGATTCCGACCGGACGCTTTCTGATGGCGCACGCCGACGATCAGCGGCTCTTCATTATTGACGCCGCGGATCCGGAAAACATGCGGCTTGCGCTCAGCGAGAAGTATTTCCCCGGGCTTGTATACTACCGCCAGATGACAGAGAACGGCTCGGGAGGAAAATATTTCGGCTGCTGGTGGAACGGCAATTATACGCGCTGGTATGATCTCTCTGGCAGCGAGCCGGTGAGGCTTGAAAACGTACAGGGCAGACTCAACTTCCGGAGCGGAGTCACCGGACTCAGCGAGGAATAC
>CAKSVQ010000275.1 GCA_934504065.1 uncultured Dysosmobacter sp. | reverse complement strand
TCCTGAGACATTCCCGAAAGAAGCGCTTCCGCGGTCTGTCTCAGTTGGAGCGATTTAACCAAAGGATCAGATGCCGGACAAAGACCGCGAACCGCGGGCAATGGACCTCCGTAGAAATCCCCTAACGACGTTTTCTGTCGTTCAATCCCCAATTTCCGGCCTACCTCCCGGGCGGGATCACACAGGTACCGAACCCAATCATCGACCGAAACCACACCATCCTTCGGAAAAAAGAACGCTGTGACATCCATCGACTTTTTCTCTGCGATATCTTTCGTTCCCTCAGTTAAAGTCTGATAGAAAACCGCGTTTGTGCTACGCCAAGGTCGAGACAAGTCATAATTTTCGGGATTCCATGGCGAAGCCGGTACAGCAACCGTCAAATCCGTTTGAACCGTGTCAGTTCCCGTCACACAACGGATGAACTCGAAAAAGTCCTCCACCACAGAAGACGGAGGCATCGGATGTTTCGCATCAGCGCCCGCCGAATAGGAAATCAAGAGTCGCGACCGTGCCGCCAGGAACAAATCAGTAAACGTACTGCGGTCTTCCGCCCGAACATTGCGATCCCCGATACGAAACACAGCACAAGAACTTTGTGATGATGCCGTCAGGTCAAAGGCTTTCGTCGATTCTGCTCTGGGGAACCCGCTGTCACCGTCCAATCCGACAATGGCAATGACCTTATAGGGCAATCCTCGGCAATCCCCCATACCCGCAAAAGTCACCCCCAACGGGCGACGATGTCGTACAGGGGTGTTCAAGCGCAACATCACTGACTGAAGTACGACACCGGGCGGCACCGATCCCGACAGGGTTCGTTCGGCCGCTGCAATAACATCAACAATCGCCCGTTCAATGAGATTCCGAAGATTCTGTCCCTCCGATTCATCCAACAGATCGTCTGCCAAACTCAGAAGAATCGACTTCGTACACTTCAAATCCGGTGTTTTCCGCAGCGCCTCCCATGCCTTCTGCTTCGCAATCAGCGTATCGCCCAAGACCGCCAGACGTTCCAAAAGTTCCAGGTGTTCAGAGACCGCCCACCCCGGTTTCAGTCCTTCCACAACGGCAACATCATTCCAAGCCCCCGATGATTTTTCCGCCGCCAGTGCGGTAAAGGTCAGGCGTTGCAAGACAGTTTCCAACGCACCGTCCGATTGAACATCCGTCGTCGCCTGAAGACCGCAGTGGAAACCGGCGGCATCAAACCAAGCCTCAAGAATGTCCTCCTCTTCGTCCGATTCAAGCCAACGTCGGCGGACAGCCGGAAGCTCCAGCCAGGAGACAAAATCATCGCGCCGACAGTCCGACGTCAACAGCGTCATGAGGCCCGTCCAGGCCGCCGTTTCCCGTACGTCCGTCGTTTGCCGAAGAACCGTCCAATCCACACGTCGTTCTTCCGGCAACGACCGCATAACGGCGTCAATTGTGCCGGAGGCTTTTTCAATGTCGGGCGTCACCACCAACACATCTTCCGGCGCCAAAGACGGATCCTCTTGAAAAACCGCCTGCAGCCAATCTGTCAGGTTTTCAATTTCACGCACCAAGTTCGGGGCCCGACAAATGACGATGGAACCATCCGAGACTGGGGCACTGACGACAGCTTGCGAAGGCATCGCAATGGCCTGTTGCAGTCGGCGCAAGAAGGTTGCGTCCCCCGGATCCACAAATGCGCGCTCCGGCTCCTGCGGCAAGGTCAGCACCACATCCTGAGGACGGCCCTCGGCCGTTGAATTCACATCGGCAAGAGCAGCCGACTTTCCGTCTGGAACGGCGTTCTCATTTAGGAACCCATAAAGTCTTCGCCTCAACCCCCGGTTCGCACTGGCGTTACGATAAAGGTAAGACACCGCAGGTTCATCAGAAAGCCCTAAGGTTCCCGATACCCCATCCCACCAAAATGCAGATGAGGGATTGAGCACATAGAGATAAAGCGTTGTCCCCGACGCAGCCGATCCTTCGGCATACATCTTCAATAGCGGAAAGGCTGACGGCGGAATCGCGAAAGGCATGAAAAGATGTACAGTCTCCCCCGCCTTGGGCTGGAGCGGTTCTCCTTTCGTCAGCTGTCTGAGATCCAGCCCGGAACAACCGGTTTTCACAGCTTCCGCAATTTTCTGAAAAAGCGCCTTCTGC
>CAKSVQ010000274.1 GCA_934504065.1 uncultured Dysosmobacter sp. | reverse complement strand
CGAAGGTTTTGAGGGCGGCGTCCATCAGGGCCTTCACCTCGTCCTCTTTCGACACGTCGCACCGGATGGCCACGGCCCTGGCTCCAAGGGACTCGCAGGCGGCGACGGTCTCATTGGCCGCCGCTTCGTTGCCCGCGTAGCAGAGCACCACGTTGGCTCCGCACCGGGCCAGTTCCAGACAGATGGCCCGGCCCAGCCCCCGGCTGCCGCCGGTGACGACGGCTGTTTTCTCAGAAAAATTCATAGCGATGCTCCTTTGAGGGTCTCCGTCAGCTGTTCCAGCTCCGCCGCGGTCTCCACGGCGTACACCGGCAGCTCCGGGACGGTTTTCTTCACAAAGCCGCTGAGGGCCTTGCCGGGGCCGATCTCCACCAGCGCGTCCAGCCCCATGGCGGCCATGCGGCGGAGGGAATCCTCCATGTAGACGCTGCTCTGCACCTGCCGCACCAGCAGCTCCGGGATGGCAGCGCCGTCGGGACGCTCCGCGCCCAGACAGTTGA
This sequence comes from uncultured Dysosmobacter sp., assembly GCA_934504065.1. Lineage (GTDB taxonomy): Bacteria > Bacillota > Clostridia > Oscillospirales > Oscillospiraceae > Oscillibacter. Next base: position 1,647 of record CAKSVQ010000274.1, on the reverse strand, counting down.
AGATCACGGGAATCTGCGGCTCCCGGAACTCCACGGTGCGGAACCGCTCCGCCAACGCGTCTCCGGCGGGGGCCATGAGGGGGGTGTGGAAGGGGCCGCTGACCTTCAGCGGCAGACAGCGGCGGGCGCCTTTTTCCTTTGCCAGAGCCGCCGCGGTCTCCACGGCGGCCTTCTCGCCGCCGAGGACCAGCTGGCCGGGGCAGTTGTAGTTGGCGATGACCACGCAGCCGTGGGCGGAGGCCTCGTCACAGGCCTCCTGCAAGGCCGCCCGGTCCAGCCCCAGCACCGCTACCATGGCAGAGGGCCGTCCGGCTGCGGCTTCCTCCATGGCTTTGCCACGGAAGGCCACCAGCTCCACGGCGGTGTCGGCGTCAAAGACCCCGGCGGCGTGGAGGGCGGAGTACTCGCCCAGAGAAAGGCCGGCGGCGGCAGAGGGGACGATGCCCCGTTCCGCCAGCAGCGCGGTCATGCCTGCGGCAAAGGCCACCATGCAGGGCTGGGTGAACCGGGTCTGGTTCAAAACGCCCGCTTGGTCGGTGAAGGAGACTTCCTTCAAGTCGAAATCCACCTGCTCCGCGGCGCTGTCCAGCACCTTTCGGAAGGCGGGGAACGCCTTGTACAGGTCGGCCCCCATGCCGGGGTGCTGGCTGCCCTGTCCGGCGTATAAAAATCCTAGCTTCATTGCGCGTTTCTCCATTCGTCCATGATCTGGGCCATCTGCTGCTGCACGGTGGAGAGGGTGTTGATCTCCCCGGCGTTGGCCCCGCAGAAAAACAGGCCGTTTTCCCAGTCTCCGTTCCGGGCGGCGATGAGGGCCCGGGAGATACAGTAGGGGGCGTTTTTGCCGTCGCAGGTGGTGATGCACTTCATGCACCGGTCCGGGGGCGGCTGGGTCCCATCCTCCACACGCCGGATCAGGGGGCTGCGGAGGGCCCGGCCCGGCATCCCCACTGGACTTTTCACCAGGGTGATGTCACCGGGGGAGGCGTTCAGCAGGCGCTGCTTGTAGCCGTCGGAAGCGTCGCACTCCGCCGTGGCGATGAACCGGGTGGCAAACTGGGCCCCGGCGGCCCCCAGTTTCATGTAGCGAGCCATGTCGGCCCCGTTTTTCACGCCGCCAGCCACGAAGACCGGGATGTCCCGGCCAGCCTTGTCCCGGAAGGGGGACAGGGCGGCGAGAACGTCCCGCAAAAGGGCAGAGAGGGCAGGGGGCTGGTCCAGCTCCTGCCGGGAAAAGCCCAGATGTCCTCCGGCCTCCGGTCCCTCCAGCACCACAAAGTCCGGAATGCGGCCATAGTGCCGGTCCCACAGCTTGCAGATCAGTCCGGCGGCCCGGCCGCTGCTGACGATGGGCGCCAGGGCGGCATCGCTTTCCGGCACCTCCTCCGCCAGGGCAGGCAGATCCCTGGGCAGTCCCGCGCCGCAGACGATGGCGTCGGCCCCGGCCCGGAGGGCAGTGCGGACGCTGTCGGCATACTGGGTGGTGGCCACCATGGCGTTGACGGCCACCAGGCCCACGCCGCGGGCAAGCTCCTTGGCCCGGCGGACCTGGCGGTCTAGGGCCCGGAGGTTGGCTTCAAAGGGATGCTGGGCAAAGTCCGGCTCCTGAAAGCCGCAGACGGCGGTGGAGAGGGTGCCCATGCCGCC
>CAKSVQ010000273.1 GCA_934504065.1 uncultured Dysosmobacter sp. | reverse complement strand
GTGCAAACGCCCGCCTTGCGGGCTTTTTGCAGGCATTCGATCCAACACGAAGGGGCTACCGCCCCCTCGTACTCTCCTTGCTACATAGAATCTCTTTCCGTCAAGCAGAGGTTTTTCGATAGTTTAAAAGGGACGGCTGAAGCCGTCCCTTTTTGCGACGGGATTTACCTGAGGGCCTGCCCTATAATAGGCTGGACAGGGAAGGAGGGCATGGCATGACAGTGGTGTATGCGGACAGCGTGTTTTTCCTCAACGGCGCGATGGACTATCTCTTGATGCTGGTCACGGCCCGCCTTGCAGGAGTGCCGCTGCGGCGGAAGCGGTATCTTCTGGGGGCGCTGCTGGGGGCTGGGTACGCGGTGGCGGTGTTTCTGCCCGGCGGCGAGTTTTTGGGAAGCGTTCCGGCAAAGCTGGCCGTGGGTGTGCTGCTGGCGCTGGCGGCCTTTGGCGGCGAGGAAAAGCTGCTGCGGCTGACGCTGCTGCTCTTTGCCGTCTCCTGCGCCATGGCAGGCTGTGTGCTGGCGCTGGCTTTGCTGACTGGAGGCAGCGTTCCCGTTGTGGGCGGCATCTTTTATACGGATGTGGACGCCAAGGGGCTTTTCGCAGCAGTGGCCGCGGCCTACCTTGTGCTGACTGTGGTGTTCCGCGCCGCGGCAAAACACGCGGTGGCGGGGGAACTGCTTGGGGCGACGGTCTGCATCGGCGGACAAACGGTGTCCTTCACCGCTCTGCACGACACGGGCAATTCCCTCCGGGACCCCGCCAGCGGCGAGGCGGTGCTGGTGGCTGCCCCCGGCAGCCTAACGGCCGCTTTGCCGGAAGCGGCGCGAGGACTTCTTTCCCCGGAGCGCCTGCGCGACCCGGCGGGGCTGGTGGAGCCGCTGCACCGGGCGGTTCCGGCCCTGCGGCCCCGGCTGCTGCCTTACCGGTCGGTGGGCGTGCCGGGAGGACTGCTGTTGGCCATCCGCTGCGACTGGCTGACGGTGGGGAAACAGCACTGCCCGGAGGCATGGATCGCGCTGTCGCCGACGGCGCTGGGAAATGGTTACGCGGCCCTGTGGGGCGGCAGAAAGGAAGCGTGAATGAACAGAGTATTGGAAGCGCTGCGCCGCATGCTTCTGCGGCTGGGACTGTGGCCGGAGGAGCCGATCCATTACATCGGCGGCAGTGACACCCTGCCCCCGCCGCTGACAAAGGAGCGGGAAGCCCAGCTGCTGGCAAGGCCGGAGGAAGAGAACGCCCGGAAAGAGCTGATCGAGCATAACCTGCGGCTGGTGGTGTATATTGCCCGCCGCTTTGAAAATACCGGGGTGAATATTGAGGACCTGATCTCCATTGGCACCATTGGGCTGATCAAGGCAGTGGGGACCTACCGTACGGAAAAAAACATTAAGCTGGCCACCTATGCTTCCCGATGCATTGAAAATGAGATTTTGATGTATCTTCGGAAAAACGCGGGGAGAAAGGGTGAGGTCTCGTTTGACGAGCCCCTCAACACCGACTGGGACGGCAATGAGCTGCTGCTCTCCGACGTGCTGGGCACGGAGGCGGATGTGGTGATGCGGCCCATTGAGGAGGATGTGGACCGCAGTTTGCTTCACGCCGCCATCGCCATGCTGCCGCCCCGGGAAAAGGAGATCATCACCATGCGCTTTGGGCTGGGCGGCGTGAAGGAGCAGACCCAGAAGGAGGTAGCCGACCGCCTGGGTATCTCCCAGTCCTACATCTCCCGGCTGGAAAAGCGCATTATCCAGCGGCTGAAAAAGGAGATCCTGCGCCTTTCCTAGAAATCTTGACATATTTCTCAAACATGGTATAATAAAAAAACAAAAATGAGTGAAATGTCAAACGCTGGGAAACGGAGCAGTAACTGACCGGAACGGCCAAGAGAGAGGGCGGACGGTGCAAGCCCTACCGGGTGGTCAGTGAAGTCGCCGCGGAGCGGCCGCGCTGAAAGCGAGTAAGCCGGACGGAACATCCCGTTACAGATGCCGAGTGTCACGCTTTCTGCGTGGAATTCAGGTGGTATCACGGACTGTTGTTCGCCCTGAGCCGTATGGCTCAGGGCGTTTTTTGTTGGAGGCAACCATGTGTTTTCAAGTGGAAGAAACCGTTACATGGCAGGATTGGGACGCTTATCGCATTGCCCACACGCTGCAT
>CAKSVQ010000272.1 GCA_934504065.1 uncultured Dysosmobacter sp. | reverse complement strand
AGCCCCACGCCGCCTGTGACGCCGGCCGTGATGGCCGCCAGTAAAAGTGCGAGCAAAACATTGACGCGCATCAGACAGAGAGCGCACAGCAGTAGGACGGATACGACGATGGGGTTTGTGATGATTGACACGGCTCACCCTTATCGATAAAGGAAAAAACAATACAGAAATTGCATTATCCCACAGGGAGAAATCGCTCGGCAACAATTTGTAGCATCCCTTCGGGGAAATACGTAGAATGCGCGCTCCTTGCGACTTGTGGCTTAAGACAGGTGTCTTAGGCATCACCTGAAGTCGGTATTTTCGGAAATCATCATGGAATTTTTGGAACTCGTGATGCTTTTGGCGGCGGTGCTTCTGATTTGGTTCAAGCCCGAACGCGAAAAGCTCGCATGGGGGCTTGCCGTCGGCGGCTGGCTGATGACGGTATTGATCTACGTGGGACACGTCTCCACGGGGATCCTCGGTGTGCTCAATCTTTAAGGAGTCGGACAATGACGGATTATTCTCAGCCCGTGTCCGCTTCGGATTTGGGTAAAGCAAAAACCTGGTACGACATCGTCTGCTGGGGTGGTTTGTTGATCGTTCTCCTGCCCGTGGGCATCGCGAACGTGATTTTGGGCTACATGATGGGCGACAGCCCCTGCACCCTCTGCTGGGGGCAGCGCGAAGAAATGGCCTTCATCGGTGTGGTGGCGCTCTTTATGGTGCGCTACGGCTTTAAGCCGAAGTACCTCGCGATGATGCTCGTGATGGCGGGCGTGGGGCTTTATTCTTCCTTCCGCCATTTGGGCAACCACGCCGCCCGCGACGTCGGTCAGGGGTTCGGCCTTGAAATCCTGGGCCTTCACACGCAGATGTGGGCGGAAATCGTCTTCTGGTGCGTGGTGGTGCTCTTCGGTTTGGCCTGCTTCTTGGCGCCTCGCTTTGATGCGCTCATCGCGGAACTGAAGGGCCGTCCCTTCCGTCCGATGACGGGCTTTATGAAGTGGTCTTTCGGCATCGTGGCGGCGATCATCGCTTCGAACGCCTTCCAGGCCGCTTGGACGACGGGTTTGCCCCCGTACTGGGGCCAGGGCGATCCTTGGCGCTTCTCCTTTAACCCGAAGTATGTGACTTGGTCCGCAGACAGCTGGCAGGGCATGTGGGGCGGCATCAACTTCCTCGGTAAGCGCGACGTGAAGGAACCGGATTTCGCCTATCGCGACAACACTGCGAAGTTGGGTCTTACCTTTAAGCACGATGCGGCCGACGCCCCGTTGCCCGTGAACGGTATGCTCGCAATTGCGGGCGAACGCAAGGTGCAGGGGATTGACGCGAAGTTGAACACCCTCTCCAAGATCCGCGGCGAATACGTGGTCACTTCGAAGTACGACTTCTGGTTCTTGAACGACGACCTCACGCCGAAGATTCACGCGTCGATGGATCCGTGGTTCAGCGCGAACGTTCTCGATATCGTGGGTGTGACGGCCTATAAGGACGACGCCTACGTCATCATGGGTTCCAATAAGACGATTCTGCGTTTCCGTCAGAATTCGAAGGCGGACGACGTGCGTGAATGGGCGAACTTCACCGCGGGTCGAGACGCCGTTGAACACGTGGGCGGTTTGGGTCGCTCCCGCATCGATACGGAACGCGCGAAGTTCAGCTACGTGCATTCTTCCGCGACGGACGGCCGCTACATTTACACTGCGACCGTGCCCGACAACAAGAATAAGAAGAAGTTCGTGATCTCGAAGGCGATGCAGAAGGACTGGACGCTTTCAGCGGAATTCGAACCCGAAGCGAACCTCAAAGAAGGCCGCACCCTGGGCGAACTCTACGTGACCGGCATGGTCTACGAAGCCGGTAAGCTCTACTGCGTTTCCAAGAACTACAACGTTCTCGTGACGATCGACGTTGCCTCTGAAGCCGTGACCGACGTGAAGGCGCTCCCCGCCGAACTCACCGACATCCGCGGTTTGGTGAAGGACGGCGATACGTTTGAAGTCATCGACGGCAACCGCATCGTGACGCTCAATTGACTTCCTCCTCGCCCTAAAGGACGAGGATTCCCTACTGAGTCACGGGGCAAGCCCCGTGACCTCTTCGATGGGTTCCTGCTGCTGACCCGAGCCCGTCTCAAAGAGACGCCCCGAATTCACTTGAGTCCGAGCATTA
>CAKSVQ010000270.1 GCA_934504065.1 uncultured Dysosmobacter sp. | reverse complement strand
TCCGTCGTCTACGTCCCCACAACTGCGAAGCACATTTGACGCCGCTAGTTGGGATGATTTTTGTCAAATGGGAGTGCCGTTGTACTGGAAGTACTACAAGCGAGCATTTGGCAAGCTGTCTTTGCGTAAAAGCGCCAAACTAGCGGTGTCAAATGCTTACATTTTCGGTCGCTCGGGCGCCAACCCTCCGCGGCGAGCAATAAAGTCGACTTAAACGAAGTTTCCCAGCCGCACCCTCCCTCCGAGGTTTTTGATTGGGTACCGTCGAGATGGAATAGCGAGTTAGTGGTAGACATTAAGTTTTTGTCGCATTTTTCTTTGCGCCTCGATACTCTATTTGCTTAGAAATAGCCAATCATCAGTAATAATAGACTTTATTCACATGCAATGCCAAATTCAATTGCGTTTGTGTCGGGCTAATCCTCACATGGGTGGTCATGCGGTCAAAGGCGTCGTAGTACACGGGACAAAATAATGACGATTTGCAATTAAAACATTTTAGACAATATAAAATTGTCATTGCGATAAAGCCGTGACTTTCGGTTAACATAGCAATACACAGTAATGTAACCTTGTTAACATGGGCGCTTCCGCGAGATTGCCACGGCGCAAAAATCGCGCCTCGCAATGACATACATTTAGAAATGCCATCATTGTTTAATTGCAAATAAACTACCTACTTACACGTTGGAACAAATGACCATGAGGGGTGGTGGTCGGGGGTTGGGTGGAAGCACACACCAAAGTTTTCGGCAGCTTGCGTCGAGTTTGTAGCCAACTCAATACTCCTCGTTCCTTATTGAAAACATATTCATTTATTTGCCACTGTCACGCCGAAGTTAATTACCCCAAAAGGATGAAACCAAACATTGTTCATACACTCGAATTGCAGTGGGCGGCGAGGTATTGCATCGTGGCGACATCTTTCTACTACACCGACCATTTCAAGCTAGGAGCCGAGGCTGTGTCCAAACGAAAACATTTCGCAAAGGCAGCGAAGCCTCTTCGAGGGCGGAAGGAGCGGCATGGTTACGTAATCCTTGTTAGCAACGAGCCGAGGTGTTACCACGCAGCGACATCGGAGCGTAGGCGCATAAGATTGAAAGCGGACTATTACTATATTGCTCTGCGCGGAGCGAGCATCAGGCGTTCGCAGCGTGGTAATAGCGAGGCGGTATTTTTTCGTGGGACATTGCCGAGGCAATACAGCATCAGGCGCTCGAAACGTGGCAATAACTCGGCGACGCCACAAACACTTTCCACTACCTTTGTGACTACGCACCCACCATTCGCCACAACACCTCGCACGACCACTTTTCACAAGCCCCCTCTTCGGCACTTTTTTCACAATTTCCACAAAAAAAAAGAGGAGCTTGATTGCTCCTCTTTCGACGTCAAATGTCGTTATCTTCTTTTCTTCTTCTCGCTGCGGTAAACGAAATTCAGCGTTTTGCGCGGCGCATTTGGGCTGTTGAGTACGTTGCTTTGGTTGATAGGACTAATCACAACATGGCGTTGCGTGCCTTGTCCATCGCTCTCCGTCGTGACATACTTGCTGTTTTGCAACGCAGTGTGAATAATACGACGTTCGTAGGGGTTCATCGGTTCGAGATTGACGGGTTTACCCGTACGCTTTACCTTTTGTTCGAGGTTCAACGCAAGCTTTTGCAAGGTCTTTTCCCTCTTGGCGCGGTAGCCTTCGGCGTCGATTGTCACGCGCTTAAAACCGCTACCCTTTTCGTTGAGCAACAAACTGCACAAGTATTGCAATGCGTCAAGCACTTCGCCACGGTGACCGATTACCGCATTGGCATTGTCGCCTTCCACCACCAACGCAACGGTGTCTTCGTTTTCCGTCAGCGTAACGGTGCAACCTTCGATGCCCATTTTTGCAATGATTTCCGCAAGAAAGTTTTGAATTTTTTGCGTTTGCGACGGTTTTTCCGTCACTTCCACCTTGAACGACTTCAAAAATCCGCCCTCTTGCAACACCTTGACTTCCGCTTGTTCACGCGTAAGTCCCAATTCGGTAAGACCGTTGTTTACCGCCGCATCCAACGTCTTGCCCGTAGATACTGTTGTTTTCATTTATATTACCTCATGTAACTGGCTTTGCCGGAATTATCTTTTTCTTCTTGCGCTTGCAGTTTTTTGAGCACGGCTTTTTCCACAGGTGCGCGCAGTGCAATTG
>CAKSVQ010000269.1 GCA_934504065.1 uncultured Dysosmobacter sp. | reverse complement strand
CGCTTCTCTCCGTTACGGGTAAGACGGACGAGACGCTGAAGGCATACCTCAGACTGATTACAAACGGCGGCTTTGACGGTCGGGGGGACGCATTTACGCTCTCGGTCGATTCCGTTCGGTATCTTGTCACGGATACGGGCATGCTTGAGGCGAAAAATGAAACGGGCAGCATCGTTTACGATGCACAGAAGGACCGGTTCTCCTCCGGCAAATTCGACAATCTGACGACGGATGAAAGAACTCTGACGATCCTGACCCTGACCTTTACGGCAACCGCAGACGCCTCGCATACCTATGTACTGCACGTGGTCGTGTACAACCCGCAGATTCTGGAGATTAAGTCCTTTATCTCCGCGCTGGAGGGAGAGGTGTATCAGATCGGCTCGTTCCTGAATCCGCCCTCTTATGCGACGGACATTTCCTCCGGAAGCAGATTCGCGCTCTATCTGGAATACGCTTATAACGAAGTAGTCTCCAACCTCGGCGATTTCAACTTTGACAAGCGCGTTTATTCCGACTCGCTCGACGGCAGTGCTACCGGACGCAAGGACAAATTCCTCTCCGGTACATCGTTTATCTTAATCGACCTCAACAGCAAGACCGCGTCGGGCTTCCGCTATTATTGCTACACGCTGACCGAGGACGGGCTGTACATTGATTTCAGCCTCTTTAATGGGGGGGACTCCGGCTTTGTCCCGAAATCGCTGGAGACCGTTATCTCCAACGCGCTCGGCGACCGGGAACATCTTTGCACCGATCCGGATTTTTCCGTGATTGAGCGGTATCTGATGATCGTCATCCCCTCCGGGAAAGAGAGCGGCTCGCTCCAGTACAACCTCAAGGCGCAGGTCAAGGAAAACGACCGTAACATCATCGTCAACTCGGTGGAAAAGATCTGTTCCGTTTCCGTCTGGGGCGAAGTGACGGGCAGCTTTGACTTCACGGCGGATTCCTCCGTATTCTCCAATCTTGCCGACAGAACCCTGACGGCAAAGGCGGATATTTCGGAGATCTTCCCTGCGGGTTATGTCACCGCAATGCTCGGAAGAACCTTCTTTGGTACCCATGTGTTCCGCATCCGCGACTCCGCCAACCGGTACGTCAGCCTCCCTGCGGGGACTGTGTTCACGCTGACGGATGCGGACGGCAATATTCTTCTGACGAGCCGTATCACGACCCCTACCTCCTCTGTCCGTTACACCATTGACGATATTCTCAAAAAGGCGGATTCCGCAACCGGCACCTATTCCGACAGCTTCCACGTGACATTTGATTTTTCTGCGGTGCCCGCAAAGGAATTCAACGCCGTCTTTTCAAGCACGGACAGACAGTATACCCTGCAGGATGATTTCTATCTTTCCGGCGACCGTGACCACTATATGAGCGGCACCAGACTGACAGGGCAGAAGGCGTTTACGACCGAGTTTGCTGCGCCGGTCAAGGTTGCCGTTGTCCCCGAGGAGCGCAAGCACCTTGCCATCAATTTCGGCGGCATTACCGACGAAACGGACGACGGAAAGATCTTCTTCGGCGTTACGGCAGATTTCAGCGCCGTGCCGGATGTCACAATCAAGGACGCAAAGATCGGGTTTTCCATCTATCAGAAGAAGTACGACAAAACGACGGGAAAGCATTACTACGACGAGACCGTATCGCTTTGCGGCGCGGGGCAGTTCGGAGACGTTACCAACGCCGACCTGTCGGCGTTCGGAGGAACGCTTGCGGTCACCGACGGCGTTGCCTCGGGCAGGTTCCTCTTAACACTTGATCTGGATGCCGCACGGGCGGACCTCGCTTCGTATCTGTCCAACTATCGGTTGGTGGTGACGATCACGGGGTATGACGAAAACGGAAACGAGACCGCGTACAGCGCGGAGGGGTATTTCGTCTTCCTGCTGTGCGATATTCAGAATCAGGCAGACTGATCGCGGTGCTTCGGATTCCGTAAAACGGACCGACCGGAACCCACGGCACTGCAACACAAAAAAGGGCTGACCTCCGGGTCAGCCCTTTTTTGCGGGAAACAGCGGGTCTCTTACTTCTTTGGCGGATTGTTCCTTTTCCGCCTGCCCGATGTGGCGGTAGGTTTTTATGAGGAGTACCGCCGAAATGACGGCGGTGAGTACATCCGAGACCGGCATGGAGTACAGTACGCCGTCAAGTCCAAAAAACCGGGGAAGGATCAGCGCAAAGC
>CAKSVQ010000268.1 GCA_934504065.1 uncultured Dysosmobacter sp. | reverse complement strand
CCGCTCCCGGCACTCCACGGAGGCGTAGTAGGATTTCAGGTCGATGGCGATATACGTTCGCTTCGCTTCCGGCACGGGCGGCACCTCCTCTCGGCTTTTGAGGATAGTATAGCACAGCCCAGAAAATCGAACAAGCGTTTGCGGCAAATTTTCGGACGGGATCTTGTGGAAGCTGTGAAAAAGGTTCCGGGATGTCCTGCATGGGACGTCCCGGAGCTTATCATTTCCGATTCCATTGGACCGTCCTGGCGAGCGGGCTCAGGACTCCGACGGCTCCTCCAGTGCGTTTGCGGCACCGACTTCCCCCGCCCTCAGCGTTTTCACGCCAAAGAGGAAGTACACCAGATGGCACAACCACACCACGGCGAGAATGACGCAGGGGACGGTCAGCCCCTTCCGGGCCATCAGGAAAAAGCCAACAGCCATGAGCAGCGTCACCGACAAGAGAATGCCTGCCTTGGTGGACGCGGTCATACCCTTTTTCTTGACGAAAGAATCGAGGTGCTTTTTGTAGAGCTTCGTGCCCAGAAACCAGTTGTGGAGCTTTTCCGATGAATTGGCGAAGCAGAACACGGTAGCGAGGAAAAAGGGCACCGTGGGCAGGATGGGCAGCACGATGCCCACGCAGCCCAGCCCGAGGCACAGGCAGCCGAGGATCAGGAAAATCAGGCGTTTCAGGGTCATGTATCATTCTCCAGTCGTTTTCTCTCACGCCTCGTCTCCACCACATGGCGGACAGCGGCGACAGGATGGTAAAAGATCATCCGGGGGCCAGAAAAGCGCATGACCGTGCGGATCTTTTCCCGCATCTCCGGCTTGTAGCAGTGTACCTGGCAGTTGGAACAGAAGGTTTTCGTTTCCATGAACGGGCAGCGGTCGGAGCGCCGGCAGGCGTAGTCGCTGAGGGACGCGCAGTCCGGGCAGAGGGCGCCCTTCGTGTGATGGTTCCGGCGGCAGTAGAGCACGATCATCTGGGACACCATCTGCTTTTCCTGATCCCGCTTGGCCTGGATGTTTTTCATCAGCTCATCCTCCCGCGCTCCACGGAGTAGACCGTGTCTGCGATGCGCATGGTGGATGCCCGGTGGGACACCAGCACCACCGTCTTGCCCGCCCGCTGCTCGTGGAGGGACTTGAGGATAAGGGCTTCGTTCAAGCTGTCAAGATTGCTCGTCGGCTCGTCCAGAAGCATCAGCGGTGCGTTGTGGAGGAACGCCCGGGCAAGGCCCAGCCGCTGGCGCTCGCCGCCGGAGAGGGTGTCGCCCAGTTCGCCGACCGGCGTGTCGTAGCCCTGCGGCAGCGTCATGATGAAGTCGTGCATGGCGGCCTTTTTGCAGGCGGCGACGATCTCGTCGTCCGTGGCGTTCAGCTTGGCGATGCGGAGGTTATTCTTGATGCTGTTGTGGAACAGATGGGTCTCCTGCGTGACAAAGCTCTCCATGTCCCGAAGGTTCACCGTGTTGATATGTGAAACATCGGTGTCCGACAGGCGGACACGGCCCTTCTGCACGTCCCAGAAGCGCATCAGGAGCTTCAGCAGCGTGGATTTTCCGCTGCCGCTGCGGCCCACGATGCCCACAACGCTGCCCTCCGGGAAGGTGACGGACACGTCGGACAGGATGTCCTCCCCGCCGTAAGAGAAGGTGACGTGCTCCGCCGCCGCGCCGGTGAACGCAATATCCGGCCGGCCGGCGACTTCGTTCACCACCGGCTCCTCATCCAGAATGTCCAGCACCCGGTTGCCCGCGGCGAAGGTGTTTTGCAGGGTGGCTCCCAGATTGGCCAGCGCCACCGTGGGGCCGAAGGAGGAGAACAACGCCAGCGTGGAGATGACCACGCCGTCAAAGCCCAGTGTGCCCCGGGCCATGAGCGCGGCGGCAGCAAAGAGCATGGCGAGATCAAAGAGCAGGATGGCAGTGTTGGTGATGCCCATGTTCTGGCCGGTCAGGTGCTTGAGTGTTGCTTCTTCTTTGGAAAGTGCGTCAGTGCGTCCGTCCATCTCCGCCCGGCGCTCTGAGCCCCGACTGTACTGGATGGTCTCGTTCAGACCCCGCAGGCTGTCCAGTACGAAGGCGGACAGCGCGCCGGAGGACTGCCGGAACCGCAGGCCCGTATCCCCGGACCGGCGGGAGGTGACGAGGGGGATGACCACGCCCACGCAGACGTAGGCCGCAAGCGCCAGAAGGCCGAGCAGCGCGTGATAATGCCCAATGAACAGGCACATGATGAC
>CAKSVQ010000267.1 GCA_934504065.1 uncultured Dysosmobacter sp. | reverse complement strand
TGCTCTTTGCCCCATGCCTCAAACGTTGCCGTGCCGCCTTCCGCTATCATATTCAGCCACGCGTTTTTATCCGTGGCAAGCGCAACGGCTTTTTCTTCTTCCCCGTTCTTCTTCAACGCGGCAAGCGCGAAATACGACATATATACGCCCATCGACGTCAAGCGTTTTTCTTCGATGAATTTCACGGCGTTTTTCACGAACGCGCGATCGTTCTTTTTCACACCGAAATACAGCGGCAATACGTTGGAATGAATCGCCGAATGGTTTTTTGCGGCCGAATCGCAAAAAAGCCCCGTTTCTTCGTTGTAAAACGCTTCGATATAGCTTTTTTCCGTTCTTTCCGCTTTTCCCGTAACGGGCAAGCCCATAATCTCGGAAAGTTCGTCGAACGCTTTTAAAAACCCTATCCAGAACGCATTGATTACGTTATGCACGCCGTTGCCGATCGGATTCGTCAGCGGAAAATCGTACCCGTCGCGCAGATTTTCCGGCCAGTCTACCAGATTCCATTTTTCCGTTACGTTTTCCAGAAGCCCGCGTTCGTTTTCGTAGCCGCAGAAATATTCGAACGCGCCTTTCACATACGGATAAACGCGCTTTAAAAACGCTTCGTCCCGATCGAAACGATACGTCCACAGCACAAGCGGCGCGAACAGCAACGAATAATCGGCGATTTCCTGCATAAAAGACGACGTGGAAACCGCCATAATTCCCGCGCTGATAAATGCGGAATTGCAAAAATCGACGATTGCCTTTTTTAATAAAGTCGCGTCGCCCGTAAGAATCGCCTGCGCTCTGCCAGAAATAAACGCGTCGCCCAAATACTGCCCTTTTTCGCGCGTGGGACAATCCACAAATACTTCCTGCGTGCCGTAACGAATCGTATCTTCGCAAAGTTTCAACACTCTCCGCAAATCGGCGTTCGGCGTTTCGTAAACTGCTTTCTTTTCGAACGGATAATGCCTGACAAGCATTTTTATATCGCCGATTTCCACGCCGCCCGGCGCAATGATTCCGGCATATCTGAACGCCTTATAATCGAATTGATCCGTTTCGTCGTCGCCGCCGGAAAGTATCCATTTTTCTTCGTATTTACAGTTGCACCGCAAATTGTAGCGGACTTCGTTTTCGCCGCTTAACTCTTCGCCGTAGCGCAACACGATTTCGTCGCCGCGGTTGCCTTTCGCTTTTGCATATAACTGCCCTACGTACTCTCTGCCGAAATCGATGAAATATACGTTTTCTTTTCGCTCGATTCTCTGCGGCGAAACGCAATAAACTTCCAGCGGTTCGATCGGCGATTTTTCCAGACGATAATCCGCATTTTCGTAAACGCTAGCGTTTTCCCACGATTCGTCGTTATATTCCGCTTTTTCAAACCCGACTTCTTTTGCGCGGCTGTCGTACCGTTCGGCATACGCCGTATCGTACCCCAAAACGCCGCACGCGGAATACGCCGTATGATTTGCGCATTTCCAGCTTTCGTCGCTTGCCGCAACAATTTCTCCGTCTACCGTAAGTTCGCACCAGAAACTTTCGCGTAAATCGCCCGAAACCCACACGCGGTTGATCAACCCCTGATAATACGTATGCACGGCAATCACGTTTTCTCCGCGACGAAGATATTCGCTTACGTCTTTTTGCATATACAAATACGCGTTCGGGTACGACGGAGGCGGTCCTTGCATTACGAATTTTCCGTTGATATACAGCTTGAAATAATCGTCTGCGGTAATACCGATCATCGCCGTTTGATAATCCGCAAGCGTAAATTTTTTTCTGAAAAGAATATGTCTGTTTTTGTATTTTTCTTCCGTTTTCGGTAACGACTTGTTTTCGTGTTCTTTATGAAACACGTCGATCGGTTTTAAGGAAGAAAAATCTTTATGACAGATAAATTTGCCTTGCATCGTCTTGCTCCCTCGTTTACGCCATTTCCGCTTTGATTTTCCTGTCTTCTGCCGTAATTTTAAAATCGTCCGAAATCTTTCCTTGCCGCAGAATCACGGAATAAGTAAAGTTCTCGAATAAAAATTCGATTGATCCGTTTTTTACTTCGGCTTTTTTGATATAAGAAAGCGATGCTTTCCCGTTATGATTCGCGAACGTTTTATCGTCGTTTCCGATTTTTCCGTATACGTTTTCTCGTTCATATACGGGAATAATCTCTAAATTTTCAATATCCGTATCCACCAAAATTTCTTTTTCGTTCAGTTCAATTTGCAATTGCCCGTATTC
>CAKSVQ010000266.1 GCA_934504065.1 uncultured Dysosmobacter sp. | reverse complement strand
CGCCACACCGATGATCTCCGCCATGATGACCGAAGTTGCGATGCCGAAGCGGGCGCCGTATCTGGCGCGGTCATACGGCCCTGCGCCGAGGTTCTGCCCGATAAAAGTTGTCAGTGCCATGGCAAAGCTGGTGATCGGCAGGAACACAAAGCCCTCGATTTTGGAGTACGCCCCGCACCCCGCCATCGCCAGGTTCCCGAATGAGCTGATGTTGCTCTGCACCATGACATTGGCAAGCCCGATGACGGAATTCTGGATTCCGGTCGGCAGTCCGAAGCGGGCGATCTCAAACAGCATTTCCCGGTCGATCCGCAAATCGCGGAAGCGGATCTGGTACACCGTTCCCTTTTTCAGCAGGTGAATGAGACAGAGCACCATGCTGACCGCCTGCGACACCACGGTTGCGATCGCGGGTGCGCGGACGAGTACGGTCTCGTCCGTCACCCCTGCCGCGCGGTACAGAAGAATGAGCACGATGTCAAGAATCACGTTGAGGACGGACGAAAGGAGCAGATAGTAAAGCGGGCGGCGGCTGTCGCCGACGGCGTTCATGATCCCCGTGAACAGGTTGTACATGACCACGGCGGACACGCCGAAAAAGTAGTAGCGGAAATACTGCACTGCGATGGGGCGGACCGTTGCGTCCTTGACCATCCACGAAAGAATCGCCGGCGTAAAGGCAACTCCGACCGCGGTAAGCAGGACGCCGGAGATCAGTCCGAGGATGACGCCCGTATGGATTGCGCGGGAGAGCTTTTCGTAGTTTCCCGCGCCGAAATAGCGGGAGATCACCACGCCGACGCCCATGGAAGCCCCCGTAAAGAAGCTGACGAGCAGGAAAATGAGCGAGCCCGTCGCGCTGACCGCGCCCATTGCGTCGTTGGAAATCATATGTCCGACCGTCAGGGTATCGACGGTATTGTAAAGCTGTTGAAACAGTTGGCTGAGGAACACCGGGACCGCAAAGCGCAGGATCATGCCGCGCGGGTCGCCCGTGGTCATATTCAGCGTCTGCCCTCCGGAGAGTTTCACGAGTTTTTTCCTTTCTGAGTTCTTATCAGAATCATGCGGCATTTCCCGCGCCGCAGGCGGCATCTCAGTCAGAAAACACATTGTCTTTTCCGCACGGTCTTTTTCGCGCGGGAACATCCCGGCAGAGCGGGCTGCCGTCAGGTATCCGGCGCACGTGGGGCAACCAATGCAATCGCCTGCCACGTTGCGTTGACGCGTCGACCGGTGCCGGAGCGGAGGAGTCCGGCTCATCTGTCCCGCAGATCCCGTTTACGCCGGCATTGAGGGGAACCGCCACGGTCCCCCTCAATGCCCGGAACTTTTCTTTGTCAGAATCGGATCTCCACGGTCGGAGCGGTAAAGGAATGGATTCGCGCATCCGCGTCGGTCAGGGCAAAGAGCACCGTGTTGCCGTCGCCGGGGCGATATAACTCGGCAAGCTCGGGGTACTGATTGAGCAGATGGCGTTCCGCCTCCACATCGGTATTCTCCACCGCGGTCGCCGAAAGGCGCAGCCACTCGCCGCCGAGGCTCGCGCAGATCTCAATCTTCGGATTCTTCTTCATCTGGCGGTAGCAATTCTTCTTTCTGCCCGTCTGGATGTACAGTCTCCCGCCAAAGAGGTCCACCGTGCCGAACGGCCGGATATGCGGCTGACCGTCCTCGTCGGTTGCCAGATAATAGGTTCCCGCCTGCTTCAGAAATTCATAAATACGTTCCATCATGTCTGACCTCCTTCTTTCATGTGGGTTATCTTTCGGTTTTCTGCTTACTCGGACAATACTTCCACGCCGTCCTCCGTAATGAGTACCATATGCTCGACCTGCGCCGACAATTTGCCGTCGGCGGTGTACACCTGCCAGCCGTCCCGTTCGTCCACGCGGAAGCCGCGGGTGCCCTCGTTGATCATCGGCTCAATGGTAAACACCATGCCGGGACAAAGCACCATACCGGTCCCGAGACGCCCGACATGGCAGACATACGGGTCTTCATGCATCTCCAGCCCGCAGCCGTGCCCGCCGATCTCGCGGACAACCGTATAACCGTTTTCATGGGCGTATTTCCCGATGTAATAGCCGATGTCGCCGAGGTGGCAGTACGGATACAGATGGCTGATTGCCAGATCAACCGCTTCGCGCGTTACACGGATGAGGCGTTCGGCATTCGGCGCGACCCGCCCGATGGCGAACATCCGCGACGCGTCCCCGACATACCCATTGTATGTCGT
>CAKSVQ010000265.1 GCA_934504065.1 uncultured Dysosmobacter sp. | reverse complement strand
GTGTGGGAGGTGCTGGACGAGGACCTGAAGGACAGCGAGATCGCCTATCCGCCCGAGGAACTCGCCGCGAAGGAAAAGGTGTTCACTTCGTTGGATGACGAAGTCAACAGCGAGCTGGATGTCAAGTGGAGCGAGATGAAGAGCTACGATGAAGGCGGCAGCAGCTATCTGTTCCTGATGCTTCTGCTGGCCATGCTGGCGCTGGCATTCTTCAACATCTGGCGCAAACTGCGCAAACGCACCCGGAATCAGTATTAAACAGAATGGCCTCGCCCTCTCAGCTTTGCTGTGCTCAGCAGCTCTCCCGGAGGGAGAGACTTTGGCATTCCATGCAAAGCGCATGGTTTCACCAGAGCCTCTCCCTTTGGGAGAGGTGCCGCCGCAGGCGGCGGAGAGGGCGAGGTTTGCTTATTGGTAAGATCATTTCTGATTTAAAAAGGAGCTTTATGGAACCCAATCATTACATCGAGACCGTCACCGTCCTGAACGCCGACGCCGACTTCCGCAGCCTGCTCAAGCCCAGCGCCCTGCTGCGCTATGTGGAGCAGGTTTCGGCGGACCACGCCCGGGCCTTCGGCATGGACGATGCCTTTTTCCGGGAACAGGGCGTGGCCTTTCTCGTGGGCAAGCAGGCGCTGCAGTTCACCCGTGTGCCGCGCCGCACCGAAACGCTCACTCTGACCACCCGCGCGGAAGAGAGCCGCCGCGGCTCCATCAAACGCATCACCACCGTGACCGATGCCTCCGGCGCGCAGGTGGCAATGGTGGACTGCCGCTGGATCGTGGTGAGCCTTGCAGAGGGACGCATCCTGCGCCAGCCCGGCTGGACGGTGGAAGACTTCTGGAACGAGAACGTGGAGGGCGAACTGCCCCTGCAGCTGCACAAATGCCGGGACGGACTGATCCGCGCAGGGGAGTGGACGGCGCACTATTCGCAGTGCGACCTGAACGGCCACATCAACAATGCCTTTTATCTGGACATTGCCTGCGACGCTCTGCCGCTGGACGTGCTGAAGCAGGGACCGGTGAAATTTGCTTCGGTCAACTATCACCGCGAAGTTCCCCTGGGCGGAAAACTGGAGGTGCTCTATGCTCCTTCGGCAGAGGGGTGGTATCTCATCGGCCGGCACGATGGGCAGACCAGCTTCGAGTGTTATCTGGAGCTTGACACAGAAAATTAACAAAAGAAATGACAAAGAAATTACAAAACCCTATTGCAAAATGATTTCAAAAGAGTTACAATATGGTTACAGCAAGGGCAGAGACCCTGCTGAGCGTGAAATCTTTTTCTTCTTGTTTTTTGGGATATCGGGCACAGGTCCTCCTCCTCCGGCTGTTCTCCTTCACAGCTGTGACTCATGTGCCGCACAGGCGATATCCCGCTTCGTGTGCAAAAAAGCCCGTCCTTTCTCCGGACGGGCTTTTTTGCACCCTGAAAACAGCTGATGCGCCGGGAAAGTATGACCTTACACCGTTTTGGTGGGCATTTTGCCTGTTTTTCTGCAAAGGACATTTGCAAAGTTTGGCGGGGCAGGGGTTTGTATTCTGGCCGGCTTTGTGGTATTGTATATACAACAATTTATAAGTTGCAAACATGAATTGATTTTGTTGTAGAATGCTTTTGCTGCGATAAGAGAAAAGGAGTTTGAACATGGCTTATTTTTATGAAGAACCTTCCCGCACCTTCGGCGAATACCTGCTGATCCCGGGCTATTCCTCCGCAGAGAACGTTCCCACGGCCGTCAGCCTCAAGACCCCGCTGGTCAAGTACCGCAAGGGTGAGGAAGAATGCCCCCTGCAGATGAACATCCCCATGATCAGCGCCATCATGCAGTCGGTCTCCGGCGATAAGCTGGCCATCGCACTGGCCCGTCAGGGCGGCGTGTCCTTCATCTACGGTTCCCAGAGCATCGAGAGCGAGGCCGCCATGGTGCGCCGTGTCAAGAGCTTCAAGGCTGGTTACGTTGTTTCCGATTCCAATCTGGCGCCCACTGCCACCCTGCACGACGTGCTGGAGCTGAAGGCACGCACCGGCCACTCCACCATCGCTATCACTGCCGACGGCACCCCGAACGGCAAACTGCTGGGCATCGTGGCGTCCCGCGATTACCGCGTCAACCACACCCCCGATGATGCACCTGTCACCACCTTCATGACCCCCATCGAGAAGCTGGTCACCGCTCCGGAGAACACTTCCCTGCACGACTGCAACAACATCATCTGGGACAACAAGATCAAC
>CAKSVQ010000264.1 GCA_934504065.1 uncultured Dysosmobacter sp. | reverse complement strand
AACAGCGGCACAAACCGCGGCAGAGACCGCCGGGGTTAACCGGATTCTTTCGGTTTTGGGTCATGGAACAAAGCACTTCCTTTCGGTGGATACGGTTCGGGTCCTGCGGATAGTTTTTGCAGGGCGGCAGAATTCAACCGAGGAAATTTCCGGCGGAGCGGCGGGTAAGGCGGTTGCGTAACCGGTGGGCATGGCGCCGGACGGACATTCTTTTCCAGACCCACAACAGCATCAGCGAGGCGGCGACGCAACCTGCGGAGGCGAAGGGCAGGAGCGCTTCCACGCGGCAGGCAATTCCGATGAGAGCGGACAGTGCCGCCAGCGTGACCAGTATGGCGCCCGCGTTCTCATGGGAATATCCCGCGTCAACGAGCAGGTGGTGCAGGTGCTTGCGGTCGGGTTCGAACGGGTTTTCCGCCGAGGTGACACGACGGAGAACGGCGAGCGTCAGGTCGGCAAGCGGGACGGCAAAAATCAAAAGCAGTGTTAAGAACGTCAGGGCGCCGGAGGGAACGGCTGTTTCCGTGCGGCTGTTTCCTATGGCGAGCAACGCAAACGAGGCGAGCAGGTAGCCGGTCGGAGTGGAGCCGCAGTCTCCGAGGAAGAGCCGCGCGGGGGCGTGTCCGAGCGGGAGAAACCCGGCGAGCGCGACCGCGAGCAAAAAGACGGGGGACGCATCCCCGGGATTGTTTCCGAGCAGGAAGAGGACACCGATGGCGGCGGCTTCGGTGATTCCGATTTTGGCGCAGAGCCCGTCGATTCCGTCGATAAAATTATGCGCATTGGTCAGGGCGACGATGAGAAGGGTACTGACGAGAACGGACGGTGCGTCTCCTGAACCGGTAAATGTTATTTTGCCGCCGAGGGTTGTGACGAGCGCGGCGGCGGTCTGCGCCGCCAGCCGGACACCGACGCTGATGGAAAACACGTCGTCGATCAGTCCGGTGAGAAACAGGAGGCAGCCGCCCGTCCAGAGTGCGAAAAGGGCAGGGGTGGCGGAACAGAAAAGAGCGGTGGCGATGAGAAAGGTCAGGTAAACGGCGATACCTCCGGCACGCGGAATGGGGTGGTCATGCATCCGTCTGGCTTCGCCGGGAACGTCGATTGCGCCGATCTGCCGGGCGATCTGTTTTGCGAAGAAGGTCAGGGAGAAGGAGAAAAGGAAGGTTGCCGCGGTGGCGGCGAGGGGGAAAAAGGAAAGGTCGAACATGGGAACCTCCGGGTTCTGTGGATTTTTTCGGGCCGACCTGTCGGCACAGGGAGATGAATGGCACTTCCAGCGTTCTATGAATGATAAGCAAGTATTTTTTGTTATTTTGCTCCTTTGAAGTCTCACATCTGATTTTTTGCAATCGATAATTGTTTGTTATGTACTCCCGGCGGGGAACGCAAAAGAAATAATTATTACAGATAAACTGTATAAACCGTAGAACGCGGAGTGCTCAATTAAAACGCCCCCCTGCGCGGGAGCGTAAAACAACCACCTGCCGCAAAACAAAAAACGCCGCGGAAAACTTCGCATTGAAGTTTTCCGCGGCAGATCTTTTCCCTTAAAGCTGCACAAACCCCAGCTTGCGCTGGATCTTGGACAACGTCTTGCGGGCATAGTAGGATGCCTCGTCCGCGCCCTTCTTCATCAGTCGTTCCAGCTCCGCCTTGTCACTCATCATGAGGCGGTACTTTTCCTGTACCGGCGCGAGCGCGTCCGCACAGACCTCGCCGACCGCCAGCTTGAAGTCACCGTACCCCTTGCCGGCAAATTCCCGTTCAATCTCGGGAAACTCCTTGCCGGTAAAGCAGGAGTAAATGGTCATGAGGTTGTTCACGCCGTCCTTGCCCTCGGCAAAGCGGACCTCGGAGCCGGAATCGGTCACCGCACGCTTGAACTTCCTCACTATCGTGTCCCGATCGTCCAGAATATATACCACGGCGTTCTGGTTTTCGTCGGATTTGCTCATCTTCTTGGTCGGATCGGCAAGCGACATGATCTTCTTGCCGTTCGTGGGGATCACCGGCTCCGGAACCGTGAAGGTGCCGGGGTAGATCTGGTTGATGCGCTCCGCGATGTTGCGGCACAACTCAACGTGCTGCTTCTGGTCGATGCCGACGGGAACCACGTCGGTCTGGTAGAGCAGAATATCCGCCGCCATCAGGCTCGGGTAGGTGAAAAGACCCGCGTTGACGTTGTCCGCGTGGCGCGCGCTCTTGTCCTTGAACTGGGTCATGCGGGACAATTCGCCGAACATGGTGAAGCAGTTGAGAATC
>CAKSVQ010000263.1 GCA_934504065.1 uncultured Dysosmobacter sp. | reverse complement strand
ATGTATGGGAATTACCACGAACTGCCGCCGGTGGAAAAGCGCAAAGGGCATGATTTTGTGCCGTATTACCGATAAGAAGGAGGAGAAAGTGATAGATGGAAAAAGTGCGAACCTATAAGAGAATATTGGCGTGGCTGCTTGTGCCGGCGATGCTGCTTGGGATAGTAGTTCCGGTTATGCCGCAAGTTACGGCTTATGCCGAAGAGGCGAATATGGAAAGCCCTGTTGTTTTGGACGAAAACGGAGTACTTAAAATAGAAGGCATTGACACGGTTACGAAGGAAACACTGGAAAAAATTGACAAAGAGAAGATCTGCCAGATTGAATTTGACAGCACGGTAAAAACGATAGACGACCATGTCTTTGAAAACTGTCATAATCTTACGGAGATAACGTGGGGCGGTGTGGAAAAGATTGGAAGTTATGCCTTTGCAGATTGTGAAAATCTTGACATGATGTCGTTGTCGTATAACGTAGCGGCGATAGAAGAAGGTGCTTTCCGGGGGTGCAGCAAGGTAGAATTTGTAGTCGTTCCACCACAGTTAAAAACTCTTGGAAACAATGCGTTTCCGTTAGCAGTTAATTTGTTTTGGCAGAAAAATACATTTCCTGAAATTCCCAGTGAGTTTTGGCGGGGAAGAACCGGAACGATGATGGTTTACGATACAAGCAAATGGCAGGATATCATAGACGAATTCGAAGATGAAAAGATCACCTGGATCACCTGGTCAGGCCGGTGGGGTGGACAAGGCTGTATGTTTGTTCAGAAACAAGGAGAAAATGGAATTTCGGAGGGATATTATGTCAGTTTCAATGCAACAGAAAGCGGAACGATATGTCGTCTGAAGCAGGGCCGGTTTTGTGTGGAAAGGGTGTATAATAGAGAGGGAATAGAAGTGGATAATTTATGTTTTGATTTTCCAAATGGCTGGGATGCGGCGCAGGTAAAAACAATGACGTTAAAGAAGCAGGTTATTCCGAGTGGGGATGCCACGTTTTCCAATCTGACCCAATTGGAAACGCTGGAGATTCAGGCAGAAAAAGTTACGATACCATCCAATGCATTTCAAAATCTGACGCATTTAACAAGCGTGAAGATACCCGGTCGTGCTGAGCTGCAGGAGGGATGTTTTTCCGGGTGTACCGCACTCTCTGAACTGGAGATCGGAACGTATATGGAAATTGGCAGCCAGGCATTTAAAGATTGTAAATCTTTGTCAAATCTGCAGATTGCGTGTGCGGCAAAGGTCATTGGAGAAGAAGCTTTTGCAGGATGTACCGGTCTTACCGGTGTAAAGATTACAAAGAGAGCAGAAAAAATTGGAAAAAGCGCCTTTTATCAATGTGAAAAACTGTCAGACGTTAGTTTTCCTATTTACACTACCCGGATTGAAAGGGAGGCTTTTGGAGAATGCACCAATATCAAAGAGGTAGTGCTTCCACAGCGCCTTACGTATTTGGGGCTGGGAAATTTTGTAAATACAGATATTTATTGGCCGCGCAGCCAGGTGAAATTACAGACTCCGGGGGAGGAAGAACTTTCATTTTTTGAACAGGCGGCGGGAACAATGTATATTCCATCGGGGGATACATTCTGGCAGACCAGGAAAGAGACGTATCCATCGTTAAACTGGCAGTCATGGGAGGCACCGACGGAAGAACCGGGGATAGAAAGGCATTATTATCTGTCCGAACAGCTGGCATTTACAGAGGAGGAGAATAATGTTAAGATCCGTGCCTGCGTGGATGAAGAGGGTGTGCCATGCACAAAATTGTGTTTCACAAGAAAATATCAAAGAGTGGCGTTTTGTATGCCGGATGGCATTTATTTAGGCGACTATGACAAAGTGTCGATCAAAGCGAGAGTAGCGGGACAGCTGATGTTTGATGTGAGAGATGAGGATCTGCTTGTCAGGGATGGTTTTTCCAATATGGATAACCAGCCGGTAGTCAATTGTACGTACCCTTTTTTCGAGGCAAATGATACACAGGGCGAGAACCTGACATATGGTACGGAAGAAGTTGAACTTTTGGACTACAATGGACTGGAAGCAAAATATATGACAATTGGAAATAATTACAGTCCAACGGAGTCGGAAAAGCCATATGAATTTTATATTTATTCGGTTACGTTTCAGTCCAAGTCGGAGGCAGCAGGAACTATCGTTTTTGAAAGCAAAATGCCGGATGATGTAAAGTTAGAGACGCCGAACCCGACGCAGACGCCGGAAGCAAGTGTAGTCCCAGTAAAAACTCCGGAACCGGTGCAGACGCCGGAAGCCAGTGCAGCACCGGTGGAAACTCCGAATCTAACACAGACACCGGAAGTAAGTGCAGCGC
>CAKSVQ010000262.1 GCA_934504065.1 uncultured Dysosmobacter sp. | reverse complement strand
CAAACGTTCCCAGATGTGATATGATATAATCGTCAGGCTTATTAAATAAACAGTTGGTTAGTTGCTGACCAAAAAAGAAAGCTTCCAATTTGAACGATCCTCGGTCAGCACCTGTCCCTGCAGAAAGGCGGAAAACATGAAACAGATCAAACGCATTGCCATTCTCGGAACGGAGAACTCACACGCGCAGGCATTCACAAACCTGATACGCACCTGCCCGGAGCTGACGCTGATTGGCGCATATGGTACAGAACCTGCCGCAAATGAGCGGTTCTCCGTCAATTTCGGAGTTCCCTGTGTAACCGACCCTGCCGCATTTGCCGGAATTGCAGACGGCGTGATGATTACCGCACGGAACGGCGCAACCCATCTGGAGCTCGCGCGTCCTTATCTGACCCCCGGAACGGCAGTGTTTGTGGACAAGCCGCTTTGCGGAACGGTAGCGGATACGGAAGAACTGCTCCGACTTGCCGAACGGAACGGAGTCTTGCTTTCCGGCGGTTCCTGTCTGCAGTACGCGCCCTCGCTGCTTCGCTTGCGGAACAAGGTGAACGCGTCCCGTGCCGATGTGATCGGCGCCTCGTTTTCGGCACCGGTCGAACCGGAAAGCCCCTACGGCGGATTCCTGTTCTACGCTCCGCATCTGGTGCAGATGTGCCTGACCGTACTCGGAAACGATATCCGAACGGTTCGTGCAATCCGTCAGGGAAATCACATTACGGCACTGTTGGAATACGCCGACTGCTGTGCCTCGCTCTTTTTCGGATGCGACACTTACTCGGCAACGGTCTCCTTCCGGACGAACACCTACGCCGGAACTGTCAAAAACATTCCGAGTCTCTATACAAAGGAGTTTTCCGTATTCCGTGCGCAACTCAACGGCACCTGCCGTACCGCGCCAACAGGACTTGCCGACCACGTTCGCATTGCCTGCGCCATTGAGGAGAGTTACCGCACCGGAGACGTCATCTCTCTTCACACAATATCATAACAGAAAAACACCGACTTGTCAAGTGGTTTGCGAAAAAAAGAAAAAAGAAAAAAAGGAGAAAACCGATGTTACCTTATTTCAGAAAAACCGACCGCGACATTGCTTTTTTCGAGGAGTATATCAATCCCCGCCTGCCGGCGCGCCTGTCTGATATGCATCTGCATATCACGCGCCCGTGCGATACCGTTCATGTCAGTCAGGAGCAGATAGACAAGGATTGGGCAATGCAGTGCGGCTTCCGGATGGACGAAAAAGACCTGGCAGTCTATATGCAGACGCTTTGGGGAGACCGTACGGTATCGGTCAACGCATTTCCAATGCCGATCCGCGGGGTGGATCTGGAAAGCGCCAACCGACATCTGAAAAACCTGTTGGACAGAGAATCCGGAAACGGACAGCTCCGCATCCGAACCGCCGAGATGGCAATCTCGCCCGATATGAATCCCGATGCGTGCGAGGAAATGCTCCTGCGCGGAAACTTTCTCGGCTACAAGCCGTATCCCGATCTGGTATCCGGCGAAAAAGGCGCGGATATCCGCATACCCGATTTTCTGCCGGACGCGTTTATGAAATCCCTTGACCGGAATCGGCGCGCCGTTACCATCCACCTCCCCCGTGCGGGAAGAATCGCCTCCCCGGACAACATTCGGGAGCTGTTGGAACTGCGGCAGAAGTTTCCCGATGTCCGCATCATTATCGCGCACTACGGAAGAAGCTACAACACCGAGGTCATCGAAGCCGCATGGCGGGAGATGGGCGACGACATGAAGGGATTCTGGTTTGACTGCGCCGCCGTGGTGAACCCCGCAATGCATCGGTTTATGTTGGAGCATCTGCCGCAGGATCGGATCTTTTACGGCAGCGATATGCCCCTCCTGCTGTGGCACGGAAGGCGAACATGGGAAAACGGAACTTACCGGAATCACGTGCGGGAGGCATTCGCGTGGAGTGCCGGTCTGCCCGATTCCGAGGAGGAGAAGGAATCCTACACCTTCTTCCTGTATGAACAGATGAAAGCGTTATTGGACAGCACCTATGATATCGGCGGCAGGACGCTTGCCGAAAAGGTGCTCTGCACCAACGCCGAGAACTTCCTCCGCGAAGTCGGAGTATAACATTCAGCCGCCCGGTACGGAAAACGTGCCGGGCGGCTCAGACTGTAGACAAAGCAGTGAAAGTTTTCGCCCGCCTTTTTCAAAAGGCGGCGCAGTCGAGGGCGCGGAGCCCTCGTCGCCGTCCGCAGACGGCGAAATCACCTTTTCGGCGCTTTCTTTTTGCAAAGCTTTTTCTTTGCGCCTACATGGTCAAAGAAAAAGCGTCGTTCAGCTTTGCTCTTTTTTGGATGATAACTCCTTTTGTCTACA
>CAKSVQ010000261.1 GCA_934504065.1 uncultured Dysosmobacter sp. | reverse complement strand
GGACGGTGTTGTATTCCGTCTGTTAAACGAGGACGGTACCGAGTATCTGAAGAACGGCGCTGCCTATGAAGTGACCAGTGATGAAAACGGTATTGCCAGATTTGAGGATATTCCGTTTGGAAAATATCTGGTAAAAGAGGTAACCGGAAAGACCGGCTATCAGGTAAATACAACAAATGCGGCGATCACAGTGGATATTGTCGGGGACAATGCTCTGACGATCGTAAACAAACGGTATCAGTGTGATATCCGCCTGACGAAAACAGGAGACGGCGGCGCTTTCCTGGCAGGTGCTGAGATCGGACTCTTTACAAAGGATGGCGCGAGAGTCAAGGTTGGCACTACCGGAAGCGACGGTACAGTTACCTTTACGGATATTGCGTATGGAGACTATTATCTGCAGGAGTTGAAAGCTCCGGCAGGTTATAAGCTGTCAACAACCAAAGTGGATATCACAGCAAGTGAGATCCAGAACAGCTTTACAGCGGGAATCACGCTGGATAAGACTTTAACCAATGAAAAACAAAAAGGACAGATTCGTCTGGCTAAGACAGATGCGGCATCTGCTGCACTTTCCGGCACAGAATTTACCTTATATGATGAAAACATGGTGGCATTGAAGACCGGTCTGACCATGACGGCTGCGGAAGCTGCAGCGATCACAGGCGCAGCAGAAGGACAGTTGTATTTTACCGATCTTGCTTATGGTACTTACTATGTACAGGAAACAAAAGCACCGGACGGTTATCAGAGAGATAATACGGTATACAAGGTGATCGTATCATCGGATACACTTGTGACAAAATATACGGATGCAGATGACAATCTGCAGGATCTGACGATCGTGAACAAGAAGCTGGTTACAACACCGCCGCTTGTCAGCTTTAAGATCAAGAAGACAGATGCGGAGTCCGGGGCAGCACTTGCGGATGCAGTGTTTGAACTGTACAAAAACGGTGTGGCAACAGGCATCACCGCAGTAACAAACAGCGAAGGTATTGCATATTTTAAGCGGATCAGTGCGGAGGCAGATGCAGAAGATACCAGTTATTCGATCGTAGAAAAGACAGCACCGGCGGGCTATAAAGCACCGACCGCAGCAGATCAGATCCTGGTGGCAAAAACCAAGAGTGATCTGACCAGATATGAAGATGCCAATGCGACTCCTAAGACGGAGGCGGAAATTGTCTGGGCAGGAGATTACAAACTGGCTGTGACAAGCGAAGCTAGTGCCACGATCAAAAATACCCCGATGAAGGGTAAGATCTGGGTAACAAAGACAGGAGCAAGTGCGACAGAACTGCTGCAGAATGCAGAGTTTACCTTATATCAGGAAGACCAGACCACAAAGGTAACGATCGCAGGACTGACCAATCCGGCAAAGACGAATGAGAACGGTATTGCCATATTTGAGAACCTGCCGTGCGGAACGTATTATCTGAAAGAAACCAGTGCACCGGAAGGATACAGCATCAATACGGTGGCGCAGAAGATCGTGATCAGCGATGAATCGACACAAAGTGTGACAGTGAAGGATACAAAGCTCAGTCTGACAGTCAGCAAAAAGGCAGTTGGCGGAGCGGTAGAAGTACCGGGTGCTTCCTTTACGATCACAGAAAAGGATGATCCGACCGTTGTGCTGGACAGCTGGGTAAGTACAGACCGTGCTCATATTGTGACAACAGAGAAGATGACGACAGGAAAGCATTATATACTTTCCGAAACAAAAGCACCGGCGGGATATACGTATACAAATGATATTGAATTTGTATTTGAGAAGGATGGCAGTCTCCGGTTGATCACAGCGGTCGAGAAAAACGGACAGACGATCACCGTCAGAGATACACCGCTGACACTCAGGATCAGTAAGCAGGATAGTGTGACAAATAAAAATCTGGCAGGGGCGCTTCTTGGCATTTATGATGAAAATGATGCACTTATGACCAGCCTTACAACAAACACGAGTGTTTACCAATTACCTGCAGGTATTCTGGAGGCTCCGAAAACAGGCTACAAGGAATATACCTTAAAAGAAATCTCAGCACCGGACGGCTACGAAATCGCAGCGGATATCCGTTTTGCGGTTGCTGCGGACGGAAAGATCTATACGGTTACAAAGGATGCAGCAAATCAGAATGTATATACCTTACACGCTGACAGCACATTAAAAATGCTGGACGTGGAAAAGAAAGACATTTACATCAGAAAACTGGATGCAGAGACAGGAAAAGATATTGCCGGAGCAGCTTTTGTGCTCTACAAGGATACAGTAGCCGATCCGAACAGGATTGCGGAATGGACATCAGACGGAACCCCGCACAAGCTTGCTGCAGGCTTATTCTCAGCAGGTACGGATTATTATCTGA
>CAKSVQ010000260.1 GCA_934504065.1 uncultured Dysosmobacter sp. | reverse complement strand
ACGACAATCTCTTTGCCGACGAAGCGCCCGACAGTGCGGATAAGGACTTTTTGGAGTGCCTGAATCCCGATTCTCTGGAGGTCCTGACGGGCTGCAAGGTGGAAAGCGGACTGAAAGCCGCCGCTAGGGCATATGACGAAACGGAAAAGCAGGGCAAAACGGCTCCGTCCTTCCAGTTCATGCGTCTGGGCTATTTCTGCATGGACAGTAAGGACTCCACGCCGGAGCATCTGGTTTTCAACCGCAGCGTTTCCTTGAAGGATGGCTTCAAGAAGTAACGGATAACAAATCGCCCGCCGCTTCCCAGTATTGGGAAGCGGCGGGCGCGTTCATAAAAAGAGGATGTGTGGGGTCAGATTGGAAGCTTCTCAGAGAGCTGGTAGAAGGTGAACGTTCCGTCGCCCAGCAAAATGCCGTCCTTTCCCGTCAGCTGCACGTGATAGGTGCAGATGGTTTTTCCGTGCTTGATCTCCCGGGCCTCAGCGGTGATCTTATCGCCGACGGCGGCGCTGCGGAAGAAGTTATAGGTGGCGTTCATGGTCACGGCCTTGTACCCGTAGGAGGACATAGCAGAGCCGCTGACGGTGTCTGCCATGGTGAAATAAACGCCGCCGTGGGGGATGCCCAGCGGATTGGCGTCCTCTGCCGCAACGGTTTTCACTGCCCGGGCGTATCCGGTGCTGATCTCTTCCACCACAATGCCTTGTCGCTGCACATAGGGATTGTTGGTGTTGCGAAATTCCATCAATTTTTTAAAATCCATACTGCATCTCCCTTAGCTATTCGCTGCATTTTGATGCATTATATCGTTTTTTTCAGCTCCCGTCAATTTTTTTGAGAGGAACCATGCAGAAAATGTGTGCGAAAGGCCTGTGCGTTATATGTTTTTCTTGATGGTATTGATGGCACCCTTTTCCAGCCGGGAGACCTGCGCCTGCGAGATGCCCACCTCGGCGGAGACCTCCATCTGCGTTTTGCCCTCGCAAAACCGCAGGGAGAGGATGCGCCGCTCCCGGGCGTCGAGTCGGTTTAGCGCATCCTTGAGGGCGATGCGGTCCGTCCACAGCTCATCGGTATTGCGGCGGTCGCTGACCTGATCCATCACGCAGATGGCGTCGCCGCTGTCGGAATAGACAGGCTCGTAAAGCGACACTGGGTCGATGATGGCGTCCATGGCAAAGACGACCTCCTCCCGGGGAATGTCCAGCACTTTTGCGATCTGCTCCACCGTGGGCTCCCGCTGGCTCTGCGCGATCAGCTGGTCCCGGGCCTGCAGGACCCGGTAAGCGGTATCCCGCATGCTGCGGGATACTCGGATGGCACTGTTATCCCGCAGATAGCGGCGGATCTCGCCGATGATCATGGGCACGCCGTAGGTGGAGAATTTCACGGGTTTGCTGATGTCGAAATTATCAATGGCCTTGATGAGTCCCACGCACCCCACCTGAAAAAGATCGTCGGCGTTTTCGCCCCGCCCGGCAAAGCGCTGAATCACGGACAGCACCAGCCGCAGATTTCCCTCAATCAGCGTTCGGCGTGCGTTCTGGTCGCCCTCCTTGGACTGTCGCAGCAGTTCCATGGTCTCGTCGTTTTTCAAAACCCGGAGCTTTGCGGTATTTACCCCCGCGATCTCGACTTTTCCCTGCATCCCAAGTGCCTCCTGCCCTGCAAAGAACTTCTATGGAAGTATTGCCGCAGACGTTTTTTCCTATACTGGGAGCTTTTGTCGCATTGGGGGGCATAGGACATCCCGAGGAATGCATATGGTCATCTGCAAGGAGGGATGCGCGATGCAGTGCAGGATCAGGGAACTGCGGTGTAAGGAGGTCATCAACATCTGCGACGGCTGCCGCCTGGGCTTTGTGGGGGATGTGGACGTGAAGGTGCCGGAGGGGCAGGTGGTGGCCATCGTGGTGTTTGGTCCCTGCCGCTTTTTCGGCCTGTTCGGCAGGGGAGAGGAATTCTACATCCCGTGGGACTGCATCCAGCGGATCGGGGACGATATTATTCTCATTGATAAGCCGTTTCAGCGGCGGGACCCCCACATGGAGCGCAAGCGCCGCCGGAAATTCTGAGATCAGGCCGGAAAAGAGAAAAAACCAAATTTTTCTTCAAAAAATACTTGCGCGAAGGTTTTCGCTGTGGTATTATATTTCAGCATTCCGCACGGTGCGTCGACTTCCTGTTCGTGCCAGAGGGCCGCAAGGCATTGGTCAGCAGGGGGGATGAAGCCGCCGGAGGTAAAACGAAATTGATTTGGAGGAACAATCAAACATGGCAAATTCTAATGTCGTATCCATGAAAGCCCTGCTGGAGGCAGGCGTCCACTTCGGTCACCAGACCCGCCGCTGGAACCCCAAGATGGCTCCCTATATCTACACCGAGCGCAACGGCATCTATATCGT
>CAKSVQ010000259.1 GCA_934504065.1 uncultured Dysosmobacter sp. | reverse complement strand
ATAATGCCGTGCGTGCAGCCGGGGCAATAATGCAACGGCGCGTCGGTTAAAGAATTCGGTTTTTTGAAAACGATCATTGTCTGTCACCTCCCGCAAGTTGTTCGATGGATGCAAGAACCTGTTCCGGAGACGGGATCATACCGCCGGTGCGGTTGCAGAGGCGGACGGGACGGCGGCAACGGATTGCCAATTCCACGTCCTCGATCATCTGTCCCATGGAAAGCTCGACCGAAAGGAAGCCCTTCACCCGGTCGGCGGCATCCGCAAGCGCCTTTCCCGGGAACGGCCAGAGCGTGATCGGGCGGATGAGTCCGACCTTGATTCCCTTTTCTCTTGCCGCCATGATCGCATTTTTGGAGACCCGCGCCGCAATGCCGAAAGCAACGACACAGTATTCCGCATCCTCCATCAGATAGGACTCCCAGAGCGGTTCGTTTTCCTCAATGGTCCGGTATCTCTCGTAACGCTCAAAATTCTTCTTTTCCAGTTCCTCCGGCACAAGGAACAACGAATTGACGATGTTATGCTTACGCTTCATGCCGGTTCCCGTGACTGCCCACGGCTTCTCTGTCTTACCTGCGGATTCTTCGGGAAGAACGACGGGCTCCATCATCTGTCCCATGGTACCGTCCGCCAGAAGCATGGCGGGAACGAGATACTTGTCGGAAAGGTCGAACGCCTTGCCGGTCAGGTCTGCCATTTCCTGCACAGATGCGGGTGCGAGCACGATCAGGTGATAGTCGCCGTGACCGCCGCCCTTTGTTGCCTGGAAATAATCCGACTGAGAGGGCTGGATGCCGCCGAGTCCGGGACCGCCGCGCTGGACGTTGACGATCAGTGCGGGCAGATCACTGCCTGCAAGGTAGGAAATCCCCTCCTGTTTGAGAGAGATTCCGGGGCTGGACGAGGATGTCATCGCCCGGAAACCCGCGGAAACCACGCCGTACACCATGTTGATCGCGGCAATTTCGCTCTCTGCCTGAAGGAACGTGCCGCCGATCTTGGGCATCCGTTTTGCCATATATGCGGCAAGCTCGGTCTGGGGGGTGATGGGATAACCGAAATAATGACGGCAACCCGCGCGGAGAGCCGCCTCGGCGATTGCCTCATTACCCTTCATCAATACTTTTTCACTCATGTCCGTCTCCTCACTTCTCCACCGTAATCACGCAGTCGGGGCACATGGTCGCGCAGAACGCACAACCGATGCAAGCCGCCTGATCGGTGATCTGTGCCGGTGAATGTCCTTTCTTATTGATTTTGTCCTTCGCAATGACGAGCAGGTGCTTCGGGCAGGCGCCGACGCAAAGCCCGCACCCCTTGCAGAGGTCGGATTCAAAGGTTACCTTAGCCATCTTGTTTCTCCTTCCGAATATCAAAGTATTTCTTTTGTAATGTCATGGGGAAAAGGTTTTCGTCCGGCATTTCTGCCGTGACCGTATGTTCCGCCGAGGTAAACAGGATCGGCAGCCCCGAAAGCCGGGACAAGCGGTCCGCCTCCCCGAACGAGGAACGGAGTATCTCGGGGGTCGTATCCCAACCGATGTTGGAGTTATTGACGATCGCCGTAAACGGGATTCCGCCCGCCGCCTCGATCTCCCGCATCACCCCGAACGCCTCTTCGGCGTTTCTCGTCAGCGGGCGGAAAAAGTTGGCGACGAATATCATTTCATAATTGTCCTCTTCCAGAATGTAGGGCGCATATCTTCCAAGCGCAAGCGCGCCGCGGTCATCTCCGCCGATGTCCATCACTGCGTAGCGGGTATGATTTTCAACCAGTCCGTAAAGCTCCTGCGGAAGCGCGGGCAGATCGACGTTGGAATTGGCATACGCAGGGGAAATCAGCGGAATCCCCGCCTCCTCCAGTTCCTTGGCGCTGTCCTTGGTGCGAAAATACGGATTGACAATGTCAAGGTCCGCTATCGTAACAGGAAGACCGCTTTTGCTCAACATAATGGCATAATTGACCGCAATATTGGTCTTCCCGCTTCCGTAATGCCCCGCAAACAGCGTGACTCTTTTATGGG
Source organism: uncultured Dysosmobacter sp. (assembly GCA_934504065.1). GTDB lineage: Bacteria > Bacillota > Clostridia > Oscillospirales > Oscillospiraceae > Oscillibacter. The sequence goes on along the minus strand of CAKSVQ010000259.1, from coordinate 386 downwards.
AATTCATCTTTCAGCATCACCGCCTTACAGTTTGTTGCGCTGAATCTTGCCGCTGGTCGTCTTGGGGAGCTCATCGCGGAACACCACAATACGGGGGTACTTGTAAGGCGCGGTGTGATTCTTGACGTAAGTCTGAATCTCTTTTTTAAGTTCCTCGGTACCCTCAGTGCCCTTTGTCAGAACGATACTCGCCTTGACCACCTGTCCTCTCACCTCGTCGGGAGCCGCGGAAACGCCGCACTCCAGCACATAGGGAAGCTCCATGATGACGTTTTCGATCTCAAACGGTCCGATGCGGTAGCCGGACGACTTGATAACATCGTCCACGCGGCCGACATACCAGAAATATCCGTCCTCGTCGCGCCATGCCGTATCTCCCGTGTGGT
>CAKSVQ010000258.1 GCA_934504065.1 uncultured Dysosmobacter sp. | reverse complement strand
GTCAGGCGGAATTGGCCCGCATCACCGGCGCCCGCACCGTGGAAACCGGCCGCGTAGGTTCGACGAAGGGCGATCCTGCGGCCGTTCGTCAGAACCTGCGGGGGTCGCTCACCGCCGCCTACACGGCGCGCGTCATTGCTTGCATCCGCCCGCACATTGCCTACAACGTGCCCCCCAACGCACAACGCGGCCGCAATGTCGCCACGTTCGAAGTGAACCTGCTCCCCAACGGGGAATTGGCCGGAAAAACTATGGTGAAAAGTTCGGGGCTCGCCGCCTTTGACGCCGCCGTAGATCGCGCCATCACACGCTGCCGACAGTTTCCGAGACCGTCGGACGGTTCCCCCATTCCGAGACGAATGCAGATTCTCTTTGATCCGGTGGATTCTAAGTAGTTCTCAGGAGAGGGGTGATAAAGTCGTCAGTTGACGATGAGACAACACCCCTTGTTTTTTGCTAGAAAGTCCCGACCGACGTATCGCTAAGCGAGCGAAGTTTCGGGGTACGTCTGGCACATTTCTGAAATCCCGAAACCCCAAGCTTGTCGTGATAGGCATCTTGCTACACATAGGTTCGGGAGTTCTCGCACCCGCAGGAAGCTTTTTTGCGAAAAAACTCGCCGCTGCACGAAAAATCAATGCGTTGCGGCGAGTTTCTCGAGGGCGACTTTATCAACAGCCCCTTGCTTACCGTCCAAGCCAAAGGCAGGCGAGAGGGATGGCGTAGCATCGATCACCAAAAGAACGTACTTCATTTCCTGCATAAAGTACGACGCCGATACAGTTTTCTTTGCCTTCTAATTGCTGGAACCAACGAATGTGACGAAAATCTTCTGAATTTACACTTTCTCCTGATTTTATATCAATAGCTAAGTAACTATTATTTTCGTTAGTAATGAGAAAATCGATTTCATGAATCTTCGTTCGCAGGTGATATAACGTCCAACGCGGGTGCAGATCAACTTCAGCAATAAGCTGATTGTAGGCCCAGGTCTCGACAAGCTTACCACCGAAATTTTGAGCAAATTCTTGGTCGCCAGCTTTGTCAGCAGCATTACTGATATCAAGTAATGCTGACATCAAACCAGTATCTGTCATAAAAAGTTTCGGTGTTTGTCCGGGCCGATCGTAGTCTTTCTTGGTCCAGGCAGGCACCATGTCAACAAGGTACATCGCTTCAATGGAAGAAACATAGCCTTCAACAGTTGCCCAAGCTACATTCAACTGTTGAGATAGGGCTCGAGTCACAAAAGGTTTGCTAGAAAAGGCCGCAAGGTATTTGAATAACTCAGCAACGGTATCTTTCCGTTTAATACCCCATTGATTACGCATGTCCAAGATGATCTGCTGGTCTATATACGATTGATACCAATGCGCCCGTTCATCCAAATTTAGAGTTTGAGGCTCAAAAAAACCTCCTTTTTCGGCAAGGCTAAGAATTAAGGGTTTATTGCAATCGCTTTTTGAACATGAGTAAGGAATTGCTTCGTCGAAAAGATCTGCCAGAAAGCCGACCGGAACTTTACGGAGTTCGGCTTCTGTAAAGGTTCGAACACGTACGAAACCAACGCGCCCCGCTAATGATTCTTTAGCTTGAGGTAATTTTCTGTAGTCGGCTGACCCAGTAATGATGTACTGACCTTTAGTCGGATCATCATCAACAGCGATTTTGATTTCTCCTATTAATGCAGGAGCTTTTTGTATTTCATCAATAATAAGGGATGTATTAGGCCGTCGTCGAATGAAAAAAGAGGGATCATCCTTAGCAGAAACAAGAGTAGCGTCAGAGTCGAGAGTCTTAAACTCGGCAGAAATCGGACAGTTGTGTTTTACAAGGGTTGTTTTGCCGGACTGACGACAACCAACAACACAGATGACTCGATGGGTGTTAAGAGACAACTTGAGGATAGTTTCTGACCAACGTGATAAAAAAGACATAAGCACTCCGAGAAGCAATGACCGTTAGATCGGACAAATTTCAATGTTTTTTATTGGACAGATTGTAAAGTATGTGACGGACAAATTTCAATGTACTAATCGGACAAAATGCAAATCAAATTCTAGACAAATTACAATGTTTCTTTAGGGCAGATTGCAACATGCACTTCCTACATGGCTGATGTAGGTGAAATATTTTACCGAAACGGGGCGTTGATAAAGTCGCTCCCAAGAAACCCACCGCAACGCATTGCTTTTTCGTGCAGCAGCGAGTTTTTTCGCGAAAAAGCTTCCAGCGGGCGCAAGAACTCCCGAACCTATGTGTAGCAAGCTGCCTATCACGACAAGCTTGGGGTTCCGGGATTTCAGAAATGTGCCAGACGTCCCCCGAAACTTCGCTCGCTTAGCGATACGTCGGTCGAGACTTTCTAGAAAAAACAAGGGGTGTTGTCTCATCGTCAACTGACGACTTTATCAA
>CAKSVQ010000257.1 GCA_934504065.1 uncultured Dysosmobacter sp. | reverse complement strand
CTCATTGCCTTATAATCAATCATATGCAGGCGGTTGGTGGGATACTGTCCTACAAAAATGTTTTCAGCAATGCTCAAATCCGTCATCAGGGAAACTTCCTGGAACACCAGACAGATTCCAGCATTTTTAGCTTCCAGCGCAGACTTAAAATGTACTTCTTTCCCTTGGTATATCATCTTTCCGCCGGGATCACAGTCATGAATACCCGCAATGTATTTTACCAAAGTAGATTTACCTGCTCCGTTTTCTCCGCAGAGGGCTACCACCTCTCCCGAATGGATACAGAAGTCCACATCCGTTAGTGCCTTTACACCTACAAATGTCTTTGAAACGTTATTTAAGCTAAGAAGTACTTCTCCATTTCTCTGACTCATAATCATCATCCTTTACCAAACAATCATCCATCAATATCCGGGTGTTTCAAAATTATTGACATTCTCAGCGGTTACCACTTCTGTACTCGTATAACCGTAAAACTTATATTCATTTCCCATGGCAATGTCTATCCCCATTTTCACTGCTTCATGACCTTCTTCCGATGCATCCTGAATGCCGGAACTATAAAGCTTTCCTGCCTTGATTGCTTCATATCCCTCATCCGTCATGTTACAACTGAATACCTTTACATCATCCAGTCGTCCGACAGCCTCCAGTGCTGCGATTGCTCCACATGCTCCGGAGTCATTCGCACATACAATCGCATCTACTTCCGGATACTTGATCAGCAGATTCTCCACTACCGTGATTGCTTCTTCCTTTGCCCATCCGTATTCCTGAGAATCGATGATCTCAATATCCGGATAGTTTTTGAATACATCTCTGGTTGCCTCGCAACGCAGATCCGAGTCTGTCATGCCATACAGTCCAGCCAGTTCAATAACTTTTCCTGAACCGCCAAGTACTTCCGCACAAGTCTGCGCCATCTGTTCTCCAAGGTGATATGCATTGCCGCCGCTGAAGCCATCAATGAGGGATTCTATCTCCTTGGTAGCGGGAGGTGTGGAGAACAGGAATACCGGAATACCGGCAGCATTGCATGCTTCCACAGAAGAAATAATCATCTCACCGTTTACAGGATAAATTCCGATGACATCCATGCCCTGTTGAATCAGATCAATGACGTCATTGGCCTGTGTAGCTTCATCGGAATGTGCATCTGTGATATGAAGTGTAACTCCCTGTGCTTCAGCTTCGTCCAGTGCACCATTGTACTGTGCAACCGTAAATTCATCGGTATCTGTATACGCAAAAGATAATCCGATCTTAATATCCGATAAAGCCTTACCGGTATCCTTTGCCGGCACAACATAATTCTCTAAGTCAGCACCGTTTGCCGCTGCTACGGTATCAGACATTGTTGTAGCCGAATTGCTGCTCTGTGTCTCTGCAGATGCTTCCCCTGCAGTCACTGTACTTTCTCCTGCCGGTGTCTCAGAAGTGGTTACTGCCGCACAACCGGTAGTAGCAAGCATGGAAATCGCTGTAAGTAACACTAATACTTTTTTCTTCATAACATTCTCCTCCTTTAATGAAAACTTATTAATAAGCATCTTTTGAAAAAATCTTATCTGATACAATAATGAACATCAGGATCAGACCCATAGCCAGTGTCTTCCAGTAAGACAGCAGATTCAGCATATTGATACCATTCTGTATCATCGTAATGGCCAATACACCCAGTACCATATGAAGAACTTTTCCTTTGCCACCCTTCATTTTTACGCCACCTAGAACAGCACAGGTGAGGACATCCATAGATACATTGGGCCATCCCAGTCCCGGTGATGCCGAATTTAGTCTGGCTGCCTGTAATAAGCCGGCCAGCGCTGCCAAGAAGCCACACAACATATAGTTTTTCATAATAATGCTTTCTACTTTGATTCCGGAATTTCGGGCAGTTGCCTCATTTCCGCCGATTGCATAGGTATCACGCCCATGCTTTGTGTACTTTAACATAAAAGCAATTACAATACATAAAACAAGCCATATCCATGTAAGGATGGAAATTTTGTAAATTGCCACAGAACCAAATATCTTAAATCCATTGGACTTTCCAATATGTGAATCCGCTCCCGTAATCAGAAAGATAACTCCATGCAGTCCGACTTCCGCCACCAATGTTGCCACCAGTGAATTTAATTTTAGTTTAGTCACGCAAATACTATTGATGAGTCCGCATAATACACCACTGACAAGTGATATTACAATTCCCAGCCAAATATTGATTCCCGACATCATGATCACCAAATTGGCCGACAGGCTCATGATCATTCCCACTGACAGGTCAAAGTAACCATTGATCATCAATACCCCGACTCCAAGTGCCATGATTCCGTACAAGTTCGCCTGGAGAAATAAGTTCAGGAAATTTCCTACCGTCAAAAAACTGTCAGAGTTAAAGCTTAGGAAAATAATCATAATTGCAAGTATGATTACAATGGTGTATGCC
>CAKSVQ010000256.1 GCA_934504065.1 uncultured Dysosmobacter sp. | reverse complement strand
CATGGCCCCATGGGCATCAGCTCAATGAAGCGGACTTCCCATGGATGCTCCATGGTCAGCGCCAGAAAATCCCCGATCTCGTCATCGTTGACGCCGCCCATCAGCACCGTGTCCAGCTTCAGGTTTTGGAATCCGGCGTCCTCCGCCGCTCTGATTCCCTTCATGACCTCATCCAGCGTTCCCCGCCGGGTGATCTCCTGAAACCGTTCCGGCTTCAGCGTGTCCAGACTGATATTCAGGCGGTCCACCCCGGCTTCCCGCAGGGGCTGCGCCAGTTCCGGCAGGAGGCTGCCGTTGGTGGTCAGGCACAGCTCCTTCAGCTCCGGGATGGCCCGCAGCCCCCGGCAGATATCCAGAATCCCCCGCCGCACCAGCGGTTCCCCGCCTGTCAGCCGGATCTTTCGGACGCCCAGCTTCACAGCCGCTTCCCCGATCTCCACAAGCTCCTCCACCGTGAGGATAGAGCCGTGCGGCCCTTTTTCCACTCCCTCCGCCGGCATACAGTACCGGCAGCGGTAGTTGCATAAATCTGTCACCGACAGCCGCAGATAATCGATTGTCCGGCCATATTGATCCATCATAATCTTTTATTCCCATCCGTTCCTGTTTACTTCCCGAAATTCCTCAGGAGTATTCATATTGAAAAAAACGCTGTCCGGCACCAGCCCATCCATGTCTACGACAGTACACTGAAGCTTATCCAGCAGTGCCATCGCACAGTAGTTTCCCTGACTCAGCTGTGCCTCCAGCGCAGGCAGTGCCGTTTTAGTGAAAAAGCCGCAAAGTGGATAGAGCCGCCCCGTGCTGTCTCTGCACACCAGCGCGTCCTCCCCGCGATACCGTTCCAACAGCAGCCGCGGCAATGCCGGGGTAAAATTCGGCATATCACAGGGTACGCAAAACAGCATCTCACTGTTTGCGGCCCCCAATGCTGCGTGAATCCCCGCCAGTGGGCCAGCTCCTCGATAGACATCCGGCACCGGCGCCAATGAAAGTCCGTCTGCCAGCATCGGGTCATTGGCAGAAAGCAGCCGCTCTCCAAACTCCTCCAATTGGCGAGACAGTCTGGCTAACATAGTCTCCCCAGCTATTGTCAAAAGAGCCTTACAGGTACCCATTCGTCTGGAATGTCCGCCAGCCAGAATCACTGTGCTGCAATGATCCAAAGAACGTAGCATGATAGACCTCCCTGCCGTTTACAGAGTCAGAACCTTCAGCAGATCCCCCACCTGAACGGGGCCGCTCCCCGCAGGGATATCAATCAGACAGTTGCATCCAATCATACTGCGCATTTGTCCATTGGCCTGTTTATCGGGAATTGCAACTGCATCCCCCAAACAGGTTCCTCTAATGAACCTTCGCGTAGGGCTGCTTTTTCTAAAGGGTGTAGCAGCTCGCGCTGTAATCCAATGGGGTTCCAACGCAGTATCCTGAATCATGCGGGCCAACATGGGCCGAATCATCAGGAAGAACGGCACCGCTGCGGAAAACGGATTTCCAGACAAGCTCAGAATCAGCGTTTCCTCTTTTATCGAAAGCATCGTAGGCATTCCCGGCTTCATAGCCAGCCCATGGAACAATACTTCGCCGCCGGTCTGAAGTATCGCGCTTTCCAGCAAATCCTTCTGTCCTACTGACACACCGCCGGTAGTCAGAATCAAATCCGCTGTTCCGGCATAGCGTTCAATCGCCGCGGCAATGCGGTCAACATCATCGCCAACGGAATGTACTGCCAAAACCATTGCCCCCAGCTGCTGTAAGCATACGCGCAGGTAGGCTGCGTTGGAATCGTAAATCCTGCCGGGATACAGGTCTTCTCCCGGATGCTGGAGTTCATCGCCAGTGGAAAGGATAACCGCTTTCATCCTTCTCCGAACCGTCAGCATCCGATAACCCGCTCCCGCTGCTACAGCAACGGCGGCAGCATCCACCCTCTGGCCGCCAGGCAGCAGCAAATCTCCCGCCTGATATTCTTCCCCCTCCCAGCAGATATTACTGCCAGAGGAAACAGGTCGAAAAACATTGACTACTGCTTCCCCCTCGTCTGTATCCTCCTGCTTAACTACGCAGTCAGCGCCTATCGGAATCATGCTGCCAGTCATCAGCCGAACCGCCTGTCCCGGTTTCACAGGAATATTCGCTACACTGCCTGCGTATAGCTTATCCACCACCTGCAAAACCGCTGGCGAAGCCGGTGCTGCTCCAACCAGATCCTCGCCCCGAACTGCATAGCCATCCAGCGGAGAACGATCAAATGGCGGCTGAGGATACCGCGCATACAAGTTCTGCGCCAAGCTGCGGCCAACAGCTTCTTCCAGCGGTACCTGTTCCGAATTCAAAATGGGTGTATGCTCCAGCATACGCAGAATTGCCTGTTCTACCGAGATTGCCATGTGGAACTCCTTATGTATCCGTCTTTTCGTATTGCTCGCTGATCCATCTTAAAAGAAATTTCGCCAAAGGCCGGAC
>CAKSVQ010000255.1 GCA_934504065.1 uncultured Dysosmobacter sp. | reverse complement strand
GAGTATGAGTGATATTCCATAAAAGCACGACGCCATAACTTTAAGTCCCGTATCAGACTTTAGAAGTAGCAAGACGAATCCCGCAATGGCAAGTCCGGCGCCTATTCCGTGAGTGACTGCATTCCCCACCTCCTCAAGTACGGTGAGTTTTGGCGGCTCATTCAATTCTCTGTAATGCAATTTTTTTGCCCTTTTTGCCTCTTTTTCCTCTTCTTTTATATTCTCTCTGTCCAGTTCAGCTTTCTGCTGCCTGACCAGATTCAGATCGCCCTGTTCAGAATTTTCTGCGTCATGTCTATCTTTTTGCATGTCAGTCATTTTGTCAATTACCTCTGATTTTTTTGTTTCTATGATTATGTGTATTCCAAACTATATCCTTCTGTAACTATATAGCCACAATCATATTACTCTGCGACTATATCTTTCTGCAATTATATACTTCCATATAATATGATTTTACATTTGCATATCCCCGCAGACTAAGAGAGCACTTCCAATATCTCCACTCCGCGTCCCTTAAGCCACTCTCTGAAACAGACGGCTGCCAGCGCTGTCACCGCTACGCATATTATGAGATATACTGTCAATCCGGTCATGCTTCCAATCAACATATACCCCGCCACGATGACAATTATATATACGAAATTTGATAAAAGCGCAACCAGGACTCCCATGCTCTGTTTCACCACCGCAGTCTCTGATGTCCAGTCAAGTTTTGGCATCTTGAGATTGACCACAAGGCCTATATAGGCTGTCAGGCACACATACAGACACGGTATCAAAAGCATCATCACTCCATTTGCAAATGATGGCTTCACAATAACTATCATTATTATATCTAAGACGGCTGCCGGGATCATTGTCAGGATCACATGCATCTTTATCTTCGCCCGGAGTATCTGCCACGGCGTGACAGGAAGCGATCTCATGATCCACAAAGTCTCTCCCTCAAGTGATATGGACGGTGCTGTCAGATCATTCATTGATGCCGCAGCACACACAGCCACACAGGCTCCAAATACGAGTACGCCATCCGGCAAGCCCGGAACTTTGGAGATCGTATCAACGACAAACTGCCCCTTTACAATACATATCACCGCCAGAACGGGCATGAGCAGTGTTCCGAGTGAACAGTTCAGCATATAAACGGCTGACGAGGCGAGTCTTTTGAACTCCCTCTGGAGGAGTGCCATCTCCCCGCTCCGTGCTCTGGTGCGTTTTGCCACCATTTTCATCTTGGTATGTCCGGTCTTTGTTGTGACTATTCCGATAAATGTGCGCTCAAGTACCAGCCACACTGCCAATGTTATCACCACAGTTCCTGCTGCCACAAGCACTAAATGCCACGCATTGCCGGCTGCGGCACTGCCCACCACATAGAGCGGATACGCCATCCCCTTTATCTTTGAGCTGTACATCTCCGTATTTGCAAGAATACTTGAGAGCATCTTATTTGCATTCATGTACACACCGTAGTATAACACCAGAAATGCCAGAGACAACACAACTGTCACAAAGCTCTTGTTTCTTGTCTTATTTCCTATCTTGCCCACCACCAAGCCAAGTATGCATGACAGCACCAGTATGACAAATGTCAGCAGCACCAGCACGATAGAAGCCGACACCAGAGCCCAGACACCCGGATGGACCACAACGCCATACACTATTATTCCGGGAACCATGGCTGTGACTGCGAACATTGTTCCCATAATGTATACTCCTGATATTCTGGAAAAAAGTATTGCCCTGACCGGTATCGGGAGTGACAGCATCAAGTCGTTGTCCTTTGCCTGATACAGACTCGCAAATGTATTGAACACACTGCCAAATATTCCAATAGCAAGTGTCATCAGTGCAACCATCGACATGTACATCCAGTCCATGCCCACCGCACAGAGCGGTGCACACATGGAATATGCCACGCTTCCAAACATAGCTCCCATACAGCCAATAAGCAGCAGGGCATATGCAGCAATCCCAAGCACTGCAGCTCTCTTTGATCTGGATTTCCCGGTCTTGCGGTCGATGAAAAATCCACTGAACAGCATCTTGAGCTGTTTTCTCATCAATATCTTTATCATGACTCGCCCTCCAGCTCGAGGAACACAGATTCCAGTGACTCATCGCCCTTCACCTGCTCCATTATGCCGGCTTTCACAAGATGCCCGCCCTTGATGATCGCCACCTTATCGCACAGCTTTTCAGCCACTTCAAGAACATGCGTGGAGAAGAATATCGCCCCGCCTTCATCACACATCTTTCTCATCATCTGCTTTAGTGTGTGGGAAGCCTTAGGATCCAGTCCCACAAATGGCTCATCCATGATGATCAGCTTCGGCTCATGTATCCACGCCGATATGATTGCTAGCTTCTGCTTCATTCCGTGGGAATACTCGGATATGAGCTGTCCAAGATTATCCCTTATCTCAAATGCGTCTGCATATTTGTCAATGAGCGCATTCCTAACCTCT
>CAKSVQ010000254.1 GCA_934504065.1 uncultured Dysosmobacter sp. | reverse complement strand
GGCCCCTCACAGTGCGAATGTTGAATTGTGTTATCGGAATCAGCCGATCAGGGAAATGGTTACGTCTGCAAGGTAAATGACACCGTTGATGGTGGTGTCACCGGGAATATAGAAGCTGAAGAAGTCAACGTTTCTGTTGGCAGTCCACTCGATGGTTGCTTCATGATATCCGGCTGCGGGGCTTGTGTCGATCAGAAGGAATTCGTTGTTGTCGAAGTTGAGCATGAAGCGGTCGCCTTCCCAGGATTCGACATAGAATCTCACGGTAATGCGGTACTTGTAGCCGTTTTCCAGCACCTTGCCCGCCGGCTGGAACCATTCCATGGTAATATTTTTTGCGTCTTTGAAGACAAACTTGGTCGGAGCCGCACCCATTTTGGACGCATCGGCACCGAAGTCGAAGCTGTCGTAATCAGTGCAATTCCAGGAGCCCTTGTCGGTGGTGCCCCACTGACGCTTATCCTGGGTGACGGTATACTCGCCGACAACGTGTCCGTTGGGGGTCTTCACCACTTCTTCTGCCGGATCGTCCTCATGGATGAGCGCGATCTTGATGTCCTTGACATAGTAATGTGCATTCAGCGTCTCGCCGTCAGCCGCCTTGTCGTAGATGGACATGTAGTTGACATTGGAGTTTGCCTGCCACTTGATGGAGGAAACATGGTAGCCCTCGCTCATGTAGTCGCCCGTGCCGGCAGCGATGAACGCGCCGTTGTCGAAGTTGTACATAAGCCCGTTGCCGCCCTCATACTTCACCACGTAGTAGGTCATGGTGATGCGGTACCAGTAGCCGGTCTCGAAGACCTTGCCCGCCGGCTGGAACCATTCGATGTTGCGGTCGGCGGTGATGCCCTCATAGAAGAACTTGGAGGGAGCGGCGCCCATGAGGTTTGCGACAGAGCCGAAATCGAAGCCGTCGAATTCGGTAATGCCCTTATCTGTATCGAAGCCGAACGCACGCTTGTCCTGCGTATAGGTATATTCGCCGATCACGTGGTCAAGGGGCGTCTTGTTTTCCTCAACGACGTTGTCCACCAGCTTCACGGTGATCTCGCCGATGTAGATTTCGAAATCGCCGTTGTTCTGTCCGTAGATATTCAGCTGGTACCAGCCTGCGGGGACAACGACCTCTGCGTGTACGTGCTTGATCTGATCCGTGACATTTTCCACCGTCTTGTCGAGGGTGGGGTTGCCGCTGCTGCCCATCATGATGAGGTGGAAGCCCTTATCATTGACGGCGTAGTAGTACATATCAATGATCAGCTTCTTGCCTGCGACAAGCGCGTCGGCAGTCAGTCCGGAGAAGAGGTGTCCGTCTGCGTTGGTGAGCTTCATGACGTTGTCATGGAAGTGCTCGTTTCCTGCCATTGCTTCCTTCATTGCGTCTGCAAGGGAACCGACGGGAAGCGTCTCGCCGTTGGTGCTGAACGCGCCGTTTTCACCGAAGTCCCAGGTAAAGCCGTTCTCGCTCTCAAGCTGCTCTGCGCCGGGCTTGACTTCGTTGACGGGCGTCAGCTTGACGGTCTCAATCTCAAAGTTGTCGACCGCAATGCGGATATCGCTGTTGGAGCCGCTGAGTTTGAAGAAGATAAAGTATGCGTTGCCGCCATCGGGAACCTTTGCGGAGGAGAACTGGGTCTCATAGGTATAAACCTTGCCGACCTCAGCCCCGGACTGGACGAACTTATTGTTGAGACCGTCAAAGCCGTCCCAGGAAAGTCCGAAGTACACATCGTTATAGTTATTGTCCGCAGCGAGAATCTTATAGGAGAACTTCACCTTGTAGGTGGTTGCCTCTCCGCGGTGGTAGACATCGTTGAATGCCTGGAGGAACACGGCGTTGAGTGCGGAGCCGGAAGTCTTGTTGAAATCGATGACAAGCGAGTTGCCTTCAATCGCCTCGGAGGTACCGGAGATATGGGTCGCGCCGTTCGCGTCGCCGATTGCGGCACCGAGAACCGACTTCTTGCCCGTTTCAAAGCCATCCTTGAAGATGCCGTAGTTGGTCATCTGGGTAATACTGTTGAAGCCTTCGGTCACGAAGGTGTTCGCGATAGCGGGGGTAACGACGACCTTGATCGTCTGCTCTGCGGAACGGTAGCCGTCGGGAGCCTCCTTGTCCTCTACCTCTACGTAGTAGAAGAGCTCGTGCTCGCCGGCGATGATTCCCGTGAACACGCCGTCCTTCACGGTACCGCTTTCATAGGGATCCTCAACGGAGATGGAGGCAGTCAGATCCGTACCGTCATAATCGGTCGCCTTGACGGTCGGGAGGGTGAGCTTTTCGCCTGCCGCAACCGTGAGGTCATCGGTGGAGGAGAACTCCAGCTTGATGTCCTTCACAGCCGGAGGGGGCGGATTGGTGTCGGATTCCTCGGGTTCGGTCTTGGATTCCGACGGCTTCGTCTCGGATGCGACCGGATCCGTCACGGATTCGGACGGCTTGGAAGTCGAAGGATCCTTGGTCTCCGTGG
>CAKSVQ010000253.1 GCA_934504065.1 uncultured Dysosmobacter sp. | reverse complement strand
TGCGCCAACGGCACCGACGCCCTCCAGCTTGCCTTCATGGCGCTGGGCGTGGGGGAGGGGGACGCGGTGTTCGCCCCCGATATGACCTTCATTTCCTCCACGGAGCCTGCCGCCATGTTCGGCGCGGTAAGCGTGTTCTGCGACATCACCCCCGACACCTACAACCTTGACCCCGCGAGCCTTGAGCGGCAGATCAAGGCGGTGCTGGCGGAGGGGAAGTACACCCCTAAGGCAGTTGTGGCGGTGGACATTCTCGGCAACCCATGCGATTATAACGCCGTTTCCGCCGTCTGCGAGAAGTACGGCCTCGCTCTCATCGAGGATGCCGCCCAGAGCTTCGGTGCGGAATATCACGGGAAAAAGACCTGCTCCTTCGGACGCATCGCCACCACCTCGTTTTTCCCGGCCAAGCCCCTGGGCTGCTACGGCGACGGCGGCGCGGTGTTCACGGATGACGATGCGATCAACGATCTCATCCGCTCCCTCTGCGTCCACGGCAAGGGCCCCGGCGGTAAGTACGACAATATCCGCGTGGGTATGAACTCCCGTCTGGACAATCTGCAGGCGGCGGTTTTGCTGCCCAAGCTGAAAGCGCTGGCGGATTATGAGATCGCCGCCCGGCAGACCGTGGCGGGGCGCTACAACGCCGCCTTTGCCGGGAAATTCACCACGCCCTTTGTGGCGGAGGGCTGCCTGTCCGTGTGGGCGCAGTACGCGCTGCTGGCGGAGGACACCAAGCAGCGTGACCGCATCATCGCCCGCCTGACGGAAAAGGGCATCCCCAACATGGTCTACTATCCCGCGCCGCAGCACGCCCTGCCGGTGTTCCGCGGCGAGCCGACCTGCGGCGAAGCGTTCCGAAACGCCAATGACTACTGCGCCCGGACCTTCTCCCTGCCCATGCACCCCTATCTGACGGAGGCGGAGCAGGAGACGGTCATCACCGCGGTACTGGAGGCAATATCATGAAGATGAATCAGGAAGAAATTAAAAAGATTATCCCCCACCGCGACCCGATGCTCTTGGTTTCCACAGTAGAAGAGCTTGAGCCGGGAAAGCGAATTGTAACCACCTTTTTTGCTGATGGGAAGCGGGATATTTTTCGTGGACACTTTCCGGATGAACCAATGTTACCTGGCGTTTACACGGTGGAATGCATGGCGCAGGCTGCGGATATTCTTCTGCTTTCAACCGACCGGTATGCCGGATTAAAGCCATTGTTTATTGGAATTGACCATGTGCGGTTCCCACGCAAGATTTTCCCTGATGATACGTTGGAGATCCATGCGGAACTGGCCTATGAGCGCATGGAAAAGGCCATTGCCACCTGTGTGGCACAGGTGTTCGTTCGTGGAGAACTGACAGCTAGCGGCGAAGTGACGTTAGCTATGCGATAAGGAAGTGTGTACTATGCGATTATCGACTATGCTGAAGGAGATTTCCGTACCATATTCATTGGTGCGGGATGGTGAATTTCAGGTTATGGAGCAGTGTACCCGCATCCGCGGGTCAGATGCGCTGACTTACTTGGATCGTGAGAAGTTTTTGCTTTCTTTGGAGGACTTGAATATCTCTTGCGTAATCTGCAAACCGGAATTCGCAGAAAAGATTCCTGCACACATCAAGGGAATCGTCTTCTCAAATGAGCCTAAATTAGTTTTTTTCTTACTGCATAACGCTGTGGCGGCTTTTGTTGAAAGAGTTCCCACCAAGATTGATTCGTCCGCGAAGATCAGCCCACTGGCATATATCGCACCCTACAATGTCATAATTGGACCGCGAGTTGAAATCGATCCCTTTGTAACAGTGGGGGAGAATACAGAGATCCACGCGGATGTCCATGTCCATGAAGGTTGTGCGATTGGTGCGCAAGGATTTACTTCCGTCCGTAACGGTGATGCTATGTTCTTGGCAAGAGACCTTGGGAAGGTACGGATAGATCAAGGAGTTGAAATCTGTGCACATTGTGATGTGGCAAGAGGAACGCTTTTGTTGGATACAACAGTTCTGGGTGCTTATACAAAATTGGATGCAAAGGTTCATATTGGCCATGGATCTGCTTTAGGAAAACGGGTTCTTGTACCATCTGGGGCACATATTGCAGGGAACTGCGTGGTGGGTGATGATGTGTGGATCGGCGTAAACGCCACAGTTTCTAACCGCATTGAGATAGGAGAAGGTGCCCGCGTATCTTTAGGCAGTGTTGTGACAAAAGACGTACCCGCCGGTCAGACCGTCACCGGTAACTTTGCCATCGACCATGCAAGATTTATGCAGAATTTGAAGGCTTCAGTCGCAAGCCAGACAGATGGGAATGACCGCCCCGTCAAAAAGGACAGTACAGAGGAGAAAGAATATGGAGTTTGACGCGATTTATCAGGGACTGATCACCGGGGAGGAAAAGCTGGCTCTGGTGGGCCTCGGCTATGTGGGTATGCCCCTTGCGGTGGAGTTTGCCAAGCACGTTCCGGTCATTGGCTT
>CAKSVQ010000252.1 GCA_934504065.1 uncultured Dysosmobacter sp. | reverse complement strand
GCGCTCCGCCTCCGTGACCGGTTCGGGGGCAGATACATCCCCGGCTTCCATGTCCACCCCGGCTGTGTGAAAGAATCCATGGAGGAGATCGAACGGATGCACCGGGCGGGCGTAAACCTCATCGGAGAGCTGGTCCCGTATCTGGACGAATGGGGCACCGGCTACGACGATCCGCGGCTGTCCGGAATTCTGGACCTCGCGGAGGAATACGGCATGGTCGTCTCGATCCATTCCATGGGCGAGGACAAAATGGACCGGATGGTCAGGGCGCACCCCCGCCTCACCGTCGTCGCGGCGCACCCCGGCGAATACGGAGAATTTCTCCGCCACATGGAGCGCATGAAATTCAGCGAAAATTATTACCTCGACACCTCCGGCTACGGGATCTTCCGCCACGGAATGCTCCGCCACGCGATCGACCTCGTGGGAGCCGAACGCATTCTCTTCGGCTCGGACTACCCGACCTGCAATCCCGCCATGTACGTCGGCGGCGTTCTGCTCGACCCGCTCCTGACGGACAGGGAAAAGGAGCTGATCTTCGAGGGCAACGCAAAGCGCCTGCTCGGACTTCACTGAAAAACGAAAAAAACAATCCCCGTGCCGGGTGCCCGGGTCCGAACGACAAAAAATCGGATCCGGGAAACCGGAAAATCCGAAACGATATTGCAAAGCCAAGGAACAAACATTATGAAATACCTGATTTTTCTTGATATCGACGGAACCATTCTCCCTCCCTGGGGCACCTCCGTTTCCCCCCGCACCGTGGACGGCATCCGCCGTGCCCAGGCAGAGGGGCACAAAGTATTCATCAACTCAGGCAGAGCCATCGGTATCATACCGAAGGACCTGCTTGACACCGTAAAGCCGGACGGAATCGTCGCCGGGCTCGGCGTGTGGATCCGGGCAGACGGGAAACAGATGCTTGCCGAAACCGTTCCGACGGAGGACGTGCTTTTCGCCATGCACTACGGCATTGAGACCGGCAATACAGTCATTCTGGAAGCGGAAAACGGTTGCATCGGCATAGGACCCCGCCCGTGGGCGGTGGTGGAGCACAGGGTCAGGACGCCGGAGGAATACCCGGTGCGTTTTCCCGACCTGCGCGTATCCAAAATGACCTTTTCCGAGCCGCTTCGTCCCGAGGAGGTGCGCGTGCTTGCCGAACGCTTCTCGGTGTTCAGCCACCCGACCTATGCCGAGGTCGGCGTCAAGGGATACAGCAAGGCGACCGGCATGGAATTGCTCCGCAAATATTACGGTGCCGACCACGCGCACGTTGTGGCGATGGGCGACAGCGACAATGACTCGGAGATGCTCCGCGCAGCGGGAATCTCGGTCGCTATGGGAAATGCCGTGGACGGCATCCGCGACATTGCGGATTTTGTCACACTCGATTGCCGCGACGGCGGCGTCGGCTACGCGATCGAACAGCTGGTACTCGGCAAGGAGTAAGCGGCTCGCCGGGGTACCGACCCGCCGGATTAAGCCGGCTCACAGGACGGAGAGAACGCTCTTCCGGAACACAACCGCGGGAAACAAGCCCCCGCTCGCGGAATTTCTGCGGCATGCGGGAATCCGAACGAAAATCCCCGCGCGGTGGTACCCGAACACCATGCCGCGGCGCGGATGCCCGGAAAAGCACACTGCACAAGAAAACCAGAAAGCATCTCCGCGGCGCGGATGCCCGGAAAAGCACCGGTGAAGTTCCTGCAAAAGCGTCGACGGAACAAGCCGGGCGACGCATGAATTCCGGGTCAGACGCGCAACCGCAAACAAAAAATCCCCCGGAACCGGGAGAAAGGCAGCATCGTATGGGCGTTGTCAAAAAAGAAAATACCGCCGCGCTGGCGTTCCGCCGGTACAGGCGGCTCGGGCTGGATGCCACCATGCCGGCGGAGGACAGATACCGCCGCATCTGCGGACTTTCGGCAAGCGATACCGACCGCGCCGAACTGCTCGCCGTTTGGGAAACGCTTCACCTGCTCCTCGCGTTTCGGGATGACAGTGCGCTCCGCGCTGTCCGGGCGCTCTGGATGGAGGAGGGCGAAACTGTGTCCGCTTTCTCGCTTGCCGACGGTTGCAGTGACCGCGCGACCTTCCGCCGTCTTGCCGCAGTGCGTGACTGCTTCACAAGACTCTGCGGAGAATTTGAAAAAGAAAACCCGTAAACTGTTTTCTGTAACAGTCGCCGGGAATCCCGATTCCGGTGGTCAATCACACCGCTCACCGTCAAAAAACAAACCGCCCGGGTCGGCGTTTCCGGAACGCCGACCCGGGCGGTAATCATTGCACAATATCAGGAAACCGCGACATTCCCGGAACGCTCCCGTCAGAACGGGTCCTCTTCGCCGAGGCGGTATTCGTAGAGGAAGAAGGTCGGCTTCGGTTCCATGCCGTCGCCGAGGTCCACCGTTTCGCTCGAAATCTGGCGGAACCCCTGGCGGTTGTAGAATTCGTAGTTGGAGTAGGTGTCCGTGTACACGAAATAATCC
>CAKSVQ010000251.1 GCA_934504065.1 uncultured Dysosmobacter sp. | reverse complement strand
CCCATTTTGTTCCCTATTTTTATTTCGTGGGAAAGGGAACTTCCGTGCAGAAGTTTCCTTTCCCGGCTGCGCGCCCCGCAAGCATACGCAGCACGATCACCATGTGCACCATATCAAAGTCTACGGCTGCTGTCAAACTATTACCTCGCCAGCCCCGCCCGCATACGGTGTGCGTAGTTTTCTACGCTGTACCGCCGCATATAGGCATTCTCGCTGGGCGCGGCGCTGTCCAGATCAATGCCCTCCAGTCGGTAATCATCGGGTCGCAGCACCTCCTCCACGGGGATCACGCGAACACGCGCCCGGCTTTTCCACTCGCCGCCGAACACGCCGCCCACGCTGTGAAAGCCCCGATCACCGCACACCCACAGCAGGCGCTTTCCTGCCGGAATGTCTCCAAAGGGCTTCTTGAGCACCACCACTGACCACGGTTCCGCGCCCGCCACCTTATAGTAGCCGGAATTTTCGGCCTTTTCATAGGCGCGGATCATCTTCTCAAATTTCCACTGCGGTTCTATGTAGAACCAGCTCTCCTGGTATCCCATATCGACCTACCTTTCCAATTCTGTTGTTTTCCGTGCCGGTGGCTGTTCCTCCGGCATCTCTGTATCGCCTATGACCTCCGGCTCGTGCTTGTCCATATTCAGCAGCATGTTCAGTTCCTCCAGCCGCGCCAGTTTCGTTTTCAGCTCATCCTCACGGGGAAATGGCTTCTGAACCTCCGCTTTCGCTGTTTCCAACTGGGTGTGCAGTTCGTTCAGTTTCTCCTTACAAGCCTGCTCCTTGACCGGCAGCGTCTCCAGCAGGTTGTCCATACGCTGTATGTTGCCGAACACGTCCGTTCCCAACGTCACCACATGGCGCAACTGCCCGATCATGGTCAGCCGGTACTCCTGCGAAAAGCTGTCAAAGGACAGTTCCAGCGAGGCCGCGGTAAGAGCCAACCTGCATCGCCTCCGGCGTCAGCATATTCTGGCACATGGCCAGCAGCTCCGCGCCCGCCGCTTTCTTTTCAGTATAGACCTTGCCCACCAGCGTCATGGGGGAGAATCCGTCCGCGTTGGACGCGGTATGCTCCTTGACTGTGGCAATATCCACGCCATATCCAGCAAGTCGCTCCTGCGTCTCCGCGAGGGACTTGGGGAAGATCTTGCTGATAGCGTCCTCCAGCGCGTACCGCTGGCTGAGGTGGCTGCTTTTCAGCAGCTTCAGCTTCGTCACCTCTATATCCAAATCCATCTTTTCCTTGATAAGCGGGTTACCGCTGGCCAGCGCCTTGATCTCCGCATAGGAAAGGGCCTGTTCATCCACATCCTCGGCAGAGCGCACAGGGGACTTACTGGTCATGATCTGCGCGATGAATTTCTGCTTTCGCTCCACCAACTGATAGAGGTAGGCGTCAAATGTACCCTCGGTGACGTAGCTGTAAATGTCCACCTCAGCATTTTCGTTGCCCTGCCGGATGATGCGTCCCTCCCGCTGCTGAAGATCGGATGGCCGCCACGGACAATCCAGATGGTGCAAGGCGATTAGCTTCTGCTGGCAGTTGGTTCCGGCACCCATGCGCTGTGTGCTGCCCAGCAGCACACGCACCTGACCGGCCCGCACCTTGGCGAACAGGTCTTTCTTCTGCGCCTCGGTTTTGGCATCGTGAATATAGGCGATCTCATTTTCCGGTACGCCCATCGCCAGCAGCTTATCACGAATATCATCGTAGACACTGAAAACGCCCTCACCCTTTGGCGTGGACAAATCACAGAAGATCATCTGGGTGGAGTGCTTTTCTGCCGTGCGCTGCCAGATGTCAAACACCGTCTCCGCGCACTTGGCCGCCTTGCTCTCCGGATCGCTGGGCAGCATGGGATTGATAAGCCGCTGGTCCAATGCCAGCTTCCGGCCATCGTTGGTGATTAGCAGCATATTGTCCACGCTGCTGTCCACCTGTCTATTACGCACCTGCTCGGCCCGTTCTGCCAGCGACGCCACCATCTCTTTCTGATACTCAGACGGTTTCAGGGCGATATTGTGGTAATGCGCCTCCGGCACAGGCAGATTCAGCATATCCGCCGTTTGGATGTCCGCCACATTTTTGAATACGGAGATCAGCTCCGGCAGATTGTTGAACTTGGCAAAGCAGGTCTTGGCCCGATAGCCCGTCCCCTCCGGTGCCAGTTCAATAGTCGTGACCGTCTCGCCGTAGTTGGCAGCCCATGCGTCGAAATGCTGAAAGCCCTGCTCCTGTAAGGCGTCCATCTGCAAATACCGCTGGATGGTGTATAGCTCCACCATGCTGTTGGAGATGGGCGTACCGGTGGCGAACACCACGCCACGCCCGCCTGTGATCTCGTCCAGATACCGGCACTTCATAAAGAGGTCGCTGGATTTCTGTGCCTCGGTCTGCGCGATGCCGCTGACATTCCGCATTTTGGTATAGAGAAACAGATTTTTATAGTAGTGGCTCTCGTCGATGAACAGCCGGTCTACGCCCAGCTCCTCGAACGTGACCACATCATCCT
>CAKSVQ010000250.1 GCA_934504065.1 uncultured Dysosmobacter sp. | reverse complement strand
ACTGTGAAAGCCGGAAACAAAGCGACAGATCCGGGAACGTTGACCGCAGATCAGAATCGTGATACCACGGTATTCGCAGGCTGGTATACAGATGAAACCTATACCAGAAAATGGAACTTTGACACTGATACCGTACAGTCTGATATGGTGCTGTATGCAAAATGGGTGACAAAATCCCAGTCCGGAACCATGACTGTGAGCAGGATCAATGATCTGACTTACACCGGAACGGCACAGAAGCCGAAGGTAGAAGTATATGATGCAGACGGACAGACCAGACTGACCGAAGGCAAAGATTATACCGTATCTTATAAGAATAACGTAAATGTCAATGCGGCAATAGGTAAAGATGGATATCAGGCATATGGAAATATGGTGGCAGATGCTCTGGATGCAGATGGATTCTATAGAGAGAATCCGTATGTGATCATTACCGGTAAAGGTAATTACAGCGGTACGCTGTATGCAAACTTCAATATTTGTAAGGCAGATATTGAGGATGACGAGACAGTACTGGCAATGACCGATCAGTTTGACGCATCTGAGAAGACTGTGAAAGTACTGAAGAGTGTGAAATACGGCAAGATGACTCTGGAAGAGGGAACAGACTATACCGTTTCCCTTGTGGATCCGAAGGGAGAATCCGTAGAGATCGTAAAAGGTCAGGCAAAACTGAATCAGCCGGGTGAATACACACTGGAGATCAACGGAACAGGAAACTATATAGGAACTATTGAAGAGACTGTCTATGTGAACATGAAAGCACAGGTGATCAACGGTGCAACCGTGAAACTGAAGGTGAAGAGTGTTCCGTATGATGCAGACGGCGCAGTGCTTGATCCGGATCAGTATACAGTTACCATCAAAGATGGCAAGACTACAAAGACTCTGAAGATTAATGAAGATTACACGGTAAGCTTCTATGACAATGAAGCAGTAGGAACTGCTGAAATGTTGATCAGCGGAACTGGTGCTTATACCGGATATAAGGTAGTAACTTATCAGATCACCGGAACTAAACTGACGGCATCTAATGTACAGATCCACAGACTGGACAGCACCAGAACGTATACCGGATCTGCGATTACCCAGAATCAGGCTGAACTGACCCTGAAGGGACAGACAGATGCACTGGTACTGAACAAGGATTACACGATCTCCTACACCAACAATGTGAACAAGGGAACAGCAACCATCACATTTACCGGTAAGGCAGAGGCTGGATACACAGGTTCCATCAAGAAGACCTTCAAGATCGAGGCTGCAGATCTGTCCGCATGCACGAAGAAGGGCATGGATAAGATCACCGTTGCATACGCAAAAGCAGGCGCAGACCCGACCGATGCTGTGAAGCTGATCTACAAAGGTAAGACTCTGGTGAACGGACAGGATTACACCCTGAAGTTTCAGAACAATAAGGCAGTGGCAGGCGCTTCTGATGCGAAAGCTCCGACTATTACGATTACCGGTAAAGGCAACTTTGCAGGAAAACTGACACAGACCTTCTCCATCACAGCAAAAGCACTGACTGCTTCTGATGTGGAGATCACGGTTGTGCCGGTAGCATACAATGCGAAGAAGGCAGATACCTATAAGTATCAGCCGAAGGTAGTTGTAAAAGACGGTGGCAAAGTACTTGGCAAAGCTGACTATAGGATTGACTGGGCAGACAATACCCAGAAGGATTACAACGACTGGTGTGCAGATGAAAGCAAGACCAAGAGTGCACCGTCCATGACCATCGAAGGAACTGGTGCCTATACGGGAACTGTTACCATGAAGCTTCCGATCTACCGGACCAAACTGACAGCAGCGAACCTGTATGTCATGGTAGAAGGAACCGACTACACCGGAAAACAGGTGACCCCGGCAGTTGCAGTATTCTACAGCGCAGACAAGAAAGTCATCTCTGCACTGAAGAAAGATGCAGGTAAGTTTGAAGCTTATCTGAAAACAGGCAAGCTGGAACTGGTGGATGAAGAGAACTACACTGTATCTTATGGTGCAAACATTGCAGCCGGAAAGAACAAAGGAACCGTTACGATCACTGGTATTAATAAATACGGCGGAAGCGTAACACAGAAATTTACCATCAACAGCAAGCAGATGGTAAGCACAGCAAAGTAAAGCTTTGATGCAGATAATGCAGTAAAAAAATGAACAGAAACGGGCTGAGCGGGATATGGAAAATCCATATTCCGTCCAGTCCTGTTCCTGTATTTTGGAAGAGGAGAAGGCAATGAAGAAAAAGAAGTGGATGATCCGGGCTCTCGGGATCGCATTAACACTGGTAGTTGTATTCGGATGCGCTGGATTTATCATGCCTTCTGAACGGGTAGAGCCGGACAGCCCATGGAAACCGGTTCAGGAAAGACTGAGAGTAGAGACATTGGAAAATGGCACAGGTTCCGGTCAGTCCGCAGAAGAGGATGAATCTCAGGGGGATTCTTCCCGTGGCGGCAATCAGAATCTGGATCAGATAGATCGGTATGCAGATACTTCCAAAAACCGGGCAGAGG
>CAKSVQ010000249.1 GCA_934504065.1 uncultured Dysosmobacter sp. | reverse complement strand
GGGTTGCCCGCGTATTGAAGCGCTCTTTTGACCCGGTTTAGGGGGTATGTAACCGCACTAACCGGGAGAGCGCTTGACTGGCAGTCAAGAGGTCAGCGGTTCGATCCCGCTTATCTCCACCAACAAGAAAAGCCTTGAAAACACTACGTTTTCAAGGCTTTTTCTTTTTCCTGAACGCCAATCAAAAGCCCAAGGAAACTGACCAAAGCGCACAAAAAAGCGTACAGCCGGAGAATAGGCATCGGATGATAGATTCGGCACAACACCACACAGAAAGCACCGTCTTGACAGCCAAACACCGCCACAGTATAATAAGCACACAGAGAGGGGCGATGTAACGGTGATAAACGAAGAAAAAATTCTTGTTTTGTTGGAATCCCAGCAGACAGAGTTGCAAAAAATCAATTCGCGGCTCGATGGCATGGACTCCAAACTGGACAAGCTGGAAGTCCGGCTCGACAGTGTAGAATCTAAGCTGGCCAAAGTGGAAGTTCGCCTCGACGGTGTGGAATCCCGGCTTGATCGCTTGGAGGACGCTGCAGAAATCACCCGGGACGGCGTCAACACCCTGATTGAATGGGCCGAGGATGTCAGCAATGCGATTCGCTTCCCCCTCCCCAAGCTAAAATAATTTCATCGATCTCTCTTACATAAAACTACAAGCTGCGCCAGTAGGCGCAGCTTTTTTGTTCATCGAATCCGAAAATCCGATTTCAAAAAAAGACCGCCGGGTAGATAACTGCCCGACGGTCTTCTTTATTCTTACAGCATCTTACAGGGTTTTGATAAACCGTTCGATCCGGTCAAGGCCCTCTTTCAGGTCCTCATCGGAATAGCAATAGCTCAGGCGCATATATCCTTCCGTGCCGAAATAGCACCCCGGGATCAGGCCCACCAGCCCCTCCTTCAGCATCTTTTCGCAGAAGGTCAGGGAATCCATGCCGTACTTCTCAATGTTGATGAACATGTAGAACGCCCCCTCGGGCTCCTGCACATCCAGTCCCATATCCGTCAGGCGTTTGTACACATAGTCCCGCCGCTTGCGGAAAATATTCACGATCCCGCTGGTGTCACTTTCCAGTGCGGCTACGCAGGCAGGCTGCACAAAGGACGGCGCGGAGACCACCATATACTGGTGGAAGATCTGCATGCGGTCCCGGATGGGTGCGTCCGCCAGACAGTAGCCCAGCCGCCAGCCGGTCATGGCATAGGGCTTGGAGAAACTCTGGATCACAATAATACGGTCGCGCATATCCTGATACTCAGAGAAGCTGTGATAATTCTCCGTATAGGTCAGGGTGCGGTACACATCGTCACACAGCACAAAAATGGGCTTATCTACCAGAATATCATGGATGGCGTCCAGTGTCTCCTTTGTATAAATGCATCCGGTGGGATTGTTGGGCGAGGTGAGAATGATGGCCTTGGTCTTGTCCGTAATGGCCGCTTTCAGCGCCTCCGGATCGATCTGGAAATGATTCTTCTCCGTGGGCAGGTCTACCGGAACGCCTCGGCACAACCGGGTGATGGATTCATACAGGCTGAACGCAGGCGTGGGGACGATGACCTCATCACCGGGATTGAGTACGGTGGCCAGCGCGATATGCAGGCTCTCTGTCGCACCGATGGTCAGGATGATCTCCTCAGGGGAATAGTGCAGCCCGTGGGCCTTTTCCTCAAATTTGGAGATGGCCTCCAGCATATACGGGTAACCGTTACCCGGAGGATAATGGGTATCGTTGGCATCCAGTGCGGCCTTGGCGGCTTCCTTCACCACATCCGGCGTATTCTGATCCGGCTCGCCGATGGTCAGGGCACAGGCGCCGGGGGTATCCCGCACCAGAAAGGTAAAACGGCGGATGCCGGACAGTTCCTCGCCCAGCACGGCGTTATTCAGCTTTAATTCCATGCGTCTCACGCTCCTCAGTTTGAATAAGTCCAGTATAGGCGTGAAAAAATCCATTGTCAATGCATACTTTTCCAAAAAGGGTCTCTTCCCCGCCGCGGGAAAACCGCCATCCATCCTGTTGACCGCAGGCACGATTTACCAGAAACGTTTTTTCCTGTCCTCTTTAAAAATCCGGCTGCCACTGGCAGCGGGTAAGGTCCACAGTCCCCCTCCGGTGTAAAGGTCACGCCCTCTGCCTCCAGCAGCGCCCGCTGGATGCCGGGGGCATAGGTATCAAAGCAGGCCTTGGTTCCGCCGAAACGGTCAACGACCCGATGGCAGGAAACCGCCGCATCCCGACAGGCCGCCATGGCATAGCCCACCGTCCGAGCACAGCGGGGCATCCCGGCAAGACGGGCCACCTGCCCATAGGTCGCCACCTTCCCCGGCGGTATCTGCCGGACAATGGCATAAAAAACCGGAAAGATCTTCACTTCTCCCGCACCTCGTAAAGATCCAGTCGACGCGCGGAAAGGATGGGCAACTGGCGGCGCACCGCATCAACGCGTTCAAGATCCAGATCAGCGTAAAGCGTGGTCTCCTCCGCTCCTGCGCGGCAAAGAACGCTTCCCCAC
>CAKSVQ010000248.1 GCA_934504065.1 uncultured Dysosmobacter sp. | reverse complement strand
CAACGTAACTGCGCTGGCAGAAGTCGTGGTCGAACACGTCTCCCCGGACGCAGCTGCGGAGCATGTCCAGATATTCGTAGACATCGGTGGTCTGGAAATCCTCAGCCCGGCGGTCGGTCAGGCGGGCGCTTTCCAGCAGGCCGCCGAACACGGCCAGATACAGAGCGTATAGAACCGCCACGGCAATACCAGCGGTTTTCGCCTGTTTCCGCGCTTTAACAGTCTCCCCCTCCGGCCTGCCGGCAAAGCACACCGCCGCCAGGGCCAACAGCACATAGGCAGCGCACTTGTAGCCCCGGACGGAGAAGCTGATCTCCATGAGGCTGTGAAGGTTCATCATCACCCACGCCGCCAGCAGCGCGGCGGCAAGGCCGCTCCGCTCCCCCTTCAGCGCCCGCAGGCACAGCCACGCGGCCCCCAGCACGAAGCACAGGGCAAAGGCCGTGCCCACCAGTCCGGTATCGGACAGGGTTTGAAGCAGGTGGTTGTGGGCATACTTGGTTTCATACTGGAAGCTCTGCACAGAGCGGTACAGGTTCTCGGTGGAACCCAGGCCGTGGCCGAGGACGGGGGCCTGCACCCAGAGAGTCAGGGCATCCTGGTCAAAGGTCCAGCGGAGGGAGAAGCTGCTGCCCATGCCTCCCAGCAAGCGGTTGGCGGCAAAGGCTGGCAGTAAGGGATAGCCCAGCCGGAACAGCTGCCCATCGGACAGCTCCACGCTATCAACGACTGTGCCCTCCGGGGCATAAAGCTGCCAGCGGGTCATGACCATCCCCTCCGGCACGGTAAAGGCCGTTTCACCGGAAAAAGAATCATACAGCGTCTCGTACTGGTCCCGCAGCTTTTCGTAGGCGGTCTGGCCCATCAGCGTCACCCGGACGTTCTCATCCAGGGGCGAGGCCAGCTGGTACTCACCGGCGGCAAGGCCCGCCTGGCGGACCACAGCACCAGTGGAATCAAAGGTGTAAGGCCCCTTGACGGTGAACGCCGCCACGCCGTAGGCGGCGCAGGCTACCGCCACCACGGCCACAGCCGCCATGCCCGCTTTCGCGTGGGCGGCGGCCAGGGCGGCCAGGCGGCCCACCAGCAGGTTCAGCGCAAAGACGATCACGCCGTTGCCCACCAGCAGCGCCAGGGGCAGGCTGCTGCCGGAGATGATGTGGGACGCGGCGGGGATCGCCAGAACCACGGTAGACATGGCGGACAGGGCCATGGAGAAAAACAGGGGCAGGCGGTTTCCCTTCCCGGCCAGCACCAGCCATACCAGCAGCGCCACGGCAAAGCACAGAATGCCGCCGCGGCTCATGGAGAGGAAGAAGGCCAGGCCGTTCACGCCCACCAGCAGGGCGGCGGGCAGCTTCTTTTTCCAGCCGTCCGCCCGGACCAGCAGGAACAGGCTCACGATCAGTCCCAGGGCGAAGAGGGACGCGGTGACGTTGGCGTCGTTGTAGATGCCCGCCACCTGGGTGCCCCAGGGGCTCTGGTCCACGGTGCCGTAATCCTCGCCCAGGGCGGTCATCAAAGCGTTGAAAGCCCGGAACACCGGGCCGCCGCAGGCCAGGTCCACGCTGACCACGCCGATGACGGCGCTGACCGTGCCGAAGCCCCACAGCACCCCCGGCGCGTCCTCCCGGTCATACCGGGCCAGAAGAATGACGGCCAAGGCTAGGGCCGCAAAAAACTTATAAAATTCCGCAAGGGCGGAGTCCCCGAAGGGAGAGTAAATGGCCGCAGCGCCGTAAACAATGGCGAAACCCAGCAGGCCCACCACCGGGAGGGACAGCCGTGCCCGGACGCGGGCCACGGGCGCCTTGCCCAACAGGCTCACGATGGCCAGCACGCCCAGGATCAGCGCCATGGGGGCGGTCTGGACCGTCATGGCGAAGAACAGCAGCAGGGTAAAGAGGGCGGGCTTTGCAAACGCAAAAAAGCCGCCTTGCGCATGGGCGGCAGATACGCTTCCCACAGGCTGCGCCGGAGCTCCATCCTGCAAGGGCATCTGAGCGCCCTCCTCTTGTCTCATGTGAGTTTTGTCCGGGGTCTTGGGGATAGGTTTCCGTTTCATAGTTCCTCCGAAAAACGCGGGCGGGGCCGTCCGCGGCAGCATTGATGCAAAGCGCGAATGGGCAGACTGCCCCACTGCGCCTAATCATACAGACTGTATTATAGTATAACCCTCCGGGTATTTCAACCCTTTCCACCCTTTTTCAACAAATTAACACGGTTTCCTCTTTCTGCGGCGAGCAGAGGGCAAAAAACCACCCCCGGGCCGAAGCCCGGGGGTGCGGTCTGTATGCACTTACGTGTTTACAGGTTCAGTGGAAAGAACTCGATCAGGCGTTCTTCACCAGGACGAGGTAATCGACCTTAGCGCCGTCCAGCTTGAAGTAGACGCTGGCATAAGGATCGTGATCGCCGTTGTCATCCTTCTCGATGTCCTTCACGTCGATAACAGCCAGATCAGAACCGTCGTCCTCGACCTCGACCGCAACACGCTCCTCTGCGTCGACCCCGCCGCCCGCAGCGCCGTCCAGCCGACCG
>CAKSVQ010000247.1 GCA_934504065.1 uncultured Dysosmobacter sp. | reverse complement strand
ATTTCACCTATGAGAGTTATATGGCGGATTATTTAAGAGAACACAATCCGCGCATCGATACGTTGTTTCTGCACGCGGATCCGTTGCTTGCCTCGGTCAGCTCGACCGAGGTGCGGGAACGGCTTGCGCGCGGAGAAGATGTATCCGACGAGGTTCCCGCCGGAATTCTTCCGTATTTCCGGAATTTACATTGACTTCATGATTTTTTGCTATAATCATTTCATCTTTTCCCGAATCCACACCGCCCGGGCGGTATGACAGATCATTTCTTGAAAGGATCCTTCAGCCATGAATCAAAGCAACATGAAAAAAATGAATCTTGCCTCGCTTCTTGTGACCAGCGCGGTCGGGCTTGCCGTCGGCATTCTCCTGCTTTTCCACGCGGACAAGATGTTCGGCGTTCTCGCCGTTCTCTGCGGGATCGTCGGTCTTGTGGTATCCATCCCCCCGTTCCTTGACGCGCTGATGCACAACGGGGAAGAGGGCTCTGCCGCGGGGATCATTCTCTACGGTGCTGCCGTGCTTCTGTCGCTTGCGCTCCTGATCTCCCGCAATTTCGTCATGATGATCATCGTGGGGCTTTGTCTCATCGTCATTCCTGTGATCCGCATTTCCAAGGCGACCGATACCGGCGCACAGTTCCGGGAGGAGCTTCCGCGCATCCTTGTCGGCGTTCTTCTGGTTGCGGTCGGTCCCTGCAAGGTCGTGGACTGGCTGTTCCGCGTCATCGGTGCGGTGGTGCTCGTTTTGACGGTGGTGTACTTTGTGTACGGCTTGCTCCGGTATCTCGGTAAAATCGGTAAGGCGGAATCCGCTACCAAGGGCACGCGGACCTTTGTGGATACGACGGGCGACGGAAAAGTGGACACCATTTATGTGGATACCACGGGTGACGGCAAGACCGACACCGAGATGCCCTATATCAAGCGCCCAAAGAAATGAGGACGCTTTACGGTCTCCTGACCGGGGACGCACAGAAGGAGCTTTACCCCATGCATATGCCGGGGCATAAACGCAACCCGGAATTCGGGGGCGGGCTCCCTGTCGGGGAGGATATCACCGAGGTGGAGGGCTTTGACAACCTTCACGAGATGACCGGGGTACTCGGCACGCTTGCCGGGCGATTTGCGCGTCTGTTTCACGCCGACCGCGCGTTTCCCCTGGTCAACGGATCGACCTGCGGGATTCTTGCCGCCGTCCGCGCCCTGACAAAGTACGGCGATCGGGTGCTTGTCGCGCGAAACTGCCACCGGTCCGTGTATCACGCGGTCGAGCTTTGCGGGCTGCGCGCGGAATACCTGCTTCCCGAACTTTCGGACGGGATCTTTCTGGACATTCTGCCGGGGAAGGTAAGCGCGGCGCTCGATGCGTTTCCGGATACCCGGCTCGTCATCCTGACCTCCCCGACCTATGAAGGCGTAGTCAGCGATATCCGGGCAATTGCTTCGGCGGTTCACGCGCATGGCGCGACGCTCCTCGTGGATGCCGCGCACGGTGCCCACCTCGGCTTTTCTCCGGATTTCCCGGAAAGCCCGTATGTCCTGGGCGCAGACGCGGTTGTGCTGAGCCTGCACAAAACGCTTCCGTCGCTGACGCAGACGGCACTGCTTCTTTCAAAAGAGCAGTTCGCCGCCGACATCATGCGTGAGCTTGCGGTGTTTGAGACCTCCAGTCCGTCGTACCTGTTGCTTGCGTCCATGGAAAACTGCGCAGAGCTTTTGGAAACGGACGGCGAGCGGCTGTTTTCCGCCTATTCCCGGCGGCTTTCCGGATTCCGGACAGACGCGGCAGCGTGGCAGACGCTCCGGTTGTACCGGGGGGACGGATGCTATGCGTATGACCCCGGAAAGCTGGTGATTCTGACCGGTCCGCGGATGTTGCCCGGTCCCGCGCTTGCCGGACGCCTGCGGCGGGACTACCGGATTGAAACCGAAATGGCGTATCCCGGGTATCTGATCTGCTTGACTTCCATCGCAGATACCGACGAGGGATTTGCCCGGCTGACGCGTGCGCTTTGGGAGATCGACCGCGATCTGACCGGACGGTGCGACGGTTCCGCTGCGGAAAGTCGCACAACAACCATATGTGATTCAACGGATCAGGGGATTTCTTCATTCCCGCACTTTCTTTTGAAAAAGCGGATGACCTCTGCCGAAGCGCACGACCGGGAAAAGCGGTTGGTGCCGCTTGCCACATCGCCCGGCAAAACGCTCGGCGAATACGTGTTTGCCTATCCTCCGGGCATCCCGCTCGGCGTTCCGGGGGAAGTGATCGACGGACGGCTGCTTTCTGCAATCCGTGCATTTGCTGACGGCGGAATCTCGGTGAAGAGCAATTCCGGCTCGTTACCCGAAAAGATTTTGGTGCTCGTTGACGAAAACTCTTGACAATCCGCGCGGAATATATTATAATGAACTTTGTAAAAATCTTCAGTAAAGGAATTTACGATCATGAAAAGAATTCAGACCATTGAAACGCGTGATCTTGCCGCTTCCGTAAAGAACGGTGGCTGCGGCGAATGCCAGACCTCCTGCCAGTCTGCCTGCAAGAC
>CAKSVQ010000246.1 GCA_934504065.1 uncultured Dysosmobacter sp. | reverse complement strand
TCTCCCAGGTGACGGACATCCTCACTGCCCCGGAGCTGCCCCGCCCGGAGACGGACCTCCAGACGCCCTGCGGCAGCACCGTGGCGCTGCGGGACGTTCACTTCGGCTATGGGGAGACCGAGGTGCTCCACGGCATCGACCTCACCTTCCGGGAGGGCACGGTGAACGCCCTGGTGGGCCCCTCCGGCAGCGGGAAATCCACCATTGCCAAGCTCATTGCGGGCTTCTGGGATGCAGGCAGCGGGACCATCACCCTGGGCGGCGCGGATATCCGCAAGATCTCTCCGGAGCATTACCACAGACTCGTCGCCTATGTCTCCCAGGACAACTTCCTCTTTGACACCACCGTGCGGGAGAATATCCGCATGGGAGCGCCCGGCGCCACGGACGCCGCAGTGGAGCAGGCCGCGAGGGACTGCGGCTGCTATGACTTCATCCTGGGACTGGAAAACGGCTTTGAGACCGTGGTCGGCAACGGCGGCGGGCATCTTTCCGGCGGCGAGCGGCAGCGCATCTCCATTGCCCGGGCCATGCTGAAGGACGCCCCCATCGTCATTCTGGACGAAGCCACCGCCTACACGGACCCGGAGAATGAGGCCGTCATCCAGGAGAGCGTCGCCCGGCTGGTCCGGGGCAAGACCCTCATTGTCATCGCCCACCGGCTCTCCACCATCGTGGATGCCGACCAGATCGTCCTCGTGAACGACGGGCGCGTCGAGGCGGCAGGCACCCAGGCGGAGCTGCTGCAGAAAAGCCCGCTGTACCGGTCCATGTGGCGCGCGCATACCGCGTCCCGGGACAGCGCGGAGGGAGGTCGTGCGCATGCTTGAGATCCTGAGAAAATTCTTTCACTTCTGCGATGAACGGGAGCGCAGGGAGTTTTACCGTTCCATCGCCCTCGGCGTGGCGGCGGCCCTGTTTTCCGCACTGAAGATCCCGGCCATCGGCGTTCTGCTGGGGGCAATGCTGACGGACGGCGTGCGCACGGAAACGATCCTGCGGTCGCTGGCGATCATGCTGGTCTCCGTCATCGGTTCCTCCCTTCTGAAATCCCGCGCCACCGCCCTGCAGACGGACGCCGGCTACCGCACCGCCGCCAATAAGCGCGTGCAGATCGCGGAGCATCTCCGGTATCTCCCTATGGGCTACTTCAACGCCAACAGCCTGGGGGCCATCACCTCCGTCACCACCAACACCATGGACAACCTCTCCGGCGTTTCCACCCGGGTGGTGATGCTGGTCACCGAGGGACTTTTCTCCACGGCGGTGATGACACTGGCGGTCTTCCTCTTCGACTGGCGGGTGGGGCTTCTCATTGTATTGGATCTTACCGTCTGCTATTTCGTGAATCGTGCGCTGCAGGCGAGATCGGAGCAAACCACCCGCCGGAAGCTCTCCGGTGACACAGCCGTCGTGGAGCAGGTGCTGGAGTTCATCAAGGGGATTGCCGAGGTGAAATCCTACTCCCTGACCGGCAAGTATAACCGCAGGCTGGAAGCTGCCATTGACGAAAACGTGGATTCCAACATCGACATGGAATTGAAGCTCCTGCCACTGATGCTGGCCCAGAACGCCGTTGCCAAGGGCATCGACGTGGGGGTGGTGCTGCTGTCTCTTGTGCTCTATACCGGCGGCAGAATGGAGCTATTAAACTGTGTTATGCTCTGCATCTGCTCCTTCCTGCTGACGGAGGGGCTGGAGCAGGCCGGGACACAATCGAGCTTGCTGCGGGTGGTGGATACCTGCGTGGATCAGGCGGCGGACATTTTGAGCCTGCCCGCCATGGACATCTCCGGGGCTGAGCTTGCGCCGGAGCACTGCGGCCTCCGGACAGAGGACATCCGCTTCTCCTACGGCGAAAAGTCCATCATCCACGGGGTAACGCTGGACATCCCGGAGCGGAGCACCACCGCCATCGTCGGCCCTTCCGGCAGCGGCAAGACCACGCTCTGCCACCTGCTCTCCCGCTTCTGGGATGTGGACGCCGGGCGCGTCACGCTGGGCGGGCACGATGTCCGGGACTTCGACATGGACAGCCTGATGCGGAATTTCAGCTTCGTCTTCCAGAATGTCTATCTCTTCCATGATACCATCGCCAACAACATCCGCTTCGGCCAGCCGGAGGCTTCCATGGAGCGGGTCGTTGCGGCGGCAAAAAAGGCCCGCTGCCACGACTTCATCCAGCGGCTGCCCCAGGGCTATGACACCGTCATCGGCGAGGCGGGGGGCACCCTCTCCGGCGGGGAGCGCCAGCGGCTCTCCATCGCCCGGGCCATGATGAAGGACGCTCCCATCATCATCCTGGACGAGGCCACCGCCAACGTGGACCCGGAGAACGAGCAGGATCTGATGGAGGCCATCGACGCCCTGACGGCGGAGAAGACCGTCATCCTCATCGCCCACCGGCTGAAGACCGTCCGCCAAGCAGACCAGATTCTGGTCCTGGACCGGGGGCGGATCGTCCAGCAGGGCACCCACGATGCGCTCGCCCGGGAGGACGGCCTCTACCGCCGCTTCCTCACCGGCCGGGAGAAGGCCGTCGGCTGGAAGCT
>CAKSVQ010000245.1 GCA_934504065.1 uncultured Dysosmobacter sp. | reverse complement strand
CACGCCCATCAGGTGGGCCAGACGGGCAAGACCGTGGCCCCCAAGCTGTATATCGCCTGCGGTATCTCCGGCGCCATCCAGCATCAGGCCGGCATGAGCGGCTCGGACTGCATCGTGGCCATCAACAAGGATCCTGACGCCCCCATTTTCGAGATCGCCCATTACGGCATCGTCGGCAACCTCTTTGAGGTCCTGCCCCTCCTCACTGCCGAGGTCAAGAAGCTCAAGGCGTAAGCGTTGATCCCACGTTATTCCATTCCCTGCGTAAGCGACATCGTACCTATCAATCTCAACAAATGAAAGGTGATCCGTATGAGCTATAAAAGTGAGTACCCCGGCCTGTTGTTTGAGAAGAAGGGCCACATTGCTTATATAACGTTCAATAACCCCAAGGTATTAAACGCCATCAGCTACTTCATGTTCGATTCGCTCAACGAAGTGTTTGACGAAATGAGCAAGGACCGGGATGTCTGGGCCGTCATTCTGACCGGAGCGGGCGAGAAAAGCTTCATGGCTGGAGCCGACCTCAAGGGCGACGCCACGAAGGTCGCGGACAAGTCCGCCCAGCCCTATTTCCCGGCGGAGGCCAACCGCGACTTCCGGAAGTACATCCACGCGACCTACAACAAGATCGCCAACTTTGAGCGCCCCACCGTGGCGGCCATCAATGGCTACTGCCTTGGCGGCGGCGCGGAGCTGGCCCTCTGCTGCGACTTCCGCATTGCCAGCCGCAACGCCAAGATCGGCTATCCCGAGGTGAACATTGGCGGCATCGCGGCCTATGTCGGCATCAGCCGCGCCGCCCGTATCCTCGTGCCCACCGCGGCAAGGGAAATGCTGATGAGCGGCAAGCACTATACCGCAGAGGAAGCCAAGGAACTGGGCTTTGTGCGCAAGGTGGTGGAGCAGAACGAGCTGATCCCCGCCTGCGAGGAATATCTTTCCGAGTTCCTCAAGCGCGCCCCCATCGCGGTGAAGTTCACCAAGATCATGGTGGACCGCTGTCTGGAGATGTCCTACGAATCCTCCTGCGAATTTGAGCGGGTGCTCTGCTCCTTCGTCTGCGGGAGCGACGACTATATTGAGGGTGTGACCGCTTTCAAGGAAAAGCGGCCGCCGGAATGGAAAAACAACTAAACAGCTCCCAGCGGGGGTAATGGGGCCGCAGTGTGAAGGCAGCGGCTGTGTTCCCCCTTCTTCTCCCGCCGTGCCGCGGCGCCCCTCTCCCTTGCCGCGGCACGGCATTCCCATATTCAAAATTCTTATGAAAAGGAGTTTTCACCATGGATTTCAGACAGGATGAGCTGCACCGGGACTTGCAGCAGATGTACCGTGACTTCGCGCTGAAAGAGGTCAAGCCGCTGGCAGCCGAGATCGACAAGGAAGAGCGCTTCCCCACGGAGACCGTGGCAAAGATGGCGGAATCCGGCTTTCTGGGCATCCCGTTCCCGGAAGAATACGGCGGAACGGGCATGGATAACCTCTCTTATGCCCAGTGCGTGGAAGAGCTGAGCCGCGTTTGCGCCTCTACTGGCGTGATCGTCTCCGCCCACACCTCTTTGGGCTCTTATCCCATCTACCTCTTCGGCACGGAAGAGCAGAAGCAGAAATATCTGGTGCCGCTGGCCAGCGGTGAAAAGCTGGGTGCCTTCGGCCTGACCGAGCCCGGCGCGGGCACGGACGCCTCCGGCCAGAAGACCACCGCCGTGCTGGAGGGCGACCACTATGTACTCAACGGCAGCAAGATCTTCATCACCAACGCCGGACCTGCCGACATCTATGTGGTCATGGCCATGACCGACAAGGAAAAGGGCAATCACGGCATTTCCGCCTTCATTGTGGAAAAGGACTTCCCCGGCTTCTCCATCGGCAAGCATGAGGAGAAAATGGGCATCCGCGCCTCCTCCACCTGCGAGCTGATTTTTGAAAACTGCATCGTGCCCAGAGAAAACCTGCTGGGCGAAGAGGGCAAGGGCTTCAAATACGCCATGATGACGCTGGACGGCGGCCGCATCGGCATTGCCGCGCAGGCGCTGGGCATTGCACAGGGTGCCATCGACGAGACGGTGGAATACGTCAAGACCCGCAAGCAGTTCGGCCACCCGCTGTCCTTCTTCCAGAACACCCAGTTTGAGCTGGCCCAGATGCAGGCCAATACCGATGCCGCCCGGCTGCTGGTATACCGCGCCGCCTGCGCCAAGGACAACCATGAGCCTTACAGCCATCTGGCAGCCATGGCCAAGCTGAATGCCGCCCAGAACGCCAGCGACGTGACCCGCCGCTGCCTCCAGCTTTTCGGCGGCTATGGCTACACCCGGGATTATCCCATGGAGCGCATGATGCGCGACGCCAAGATCACTGAGATCTATGAGGGCACCTCCGAGGTCCAGAAAATGGTCATCTCCAACTGGATGGGCGTCCGCTGATCGAAACACAACCTTATAAAACAAAGGCCCCCTCCGTTCCTTTCGGAACGGAGGGGGCCTTTCTCAAAAAGCCTCGCAGAGTTTCACGTCCGCAGACGCGAAAGCCATGAAGTCTGTGTTCTGCCGCG
>CAKSVQ010000244.1 GCA_934504065.1 uncultured Dysosmobacter sp. | reverse complement strand
GGCAGAAGGGCGCGGCATCAAAGCTGCAGTATGGCGACTTCACCCTGCAAAAGAGCGCCTGTTCTTACGATGCCATCATTGCGGCCCTGTCCACCTACGCCAAAGCCGAGACGGTGCGCGTGACCATCCCGGAGGGCACTACCGCCATTGCCATCGCGCAGAAGATGGAAGCTGCGGGTCTGTGCAGCGCGGAGGATTTTTTGAAGGAAGCCAACGAGGGCGATTTCAGCAAGTACACCTTCTGGCAGTATGTGCCGGACGATGCCGCCGCCCCGGACCGCTTCATGAAGTGTGAGGGATATCTCTTCCCGGAAACCTATGAATTTTTAAAGGACGATACGGTGCACAATTACGTTGCAACGTTCTATGCGCAGTTCGACGCGCAGATCACGGATGAAATGTACGCCGAACTGAAAGCGCAGGACATGACCCTGCCGGAGCTGATCACGCTGGCGTCCTTTGTGCAGGAGGAAGCGGGCAACGCGCAGGACTCCAATGTGGCGCAGGTGTTCCGCAACCGTCTGGCCGAGGGTTCGCCCTACCCGCGTCTGCAGAGCAACACTTCCAGCTACATCCAGAGCGACGCCGACAACAACTATCTCTGGAACTGGGTGGCACCTTACTGCGGCGGCTGGGATAATATCCCGGAAAACATTGCGTCTGCGTATGATACCTATCACACGGCAGGCCTGACCCCCGGCCCCATCTCGAACCCCGGCCTTGCCGCCATCAAAGCGGCGCTCAGCCCGGAGCCGGACGAGGACGCGAAGGATGCCTATTTCTTTGTCACCGACCTCAAGGGCAACTACTACTATGCCCGCACCCTTAGCGAACACAACGCCAACTGCCAGACTGCGGCCGCGGTGAATAAGAGTATGAATAACGAGTAAAAGGAAACCGTCCTCGCCCTCTCAGCTTCGCGGCGCTCAGCAGCTTGTTCCCCTTTCTGTCGCTTGCGCGACATCTTCCCCCGACCGGGGGAAGTCTGTCAAAGGGAGAGCCTCTGGCGAGACCGGAGACTTTGCATGGACTGCCAAAGCCTCTCACTTTGGGAGAGGTGGCATTGCGAAGCAATGACGGAGAGGGCGAGCACGGTAAAAATAAAAGCAAGTACATTACGGTTTATCAAGATTAAAAATTCTTGATGGATTTGTAATGCACTTGCTTTTTCTATTGCTCGAATCTACGCTTGATTTTACTGGTCTGACGTTGCAGATGATGCTCCGCTTTGCAACCGCCTTTAGAAGGGGCTCAGCCGGCCTGATCGTCCTTTTTCCATGCGGAAGAAAGGAACTGCATCATGTCGCTGCCTTCCTGCGAAAAGTGAAGTTTGTCGGAAAACCTGTTATACAGGTTCATGCCGAAGTTGAAACCGGCACTGGCCACATTGAGCAGCAGCCGGGGCACAAAGGTGAACGAGAGCGAGATCAGGCCGCCGCCGAAGAAGAAATCATCCAGCCGCAAATTGTCGAAAAACGCATCCAGCGCGTCGCTCAGCGGCCCGCCGCCGGAAATGCCGGTCTGCTCCGCGTCCGAGAGAACAGCATAAGAGTGAGGCATCTGAAGATCTTTCATACAAAAACGACTCCTTTCTCACATAGTCACAAGAAGATCACAGATCAGGCAGCAGCCTGAGTGCTCTGTGCGGTCTGCGCGCCGCTGAAGTCCGGCATGGGGTTGACGATGGAGTCATACAGGCTCTTGATCATCGTGTAAGCAGAATAGATCTGTGCGCCGAGGTAGACACCGGCCATGCCTGTTACGCCGATGGTCGCGATCTTGCCCCAGGTAGTCTCCTGTTTGCCCCATACATGCAGGACGGTGCCGCGCAGGGACAGGCCGTTGCTCAGACCGGACTGGAGCAGATTGGTAACATAACTGTACGAAGCGCTGAACATGTAGGCTGCAGCGTTGGTCAGAACATTGCTGCAGAAGGTCAGGAACTGATCGGTATCAAGGGTGAACTCATAGCCAAAGGCCCGCCCTAAGGTGATTGTAGAACCGCCCTCCAGATAGGTCATTTCCTCTTCGGAGATAACGGCATAGGCTGCCGGCAGCTGCATCGTTGTCTGATAGGGATGATCCATGATGGAAAAACTCCTTTCGCTCGAAAAGCCTGCCAAAAGCAGACTCTATACTATTTGAATTGTAGCATAACTGCATAAAAATAACAAGAGAGCAGCCGATCAAATTTGATGATACATTTGTGAACGAATTGTGTATGCCTGGAAGCAAAACAACGGCAGAGGGCGGATATGCGGCCGAAACGGCTGTGAAAAAAGGTTGCAGAACAAAAACACCCGCAGCATCGCTTCCGGAAGCCGGGAACGGCGCTGCGGGTGAAGGTAAGGGGAGAAAATGCGGGGATCACTCGTTTGAGGGGGCGCGCTCGTACAGGCGGGTCAGCCCGGCGATGTGCAGCGCCAGCTCCTCGGTAAGGGGAGAAGCGAGCCGCCACTGCCAGTTGGCACCCTGGGTGCTGGGGGTGTTGATGCGGGCCTCGCTGCCCAGATGCAGCCAGTCTGCCAGCGGGATGATGGCGGTATCCGAAACGCTGGCAAGGC
>CAKSVQ010000243.1 GCA_934504065.1 uncultured Dysosmobacter sp. | reverse complement strand
CCCGCCGTCTGGGCCGCCTGGGGCAACATCATTGAAAAGCGGGACTATCTCATGGACTGTATGCGGGACTTCGCCGCAGACGGACAGGCCGTGCATGCCCGGTGGTTCACCGCAGGGCCCCTGCTCAAGTCCGGCCATCCCCATCACCCGCTGTATCTCAAGGGCACCACACCGCTGCTGGACTTTGACATTGCGGCCTATCTCCAGCGCTGACAGGAGGAGCACACCTATGCGGCTGATCTGTTTCGGAGATTCCAATACCTACGGTTATGATCCCCGCTCCCCGCTGGGGGAGCGGTATCCCCAGCGCTGGACGCGCCTGCTCCCGCCGCCGTGGGAGGTGGTGGATCTTGGGCAGAACGGCCGGGAAATTCCCGCCGCCCCCGGTGCGCTTGCCGCGCTGCTACGTCCAGAGGACCTGCTGGCGGTGATGCTGGGCAGCAACGACCTGCTCTCCCATCCCCGTTTCACTGCCAGGGATGCCGCCGGACGGATGGACGCTTTTTTGTCCGCACTGCCGCACTGCTCCGTGCTGCTCATCGCGCCGCCGCCCATGTGCCGCGGCACATGGGTCGCAGAGGAGCGGCTGCTGCGGGAATCCGCCGCGCTGGCAGGAGAATATCGGGCCCTCGCCCAGCGGCGGGGCATCCTCTTTGCGGACGCGGGAGAGTGGGGTGTGGCGCTGGCCTATGACGGGGTGCATTTCACTCCGGAGGGGCACCGGGCCTTTGCCGCCGGACTGTGCTCCCTGCTGGAAGAACGTTTTCCTTTACATCTGCCGCCGGAGGGCGCATAATGAAGATGCAATTTCGTCGGACTCTGTCGCCGACTATCAGGAGGTAACCGCCCATGCAGCTTTCCGACCTCACCCCCGCCGCCAAAGAAGATTTTCGGCGGTACACGTCTTATGGCTGGCGCACCAACGTCATCGCCTCGCTGCTCACCCGGTTCCACGGCCTGTATCTGACCCGCCAGCAGATCAAGTCCCTGAAGCTCCAGCTGGATGCGGCGGAAGAGACCGAGTCTGATGCCGCACAGTCTGACTAATCGGCTGAAAAACAAGACCGCACACGGCAAAATGCCGTATGCGGTCTTATTCTTTCCGCTTAGTATCCCAAAAGCGTTTGGATCTCAGCAAGGTCCTTTGCAAAATAAATTCCCTGCTGCCGCTCCGGTGAGGAAAGCCCCATTTCCGTCATATGATCCAGCAGGGCGCGCAAATGGTCGTAATAGCCGTTCAAATTATAGAGAATGCAGGGCGCGTCCAGCTGCCGGAGAGACACCTTGGACATCACCTCCGTAATCTCCTCCAGCGTTCCGGTGCCGCCAGGAAAGGCGATGAACGCATCCCCCAGTTCGATCATTTTCGCTTTTCGCTCCGCCATGTCTTTTGTGACGATCAGGCGGGTGATGGCATCATACTGATAGCCCGCGTCAATAAAAAACTGGGGCTCTACGCCAGTTACCTTGCCCCCTGCCTGCAAAACGCTTTCTGCCAGCGTGCCCATCAAGCCGTTATAAGAGCCGCCGTACACCAGATCGTTGCCGCTCTCCCCGATCCATCGGCCCAATTCCCTGACCGCGCCGCCCAACGCCGGGTCGCTGCCGATGTTTGCGCCGAGGTAAACCGTGATATGCATTGCCTGCCTCCTATCTTTTAAAAAACAGCCCGGAGTATGAAAACTCCGGGCTGTCAGCATTGCGGGGATTATTCCTCGTCGCCGCCGTCGGTCTCTTCGTCATCCAGACTGGTCAGATCAAACTCCAGCTTTTCGCCGCAGTTGGGGCAGACC
This sequence comes from uncultured Dysosmobacter sp., assembly GCA_934504065.1. GTDB lineage: Bacteria > Bacillota > Clostridia > Oscillospirales > Oscillospiraceae > Oscillibacter. The sequence continues at coordinate 791 of CAKSVQ010000243.1, read as the reverse complement.
ACCGCGCCATCGTCGAGAATAGAATCGTCGAAATAAATGGTCTCTTCGCAGGTGGGGCAGGTGGTGGCGTAGCACTCCTCGTCATCATCTTCGTCGTCGATCTCTTCTTCGTCTTCGTCGTCCCACTCGTCGAACACGACGTTCTCCACGTCCTCCAGATCGTCGCTCACAGCGTCCAGACCGTCGGCCAGCTCGGCCTGCTCATCCTGCATGTCCTCCAGCTCCAGAGCAATGTCCTCCAGCACGTCGATCATGGCGGCCAGCAGCTTGCCCTCCTTCTTTTCTGTGTCCAGCTCCATGCCCTCAGCCAGACCCTTCAGATAGGCGACCTTCTCAGAGATTTCCATAACAGTTGCTCCTTTCGTTGTTCAAAATCCGTTTGTGCCTGTGGAAGAAAAGAGGGGACGCAAGTCCCCCCTTTTGTGGATCAATCCTTCACGCGGCCCAGATACTCGCCCGTGCGGGTGTCGATCTGGATCTTCTCGCCCTCGTTGATGAACAGGGGCACCTTGACCTGCGCGCCAGTCTCCAGCACGGCATTCTTGGTGACGTTGGTAGCGGTGTCGCCCTTCACGCCGGGCTCGGTCTCCGTGACCACCAGCTCCACGAAGTTGGGAACTTCCACGGTGAACACGCTGCCCTTGTAGCTGACGAGAGAGCACATGGTGTTCTCCTTGACGAACTGGAACGCATCGCCCAGCACGTCCTTGTTCAGGGGGACCATATCGAAGGTCTCCGGGTCCATGAAATAGTACAGGTCGCCGTCGTTATAGCTGTACTCGGCGTTCTTG
>CAKSVQ010000242.1 GCA_934504065.1 uncultured Dysosmobacter sp. | reverse complement strand
GAGGAAAAGTATCCCGGCATTGACTGCGTTCCCTTCGACATCTCCACCAACGAGCTGCTGGAGAAGGTCACCCGTGAGTACGATGCCGGCCAGCATGTAGCCGACGTTGTCCACATCAAGGATCAGGACGGCTCCATGTGGAACGAGTATGTGGCCAACAAGGTGTTCTACAACTATCAGCCCGCTGACATCTTCGCCCACATCGACCCCAGCTACACCGCGACCGCCACGCCCCTGTACATTGAGCTGACCCAACTGTTCTACAACACGGAGGCTTATCCCGACGGTTCTCCCATCACCAACATCTGGCAGCTGACCGAGCCCCAGTGGAAGGGCAAGATCATGATGCAGAATCCTCTGGACAACCTGTCCTGGGGCTCCTGGATCACCGGCTTCTGCGTAGGCGAGGAGCCGAACCGCCTGGCCGAGGCTTATAAGACCCTGTACGGCGAAGAGCTGAAGCTGTCCGACGGCTGCGAGAACGCCGGTTATGAGTTCCTGAAGCGTCTGCACGCCAACGAACCGATCTTCACCGCCTCCTCCGACGCGATCGCCGAGGCTGTCGGTACCCCCGGCCAGCAGGATCCCCCCGTTGGCTTCTGCGCTTCCTCCAAGCTCCGCAAGGCCGCCGATAACGGCTGGGTCTTTGCTCCCGTGAATCTGGAGCCTGACACCGGTATCCCCGCCGTCAACACCCTGTACGTTGTGGAAGGCTGCGAGCATCCTGCCGCCGCCAAGCTGCTGATCCGCTTCATGATGGGCGGCATCGATGGTGACACCTCTGGTTACAAGCCCTTCAACACTCTGGGCGGCTGGCCTGTCCGCGATGACATCGAACCCGCCGAGGGCTCCACTCCCTTCTCCGAGATCAACGTGGCTCCCTTTGACGCCAACGAGATCTATGTGAACTACAACGCCGTCCGCGATTTCTGGCAGATGTTGGGCTGATCGGTCCTTCCATCCGCTGACTGTATGTAAGCAAGAGCGGCGGACGATCGTCCGCCGCTCTCTTCATCCCAAAAGCTTTTTAGGACGAAGAGAGCGCAGGCTCTCCGCTTCATTTTCAAAACTGCGAGGTATCTATGAGCTTCTTTATCGACAAGCATGGCCGCAGAAAAAGCCCCATTGCGCTGGCGGCGTGCGGTGCGGCCCTGTTGGATCTGGCCGTTTACTTCTGTACAGCCGCGCTTCTGGCGGGACCGCTGTACCGGACCGTCTCCTTCGGCGGCGAAACGGTCACCTCCATGCTCCACACCATCATCATCACGGTCATCAGCACGCTGCTCTGCTGCCTGTTGTTCCTGTTGAAGGACAAGCGGGTGGTGCCCTACGGCTTTGCTGGGCTGGCTGTGATCCTGCTGATGTTCTGCGCGGCGGCGTGGATGCTGCCGCAGGAGACGAGAGGCTCTATGCTGCGCCTGTTTCTGACGGTCGGCCTGCCGCCGGTGCTGCTTGGCAACGCCGTCAGCTGGCCCATCTACCGAAGGCTGCGGAAGGCGCATCCCGAGTATTTCGTCAGAAAGACCATCTCGGAGGAGCTGAAAGAGGCGGTGGAACAGGAGCAGAAAAAGAAGCCCGCTGCAAAGCCGGTATCCGATCCGGTCCAGACGCCGGAGCCGGATATCTCCCCCACAGAGGCCCTGTTTGGTCCGGAAAGCTCCGGAACGGCTCCTGGTGCGTTCCATAACGCCCAGGATGAGGCCATGCTGTTTTACGAAGACGATGACGATGAATCATAATAATGACCGGTAAGGAGGACCCACCAATGCTGAATACCGTTTTATTCGATATGGGCGGCACATTAGAGGACATCTGGAACAATCAGGAGACCCAGGCGAAGGCCATGGACGCGCTGCAGAAAACCCTGCGGGCGCACGGCCTGGAGCCGGGATGCAGCCCGGAGGAGTTTGACCGCCGGGTCATGGCTGGCCTGAAAGAATACAAGCGCTGGAGCGAGGGCCTGGAATTGGAGAAGAAGCCGGAGGAGATCTGGCCGGATTACTATCTGAAAGAATTTGGTTTCAATCGGGAAAAGCTGATCCCCATTACGGAGGAGCTGGCCAATCTCTGGGAGGTGACCTATTACCACCGGGAGTTGCGGGGCGACGTTCTGGAAACGCTGGAAGCGCTGAAGGCCCGCGGCTACCATATCGGCATCATTTCCAACAATGCCTCCCTTTACAACGTGTTCAACATGCTGGAGGAGTACGGCATCCGGGGCTGCATGGAGGATGTGACGGTTTCCAGCGTGACCGGCTACCGCAAGCCCCATCCGGAGATTTTCCACATTTCTCTGCGGCAGATGCAGACCAGTGCCGAAAACTGCGTGTATGTGGGCGATACGATCTCCCGCGACATCATCGGCGCCAAGCAGGCGGGCTTCGGCAAAGCCGTTCAGATCGTCTCCGCACTCTCTGCCCAGAAGGACGCGGCAACGGCGGCGGACGCGGAAAAGCCTGACCTTGTGATCCAGAATCTTCTGGACATGATCCCCTGGCTGGATCAGATCAACCCCGATATGCACATCGACGAAGCCCAGCAATCCTCCGGAATGTTCGTTCCGTTTTTCTGAATGAACGCAGCGTGACGTTAGG
>CAKSVQ010000241.1 GCA_934504065.1 uncultured Dysosmobacter sp. | reverse complement strand
GTGCCTATCGGTGAATGGTACACGGAGACTTTCGACAGCGTAAGAGTAGCCCTCCACAAGCCAAGCGAAATGGTTCAACGTCGCCACCGTCATTTTGCCATGGATAAGAACACCTTGAAAGGTCGCATCAACATCGCCATGTCGAAGTTGAAGCAGATGTATCCTACCAAGCAAATTGTGGTGATGACTCCTATCCATCGTGCTTACTTTGGAAGCAGCGACAAGAACATCCAGCCCGATGAGATGTACGAAAACGTACGTGGCATCTTCTTCGATGAATACGTGAAGGCGATTAAGGAAGTGGGCAATGTGTGGGCGGTGCCTGTCATCGATCTCAACTCTCTTTCGGGACTCTTCCCTCTTTACGATGCTGGTGCCCAGATGTTTAACAAGCCGAATACCGACCGTCTTCATCCTAATGATGCCGGCCACTTCCGCATGGCGAAGACCATCATGCAGCAGCTCTCCGCCCTGCCTTGCGACTTCTAGAAGCATCATCAGTTCCTACAAGAAACGTCATCAGTTTTTCCAGAAAACAAATCTTCACGGGAAAACGACAAGGGTCTATATGCCACGATGAAAAGGTGGCGTATAGACCCTTTTTGCATATACCAGCTTTGCGGATATTTAATTTACTACAACGAAAAAACATCATTTAAGGAAGTTTTTGAGAAAAGCCTTGCTATTCCCGATATTTTCCACTATCTTTGCAATCGGATAAGTTGCACTCTATAAAACGAAGAAGATATGGATTACAAGAGATTACCATACGGCGTTGCCGATTATACCTGGATTAAGAGTCAGAACAGATACTGTGCTGACAAGACTATGTTTATACCTAAGATGGAGGAAGCAGGAGACTTTCTCTATCTCATCCGCCCACGCCGTTTTGGCAAGAGTGTCTTCCTCACGATGCTTCAAGCCTACTACGACATCGAGAAGAAAGACTCGTTCCATACCACATTCAAGGATACTTGGATTGAGTCGCACCCAACCGAAGGACTTGGCAAATACCAAGTTTTATACTTTGATTTCTCCAGAGCTGCAGCAGGTCCTAGTACTTTGGAGGAAAACTTCAATCAATATTGTAACAGCGTATTGGATGGCTTCATCAAAAAGTATGCTGCCTATTATGATGAAGATTTCAACATGGAGGAATACCTTGGCTTTTCCGGTGCCTCCTATAAGCTAAATGCACTGAATACTTATTCCAAAAGCAAAGGTACGCAACTTTATCTCATCATCGACGAGTATGACAACTTCACCAACAATATCCTGAGCGAGGAAGGAGAAGCTGTATATCACGCCCTGACTCATGCACAAGGCTTCTACCGTGACTTCTTCAAGCTATTCAAGGGAATGTTCCAACGCATCATGATGATGGGAGTAAGTCCTGTCACCGTGAACGACCTCAACAGCGGCTATAACATCGGCACCAATCTCTCCATGGACCCCATGTTCAACATGATGCTGGGATTCAGCGAGAACGAGGTGCGGGAAATGATAGAATACTACAGAGAAGTAGGACTCATCAAGGTTCCGACCGACCAGCTGATTACCGACATGAAGCCTTGGTATGACAACTATTGTTTCGCAAAGGACAGTCTGGTCACAGACCCAAAGATGTTCAATTCGGATATGGTTATCTATTATCTTCGCCATTTCATCCGTTTTGGCAAAGCTCCGGAAGAGATGGTTGACCCAAATACCATGACCGATTATGCCAAGATGAAGAAGATCATCTTCCTGGACAAGTTGCAGGGCGACCGCAAGAGCGTGCTGAAAGAAATCATCAACCAAGGTTACATCTGGGCTGAGCTGAGAGAAAGTTTTCCTGCAGAAGACTTGGTTGACCCAGACCTGTTCCCCAGCCTGCTCTACTATTACGGTATGCTGACCATCATTGGAAAGCGTGGCAGAAGAGTAAAGTTGGGAATCCCTAACGAGAATGTACGCCGCCAATATTACGGCTATGTGTTGGATGAATACAACAGGGATGCCAAAATTAACAATAATCATCTTGCCGACCGATACGATGTAATGGCTCTGGATGGCAACATCAAACCAGCCATCGAATACATCGCCGAGGGTTATAGAAACTGTACAAGTATTCACTCCAGCATCCAGGCAGAGCGCAATCTGCAAGGTTTCATCGCCGCTTATCTCAATCATAGTGGTTATTACTACATCATCCAGAAAATGGAGTTGAATGGCGGTTATTGCGACTTGACGATGATTCCAGATCTCACCCGTTTCCCTGAGGTTGCCCATGCCTACCTCTTGGAGTTGAAATATCTGAAAACGGGCGATACCGATGAAGAAGGAAACAAGGCCTTGGAAGAAGCAAGGACTCAGTTGGAGCAATATGCGCAAGACGCAAGATTGCCACAGCTGATGAATGGAAAGCCTATCCACAAGATAGCCATCATCTATAAAGGTAATGACTTGTGGAAAGTAACGGAGTGCTATTCCACCCCTATTTTATATTGAAAAAAGTGTAAATTTCCGCAGGGATTTGCCTATATTTTAGGTAAATTTCTGCGTTTTTTGCCTATTCTTTAGGAAGGTTGTCATTCAAGTTGCCTATGTTTTAGGAAAATTTCAC
>CAKSVQ010000240.1 GCA_934504065.1 uncultured Dysosmobacter sp. | reverse complement strand
AACAAGAAAGACCACCTGTGGACGCTGTATGAGTACGAAACCGGGGCGTTCAAAATCCCCGAAACCGTGGAGGACGGCATGATCTACGGCGGCTGCAACTGCGGCAACTGCCACCTGACCATCCTCCCCACCGGGGATGTGTACGCCTGCCGCCGAGTACAGAACAGCAAAGTTGCCAATGTGTTCACTGACCGGCTGGCCGATGTTTGGGTGTGTCAGATGGAACAGTACCGGGACTATACAAAATTCGAGAAATGCAGCAAATGCGAGCTGCTGGCGTTCTGCAGGGGATGTCCTGCTGTAGCCAGCGGGAAAGGCGGAAACTTCTACGCCGCAGACCCCCAGTGTTGGAAGGAGGTAAAACAAGATGCCTGATGTGTTGGAAACCATTCTGCACCGCCGTTCCATTCGGCGGTTTGAAGCAAAACAAATTGAGGAAACCGCCTTGCAGCAGATTTTGCAGGCCGGTTTATATGCTCCCAGCGCAGGAGGACGGCAAGGCGTACTATTTGCCGTCTGTCAGGACAAAGAGGTAAATGAGCGTCTCGGCAAAATCAAGCGGGCAAACTCCCATCCCCGTATGGCAACGGAAACGAGTTTTGTTTCCCGTGAGCAGCCCAGTATTGCAGATGATCCCAGGCTGACAAATGCTTTTTATGACGCACCTACCGTTATCACTTTGTTTGCGCCGAAAAATTTTTTATTTTCCGTGGATGACTGCGCGGTTGCGGCGGAAAACATGATGCTGGCGGCAGATGCTCTGGGGATCGGCTCCTGCTATATCGGACAGGGTTGGACGGCCTTTGCCGCCCCTTATGGACAGGAGATTTTGCGGCAATGGAAGATCCCTACGGATCATTACGCTGTTATGCAGCTTCTTTTGGGCTACGCCAAAGAAGGCGACAAGTACCCGACAGCAAAGCCAAGAAAAGAGGGGCGTGTGATCCGTATTGGTGAGGTCAAATTATGATTTTGAATACTGGCTGCCGGACGGACATTCCGGCATATTACAGTCGATGGTTCTACAATCGTGTCAAAGAGGGATATGTATGCACACGCAATCCCTATCGACCGGATCAGGTCTTGAAGTACCGCCTTGACCCGGAGGTTGTGGATATTCTCTGCTTCTGCACCAAAAATCCTGCTCCGATGCTGCCTCGGCTTGCGGAACTCGACCGTTTCCGGCAGTTCTGGTTTGTTACACTGACGCCCTACGGTAAAGAGATTGAACCAGGTGTGTCGGATAAAAGAACCGTGTTGGAATCCATCCGGCAGTTGTCGGCGGCAGTTGGGTCAAAAGCGGTTGGCTGGCGCTATGATCCCATTTTCATCACAGAAAAATACTCCGTAGAGTACCATCTGCAAGCCTTTGAAAAGATAGCCTTCGCACTGCAAAACCGGGTGGGTTCCTGCGTCATCAGCTTTCTTGACCTGTATGAAAAGACAAAGCGGAATTTCCCTGCGGCAAGGGCTGTGACGGAACAAGAGCAGAAATACCTTGCCGCGCGTTTTGCAGAAATAGGTGTAAAATATGGTATCCCGATTCGTACCTGCTGCGAGAATGCATCGCTTGCACAATGCGGCGTGGATGTTTCCGGCTGCATGACAAAAACAGTGCTGGAGGCCGCAGCCGACTGTCATTTGACAGTGCCGAAGAAGAAAAAATCTCCCCGCGCACAGTGTAACTGCCTTCTAGGGGCTGACATCGGAATGTATAACACCTGTCCGCATGGCTGTATCTACTGTTACGCCAATTATGACCGCAGGACAGTCGCGCGGAATGTAAAGCTGCATGATCCTGACTCACCATTTCTGATCGGAGGCTTTCACGAAGGAGATAAGGTCATAGAGGTCCAGCAGGAATCATATATTGATCGGCAAATCGCATTACTGTTGATTAAAAAACCAGTAAACCTATATGATAGACGATGCAGGCAATCAGTAAAGCCGCAAGGGTATAGAATACGCCGATCTTGGCGGTCCATTTGACCGAATGCGTCTCTCTTGCGGTTGCGGCCAACGCGCTGACGCAGGGCATATTGAAGCTGATCGCGAAGATAAAGGCCAATCCCTCCGCCCCGGTAAAGTTAGCGGACAAAATCTCCGAGATACCAGCCGCGGCTGTACCGGAAACTTTGGCGCCGAAAGTTGAGCTGACCAGACTGCCGCCGGTACCATAGAGGGTATTCAGCACACCCAGCAGGGACTCCTTGGAGATTGCCGAGGCGCAGAACGCCAGGAACGCCTGCCATTTCATACCAAAGAACCTGGTCACGGGTTCAATCAAGACACCAATTTTATATAGGATACTGTTTTCCGTGCTGCCGCCGAAACCGTATGTCAGCACAAAGAACACAATGGATACCAGAGAAATGACCCGCAGTGCCCGCAGAAAAATATCCAGAGTGCGCTGGAAAGTCACATATAGCGTGTTCTTAAACGCTGGTTTATGATATGGCGGCAGCTCCATAATAAGGCCCACACGTTCCTCCTTGGGCTCGAGGGAATTGCCAAAAACCTTGTAGACCACCAACATCATCAGAAACATGAACAGGAAGATCGATACCATGACGAGGAATACGCCGGTGCTGACAAACAGCGCAATGGCAAACGTG
>CAKSVQ010000239.1 GCA_934504065.1 uncultured Dysosmobacter sp. | reverse complement strand
TACCTCCACGGGGGTGGAGACGGACACCCTTCAGGGGAACGGGGATGCCTCTTGGCGGGGCTTTACCTACTGTTACGAGCTGGACCCCGAGACCACACTGGATACGGTGAACCGCCTGCTGAACCCCTATGAGCAGGATTTAAAACTGACCGACATGAATCTTGGAAAATCATAAGAAAATACAGCTTGTCAAAAAAGCGGTTTTACCACTTTTTTGACAAGCTGAAAATATCCACCTCTGGCTGAAACCAGAGGTGGATATTTTTGCGAAGAAACATCAGGTCAGACCTCCAGCTCGGCCAGAGGGTCGGGCTCTGTCGTTTTGACCTTGGACAAATAGCGGTAGATGCTGGCCTGAGAGCAGCCCAGCTTCTCCATCACAAAGGGGACGGCTCCCTTCAGCTGGAACATCCCCCGGTCGTATAGCTGGGTGATGATCTGAAGGCGCTCCTCTTGGTTCAGACGGTCCGGGGGCACCTGAAGGGAGGCCGTGGCCTCATCAAACAGCTCCTGCATCATGGTGTTTACGTCGCTCTGGAAGAACTCCGTGCCCTCGGACACGGGCAGACCGCGCTGCAGATAGTCGTCTGGGTGAATGACGCGCAGAAGCGCGTCGCTCAGCTCGTGAAAGCGGCTGTCGTCGAAGTTGATGCACAGCATTCCCACCAGCCGCCCCTGGTCCTTGATGAACATGGTGGAGGACCGGATCGCCTTGCCGTTAGACAGCATACCGGTGTAGTTCAGACTGTAATCCTGGTCGGTATACTGCCGCCGCATGATCATTTTCAAGGCAGTGCTGGTAACAGGGCTTCCTACGCCCCGGCCGCTGACCCGTCCATTGGCGATGGCGGCGATGCCGCTGCCTTCCGGCCCGATGGTTTGCAGCACAACCTCGTAATCGGGGCCCAGGGCCTTTCCTAAAAATTCCACCAGCACTTTATACTGGCGCAGCATATCCTCAGTCACAAACGGATTCCTCCTTCTCTCCTTGACACGGACCTTATTGTAGCATGTGGGAGTGGGGGATACAAGAATGAAAAATAGTTTTTTCTCATAAAGGGGATTTTTGATCAATTTGAGCGGAAGAGAAAACAAAATCCGCAAACTGCACAGAGGCAAAATGAAGGGAAAAACCGCGCTGCATCCATATATTTTATTGGTTGTGCTCAAAGACCGTGGAGAAGGCGGAAAAAAAGAAGACGAATATGACGAAAAAGAATAAACAGAAAGATGCGGCAAGGATATTGACATAAAATTATATTGGTGATAAAATAATCTCACCTAAACGAGGAGGTGAATTGGAACGATGAAGCAAGCGATCAGCACGGAGAAAGCTCCCTCTGCCATCGGCCCCTATTCTCAGGGAATCAAGGCGGGTAATCTGGTCATTACGTCCGGCCAGCTGCCTCTTGACCCCGCCACCGGTGCATTCCCTGAGGGGATCGAGGCTCAGACCCGTCAGTCTCTGACCAACTGCAAGGCAGTTCTGGAGGCCGCCGGCGCCACCATGGCCGATGTGATCAAGACCACTGTGTTCCTCAGCGACATGAACGACTTTGCGGCTATGAACGGTGTGTATGCCACCTTCTTTGAAGGTGCTTGCCCCGCCCGCAGCGCTGTTCAGGTAGCCCGTCTGCCTAAGGACGCCATGGTCGAGATCGAGTGCATTGCGGCACTGTAAAAATTCAACCCATCAAAAATCCCACAATTCCCAAAGACCCCGAAAGGTTGCCGCCCATTCCCCAGGGCGGCATTCTTATTTTTGCGGCCTGAGGGTACGGGACAAAACGCCGCTCCGGTCTGGCCGGAGCGGCGCTTTTTTGTGGTACGGGCGGGGGAGTTTGCCGGCGGGGGCTTTCTTATTGCTCCCATCTGTGATAGGATAAAGAAAAACGCGGTGAGGCTTGCCTGCAAGAAGCACGCAAAACAGGATATACTCTATTTTAGGAGGGATCGCATGAAATTTGAAGAGATGCAGTACCGGCGCCCGGATGTAGAGGCGCTGAAGGGACAGCTGGCGGATCTGACCCGGCGGTTGGAACAAGCGGAGACTTACGCTCAGGCCAAGGCGGCCTTTTTGGAGGAGGAGAAGCTCTCCCGCAGCTTAAGCACCATGAACAACCTGGCCTATGTGCGCCACAGCATCGATACCCGGGATACCTTTTACGACGGGGAAATGAAGTTTCTCAACCAGGCGGGGCCGGAGCTGCAGGAGTACGGCCAGCAGTGGACCCGGGCCATGCTCCGCAGCAAATTCCGCCCAGAGTTTACCGCGGAGTACGGCGAGCTGATGTTCGTCAACGCCGAGATCCAGGAAAAGACCTTCGATCCGGCCATCATCGCCCAGCTGCAGCAGGAGAACGACCTGACCCAGGAGTATGAGAAGCTGCTGGCCTCCGCCCAGATCCCCTTCGAGGGCAAGACCTACACCCTGTCCCAGCTGACCCCCTTCAAGTCCGACCCGGACGACGCGCGCCGTCTGGCTGCCTGGAAGGCGGAGGGCCGCTGGTACAAGGAGCACCAGGCCGACCTGGACAGCCTATACGACCGGCTGGTCCGCCTGCGGGACACCATGGGCCGCAAGCTGGGGTATGAGGGGTACACCACTCTGGGCTACTACC
>CAKSVQ010000238.1 GCA_934504065.1 uncultured Dysosmobacter sp. | reverse complement strand
CCGTAATGCGTTCAACTCCACGCTTGCGCTTCTCAACCGGAAAATGATTGAGGCGCTGGCACGGGACGATTCCGCGCACGCGGCGAAGCTGACCGAAAAATGCCGCAATTTCGATAAGTTTGAATACAAGCATCTGGAACTGGAGCGCCTGTATCTCGCGGCTTACGAGGCGGCAAGCGACGCGTCTTTTGACCTGTCCAACCTGATTTTTGAAATCGGGAAAAACGCGGCGCGCGATCTGCATTACCGCCTGGCGCGCGACATGAATCTTGCCCTGAAGTCGATCCAGACCTATGTGGTGCGTGCGCGTGCGGCAGAACTGACGCAGTTGGTCAGGGAAGCGAAGGTCGCCGCCCGGGGGTATGACAAGGACCCGTCCGACACGCGTCTTGCGGACGTTCTGACGGGCGTCAAGGAAATTCTCGACGAGGCACTGACGTTTGAGAAACCCAACTTCTTTGCAATGGGGTATCACGAATGCTTCGTGACCGAACCGCTCCCCGATCTGCCCGTCCCCGAACTCAACAAATATCTGCGCAAGTATCTTGACGACAACTTCATGCTCGACTTCATTGCCGACGCAAAAGAGGGCATTTTGTATTCCGCAAAGGAATCCGCGGAGAAGAAAAAGCAGGTGGTCGCGCTGCTCGGAAAAGAGCGCGCGGTGTTTGAAGCACAGCCGCTTGACAGGAAGGCGTGTTTTGCCGCGGCGGGACGGCTGAGCCGTGCGGTGCTTGGTAGCGTCGATCGTCTGGAGCTTGAAAAGGACAACCTTGCGTATACGTTCCCGGGCGCGCTCCGGTCAGAGATCGTGCATTATTTCGATGCGATCGGGGAAAACGCCAAGGAAGAGAAACGGTTTGCACGTCAGTCCGCAAAGTGGGAACGGAAAGCGGCAAAGGGGAAGGCGCCCGACTGGAAGGTCGTTCCTGCCTCCACTGCCGACCTGGAGCTGATCCGAAAGGGAATTCTGCATCAGATCGACCGGCTTGCAGAGCATTACGAAGACGAGCTTGCCGGCTTCAATTCCCGCAACTTCGACGACGAAACGGTCGCCATGATCGACTTCCTCAAAGCCAAGGCTTCCGGCGTGGTAGACCGCGTGACCAAGAGCATGGCGAAAAACAAAGCACTCAAACTGATGGGAGAGGTCGGTATTCCCGAACCGAGAAAGCGTTACCGCCAGTATCCGTTTGAGTTTTCCGGCGGTATGAGACAGCGTATCGTCATTGCAATTGCGCTTGCCGCCAATCCTGACATCCTGATCTGCGACGAGCCGACCACCGCGCTTGACGTGACCATTCAGGCGCAGATTCTGGAGCTGATCAACCGTTTCAAAAAGGAGAGAAACCTGTCGGTCATTTTTATCACGCATGACCTCGGCGTGGTCGCAAATATGGCGGACCGCGTTGCCGTCATGTATGCGGGTAAGATCGTGGAATACGGCACCTCGGAGGATATCTTCTACCGTGCGGCGCATCCCTACACCTGGGCACTGCTTTCCTCCATGCCTGACCTTGATACCGATGAAAAGCTGGAGGCAATTCCCGGAACGCCCCCGAACATGATCTATCCTCCCGTCGGCGACGCGTTTGCCGCAAGAAACAAGTATGCCCTCAAAATTGATTTTGAGCGTCAGCCCCCCATGTTCCGCATCAGCGATACGCACTACGCGGCAACCTGGCTGCTGCATCCCGATGCGCCGAAGATCGACCCGCCGAAGATCATGACCGAACGCATCCGCAGAATGAGAGAGAGAGGAGGAAACGTCCATGCCGAATGACAAGAATGTGGCAGAAAACGAGGTCCTTCTCCGTGTGGAGCATCTGTGTCAGTACTTCGGCAAGGAGGGAAGCGAGACCCGCGCCGTGGACGATGTTTCCTTTCAGATCCACAAAGGCGAGGTGTTCGGGCTTGTCGGCGAATCCGGCTGCGGCAAAACAACCACGGGTCGCTCCATCATCAAGCTGTACAACATCACGTCCGGCAACATTTACTTCAAGGGCGTCCGCATCGGTGCGGGGATCCGTTCCTACAACGAGGCGATTGCAAACGCAAGGCTGGAATATGCCGAAAAATGCAAGAGCGATCCCGCGGGCAAAGCGCAGTACCGTGAAGAGCTGAACCGGGTCGTAGCCGAAAACCGTGCGGAGATCCGTGCGGCGAAATATGACCAGAAGCACTGCGACAAGGAATATCAGGAAAACAACTGTGCGGCGGTGAGGGCAAAATATGAGGCGCTTCTGTCCCGTGCGACCGAAGCGGAGAAACCTGCGCTCGTCAGGGAATACCGCGATGCGCTCCGTAAGGCGAAAAAAACCAGGCTCGTGACGCAGATCCAGATGATTTTCCAGGATCCCATCGCGTCGCTCGACCCCCGTATGACCGTCCGGGAAATCATTTCCGAAGGGCTCATCATCCAGGGAGAACGCGACCGCAAGGTGATTGACGAAAAGGTCTATGAAATGCTCGAATTGGTCGGGCTTGTCAGAGAGCACGCGGGCAGATACCCGCATGAATTCTCCGGCGGTCAGCGTCAGCGTATCGGTGTGGCGAGAGCCATCATCATGCGCCCCGACCTGATCATAGCCGACGAGCCGGTCTCCGCACTCGACGTGTCGATTCAGGCGCAGGTCATCAACC
>CAKSVQ010000237.1 GCA_934504065.1 uncultured Dysosmobacter sp. | reverse complement strand
GCACTGGCACGCGGAAAAAACGCTGGAGGATATGTGCCGCGACGCATGGCGCTTCCAGCAAACGCTGATGGAAGCGGGCCGGAGCGGCCGATGAAGAAGGATATTCTGTTCCTCTGTCAGTTTTTTTACCCGGAATATGTTTCCTCCGCCACGCTGCCGTTTGACACGGCGCTGGCCCTGACAAGGGCCGGATACAGCGTGGAAGCGCTCTGCGGCTATCCACAGGAATTTTATCAGGGAGCGGCGGTGCCGGAAGAGGAAACGGTGCAGGGCATCCGCATCCGGCGGCTGCGCTACCGCATAATGGACCGGGGCAGCAAGCTGGGCCGCATTGCCAGCTATCTTTCCTTTACGGGAACAGTGCTGCGCCGTTTGGGCAGCTTTTCCGGGTATCGGGCGGTGATCGTGTATTCCAATCCGCCGCTGCTGCCCTTTGCCGCCTATCTTTCCAAAAAGCTGTTTGGCTGCAAGCTGATTTTCGTGGCCTATGACCTCTACCCGGAGATCGCGGAGCGGACCCATGTGATCCGCAGCGGCAGCATGATGGCCCGTGTGATGCAGTTCATCAACCGCCGGGTCTACCGAAACGCGGACAGGGTGGTCACGCTGTCTCAGGAGATGCGGGATTTTATCTGCGCCAACCGTCCGGTTTCCGGGGACCGTGTGGCGGTGATCCCTAACTGGTACCGGGATGAGGGCGTGAGCAGGCCCATTTCCCCGGAAAGCCCGTTTTACCGGATGGCGCAGGAGCAGTTCGTGGTGGGGTATTTTGGCAATCTGGGCACGGCGCAGGATCTGGATACGCTGCTGGGCGCCATCCGGCTTTTGAAGGACGATGCGTCTGTGCACTTTCTCTTTGCCGGGAACGGCAACAAAATGCCCGTTTTGAAAGAGACAGTTCAGCGGGAAAAGCTGAAAAATGTCACCGTCCATGCGTTTTTGCACGGGCAGGATTTTCAGGACGCCTTGTCGGCCAGCGGCTGCGCGGTGGTCAGTCTGGCCCCGGGACTTACGGGGCTGTGCTCTCCCAGCAAGACTTACAGCTACATGATGAAGGGGCTTCCCCTGCTGGTCATTATGGGGGAGTCGGACGTGGCCCGCGCCGCGCAGAGCGGGGCAGGCGTCTGCATTGCCAATGGAGACAGCGCAGGACTTGCGGCGGCGATTTGCCGCCTGCGAGATGACCCTGCGCTTGTGGCGAGGATGCGGCAGACCTGCCGCCGCCTGTATGAGCAGGATTACACGCCAGAGACCGCAGCGCAGCGGTACGCGGCGCTGATGCAGGAGCTACTGAAAAAAGATTAAGTACGCGGCCAGCTGCGCAAAACGGCTGAGGCTGGATACGGAAAGAGGAGGTGCCCCATGCGCGTTTTGGAGATCAATAGCGTTTGCGGCACTGGCAGCACCGGACGTATCTGTACGGACCTTGCGCAGCTTTTGACCCAGCGGGGCGATATGTGCGCGGTGGGTTATGGGCGGGGCTATGTGCCGCCGCAGGCGCAGGCATACGCCCACCGGATCGGCGGCCCGTGGGACTGCCGCCTCCACGGCATGGAGACCCGGCTGTTTGATGCCCACGGCTTTGGTTCCCGCCGGGCCACGCGGGAATTTCTCCGCTGGGCGGCGGAGTGGAAGCCGGATGTAGTGCATCTGCATAACCTCCACGGCTATTACCTGCAAGTGGAGGAGCTGTTCGCGTTTCTAAAAGCAAAGGAGCTCCCGGCGGTGTGGACGCTGCACGACTGCTGGGCGTTTACGGGGCATTGTGCGCATTTTGCTGCGGCGAACTGTATGCAATGGCAGACCGGATGCCGGAAATGCCCTCTTTCACGGGAGTATCCTGCCTGCTATGGCCCCTCCGGTGCAGCGCGGAATTATACGCGCAAGCAGGCGGCGTTTACAGGCGTGAAAAATCTCACACTTGCCGCGCCGTCACAATGGCTGGCGGATTTGACAGCGCAGTCGTTTTTGAAGGATTACCCCGTTCAGGTAATCCCCAATGGCATTGATCTGACCCAGTTCCGTCCGGTTCCCAGCGATATTCGCAGCCGCCTGGGTATCCCGGCGGAGAAAAAACTGATTTTAGGCGTGGCGGGCGTCTGGACGGAAAAAAAAGGCCTGCAGGACTTTTTCCGGCTGGCTGACCTTTTGGGCAGCTCAGCGCAGGTGCTGCTGGTGGGACTTTCGGAAAAGCAGAAGCAGGCCCTGCCCGCAAATGTGATGGGGGTCATCCGCACAGAGAGCATCCGGGAGTTGGCGGAGCTATACACTGCGGCGGATGTCTTTTTGAACCTGACTTACGAGGACAATTTCCCAACCACCAATCTGGAAGCGCTGGCCTGTGGTGCGCCAGTTGTCACCTATCGCACAGGCGGCAGTCCGGAAAGCGTTACGGAGCTGTGCGGCGCGGTCATTTCCTGCGGAGATGTATCCGCTGCGGCGCAGGTCGTGATGGAGAAACGCTGGAAACAGCAGGACTGCACGGCACAGGCGGCGAAGTACGATAAGCAGCAGAGATTTCAGGAGTATCTTTCCCTATATGATCGTTTGTTCCATCAATATTAGAAAAGAGAAGCGGCTATGAAAATTGCCCATATCGGCCTTGCGGCGTTTTTTACCGAGGGCATGACTTATCAGGACAACTATCTATCTCAT
>CAKSVQ010000236.1 GCA_934504065.1 uncultured Dysosmobacter sp. | reverse complement strand
ACTCGTCGGAGGTCCACCACACGGTGTCCTTGGAGTTCTCGTCCATGACGATGAATTTGTCGTTAGGGGAGCGGCCGGTGTAGATGCCGGTCATCACGTTTACGGCGCCCAGTTCGCTGACCTGGCCCTTGTCGTAGCCAGTCAGACCGGGCTTCATCTCTTCCTCGAACAGGACCTCATAGGAGGGGTTGTAAATGATCTCGGTGGTGCCAGTGATGCCATACTGGGTCAAATCGATTTTTGCCATGATCTATGACCTCTTTTCTTCCTTTCGTTTGTCCTCTGCCACAGGCGGGGGCAACCTTCTGAACTATGGACATAATAGCATACGTGATATGGAAAAGTCAATCTGTACCTCAACAAAATGACGGAAAAGCGTCATGGAGAGAGGATTATTGGGCGGAACGCAGCGCTTTGGTCAAAGCGGCAAATTCGGGGATCCCCAGTTTCTCGCCGCGAACATTTTGGGGCAGACCGCAGGTGTCTAACGCGGCCGCCAGGGCCTCCTTGGACAGGCCGGTGTTCAGGGCGGCGCTGAGGCTGTTGAGCAGGGTCTTGCGCCGCTGGGCAAATGCGGCCCGGACCACACGGAAGAAGAACGCCTCGTCCTCTATCTGCGCAGGGGGCTGCTGAGCCGTCATGCGGATGACGGCGGAAGTCACCTTGGGGGCGGGGAGAAAACAGCTGGCGGGCACGTCGAAGAGATACTCGGCTTTGGAGTAGTACTGACACAATACGGAGAAAGCGCCGTAGTCCGCGGTGCCCGGCTGGGCGCAGATGCGCTGGGCCACCTCTTTCTGAATCATCACTGTGACAGAAGCAAAGCGCCGGCACTCCAGCAGGCGGGTGAGCACCGGGGTGGTGATGTTATAGGGCAGGTTGGCGCAGACGATGGGGGTCAGTCCGGGGAACTCGCCGTCCACCACCCGGTCCAGGTCGAAACGCATGATATCACCGGGGATGACGGTCACGTTGTCCCGGTCGGCCAGGGTCTCGTCTAAGATCGGCAGGAGGGACTCGTCCAGTTCCACTGCCGTTACCCGGTCGGCCAGGAGGGAGAGCTCACGGGTCAAAGGGCCGATGCCCGGTCCGATCTCCAGCACGCCCACGCCGGGGCCGGCACCGGAGGCGGCTGCGATGTCCCGGGGGACCCAGTCCCGGATCAGAAAATTCTGCCCCATGGATTTGGAAAAGTGGAAGCCGTGGCGGGCCAGCAGGGCTTTGATTTCGTTCATGTCGCAAAGGTTCATATCAGATATTCCTTTTTGTTGTAGTTGCCTTTGGCAGGATGTTTTTTAGATCTTCCCTCAATCATACGGAGAAATGCCCGTTGCGTCAAGGCTGGAAAAAATATTTCTTAGGACGGAACCTTTATTCAAGGGATGCGTCCATCTGATATATAAGGAGTGATGGTTATGAAACGCCGCCTTGCCCCCGTCTTCGCCGTGCTTGTTCTGCTGCCCTTGCTGATGAGTACAGTCAGCGCGGATATGGGGCCGAAGCCCTCGGTCAACATTGAGATCACCGGCATTTCAGAGCCCTGTTGGGGCACCTTGCTGTCAGAGCGCCAGTCCACCGGACCCTATACCTCTGTTAAGAACCATCCGGAGTACAGGGAGGAGGAACGGAGCCGGGCGGGGGAGCGGACCTCGGCAGATGCCTGGGATGCCTTTTCCGCCTACGAGGAGATCGAGCCGGATGGGTACTATTTCCTCAACTTCCTGGATGACTGTGCCGACGGACAGCTGAACTGGACCTACTATCCACCCCAGAAGTTTAAGGTGGCCCTGTGGTTTCCGGAGGAGAACTCTATGCTGGTCACCGGTCCTTACGAGCGCTATGCCTTTGACAGCTACTACACCCTGGACCTGACCAATGTTCAGCCGGAGAACGGCAAGCTGATCACCGGGCTGACTATGGTGCGCAGCTATGATATGGTTACGGAGCTGCTGGGACTTGGAGTGCGGATCGTGCTGACGGTGCTTCTGGAGATCGCCGTGGCCTGGCTGTTCCGTCTGCGGGCAAAGGGACAGCTGCGGCTGATCCTGGGGGTGAATATAGTTACCCAGCTGCTGCTCAATGGTTTTTTGAACTGGTACAGCTATGTCAACGGGACGCTGTTCCTGACGGCATTTTTCCTGCTTGGCGAGATACTGGTGCTGGCGGTGGAAGGGAAGATATACTGCCGCTGGCTGCCCGGGCTTGGGGAGGAGGGCGCGACCTGCCATCCCTGGCTGTATGCCCTCTGCGCCAATGTTCTGTCCTGCGCGGCCGGACTGATTTTGGCCCATGTGATCCCCGGTGTGTTTTGATCGTCGGCGCCCCCGCCGGAGAGGCGGAGGCGCCGCAGATAAAAAAGACCAGAAAAATTCAAAAAAGTACTTGACTCTTGAAAAAAAGCTGGTATAATACATTTTGCTGTCCAGGTGACCGGGATGGCGCTGACCTCGGTCGGCATACAGATGCAGCAGTATCGAAGTGGTCATAACGAGCACGACTGGAAATCGTGTAGCCGCTAACACGGCTCGAGAGTTCGAATCTCTCCTGCTGCGCCACATCGCCGCAAGCGTTAATCGCTTGCGGCGAGTTTTTTTACAAAAATTCGTCGTGCGCTCATTCTGACGGTTCTCCTTTTCAGACCGCAGACACTTACGCTGGTTTGCGG
>CAKSVQ010000235.1 GCA_934504065.1 uncultured Dysosmobacter sp. | reverse complement strand
ATCATCTCAACTGGCACCGGGATATGGAGGAATACGCGCGGGCAAAATGCAACATCTTTTCCCACCGCGGCGCAAAACGGGTCGTTCTCAACGCGGAGAACGACTGGGATTGCCGCATTGCCGCGGAAACGGCGCTCCCCGTGACCTTTTTTTCCTCGGTCCGCCCGTCTTTTGCGGCGTTTTCCGGGCTGATTCCCGCGGGGAGACGCGGCTGTGCCGCCGTCTATGCCCGTGACGGCAAAGTATACTGCTCGGACGGGGCGACCGAGAGCTTCATTCTGGATGCTTCGTCGATCCGGCTTCCCGGAAAGCACAATCTGGAGAACTATATGACGGCGATCGCCCTCACGCGGGGGTACGTTTCCCCGGAGATCGTGAGAGAGGTCGCAGAGACCTTCCCCGGTGTCGCACACCGGCTGGAATATATCCGCACGGTCGGCGGCGTGAAATATTACAACAGCTCCATTGATTCCAGCCCTTCGCGCACCTGCGCCGCGCTGTCGGCGCTTCCGGAACGTCCTATCGTTATCTGCGGGGGCAGGGATAAGCACGTTCCGTTTGACCCGCTTGCCGCCGCGCTTGTCGCAAGGGCAAAGGCGGTCGTTCTGACGGGGGAGGCAAGAGGGCAGATCTCAGACGCGCTTACACGGGCACCGGGTTTTGACCCGGAGAAGCTGCCGGTCGTGACGGAGCCGCTCTTTGATGACGCGGTGCGCACGGCAAAGCGCCTTGCAAAAGCGGGGGACACGGTGCTCCTGTCGCCCGCCTGCACCAGCTTTGACGCGTTCCGCAATTTCGAGGAGCGCGGCAACCGCTTCCGCGACCTGGTAAACGGGTTCCCGGACGACTGATGCCCGTTGCCCGGAAACTGCAAAATACGATTTTTACCGCTCCACTCTTTGTATGGACGCGGAGCCACAGACGGGAATCCGCCCGCCCCAAGAAAGGAAACAGAAATGCAACTGGAAGAACTGATTACGTCGCTCTCGGCGCTCCCGTCGGTATCGGGAAGAGAGCGGGACGCACTGCCGGGGCTGACCGCGCTGATCGGTCCCAATTTTGACGAGCAGTACACCGACGCGGCGGGAAACTGCGTTTTCGTGAAACGCTCCGGGAAGCCAAACGCCCGGAGGATCCTCATCGACACGCATCTTGACGAGATCGGTATGATGGTGACCGAGGTGTGCGACGGCGGATTTCTCCGCGTGACCAACCTCGGCGGACTGGACGCACGCACGCTTCAGGCATCTGAGGTCATGATCCTCGGGAAAAAGACCGCCTACGCGGTGGTTGCCGCAAAGCCGCCCCACCTTTCCACCAAAGAGGAGCGAGCAAAGCTGGAGACCGTAAACGAACTGTACATCGACACGGGGTATGCGAAGGAGCAGGCGGAAGAGCTGTTCCCGGTCGGCACGCCCGTCAAATACAAGCCGTCGTATCACAAGCTCCTGAACGGGCGGATCGCGGGGACAAGCTTTGACGACAAGGCGTGCGGCGCGTGCGCCGCGTATGCGCTCTCCGATATTCCTGCGGAACAGCTTGCAGGTGACGTGTACCTGCTGTTTTCCCAGAGGGAGGAATCGTCAAGGGAATCCTTCGGCGCCGGGACCGGTGCCTTTGGTATTGACCCCGATTACGCCATTGCAGTGGATGTTGACCTCGGCACGGCGCCCGATACCCCGAAATACGAGACCATCGACGTGGGCAAGGGAATTTCGATTGCCGCGTCGGTGTCCATGAACCGCGCGTATACCAAAGCGCTCATGGCGCTCTGCGGGGAGAACAATATACCGTATCAGCCGCTTGCCGCATCCCTTTCCACAGGGACCAACGGTGAGGGCATCCGCCTGACGTCGGCGGGAATTCCCACCGCAGTGATAGGTCTGCCGCTTCAGAATATGCACACGCAGAACGAAATCATTTCAATGGACGACGCAGAAACGCTTGTGAAATTCATCCGCGCATTTGTCACGTCGGAGAAACTGGGGGAGGTGTTCGGCAGATGAAGACCGAAGGACTGGAACTGATCCGTCGGCTTTCCCTGGCATTCGGACCCACGGGATATACCGACGAGGTGCTTGCAATTGTGAGAGAGGAACTGGAGGGAATTGCCCCCGCCGAAACCGACCGCATGAACGTGCTGACGGTGAAAATCCCCGGAGGCGGCGACGGGTATGACCCCGCAAATCCGAAAAAGGTGCTGTTTTCCGCCCACGCGGACGAGGTCGGCTTTCTCATCGTCGGCATTGACGACGGCGGGTATCTGTATTTCCGCCCCGTCGGCGGCATTGACGCAAAGGTGCTGTGCGGCAGAAGCGTGCTGGTGGGAGAGCATAAGATTCCCGGCGTGATTTCCGCCAAGGCGATCCACCATATGTCCGGGGACGAGCGCAAGAAAGTGTTTGAAGCCGAGGATCTCTACATCAACATCGGCGCCGCGGACAAGGCAGACGCGGAGAAATACGTGTCGGTCGGCGACTACGCCGCATTCGATTCGGAGTTTGTCCGCTTCGGTGAGGACGGGAAATATATCAAGTGCAAGGCGCTTGATGACCGTCTCGGCTGTGCCGTCATGATTGAGGCGATCCGGCGCATGAAACAAGAAAATCTCACTGTGCCGTATGATCTGTATTTCGCGTTTACCGACGGCGAGGAGATCGGTTGCTCTCTCGCATAGACCACCGCCAACCGC
>CAKSVQ010000234.1 GCA_934504065.1 uncultured Dysosmobacter sp. | reverse complement strand
CTTCGATATAGACCAGTTTTGCTCCCATCAGTTTGCCCAGATAGAAGAAAGGAACCGCCACTGCTGCACCGCTGGAAATGATCAGGTCGGGTTTCTCCTTACGCAGTACTTTCCAGGCGATCTTTGTATTCTTTATCAGTGCTTTCAGGCTTCTGTTCGTCGGATAATAGCAGGGATACATCGTTTCGCCTTCCAGCAGGCTTCTGGCATCTTCCTTGTCAAAAGTAACCCAGAAGCGTTCCTTATCTTTCCAGAAATTTTTCAGCATATAAAGGTGAGTCAAATGCCCACCGGAAGATCCAACCAAACACACCTTCATGTCTCTTCTCCTTTGTCTCTCACCATTCCATCCCGATGGCTTCCAGTCTCTTCTCCTGCTCTTGCGTCAGGTCGTGTTTTCCACCCGGGTGGTTTCTTTTCTTCCTCTGTGCTGCGACCCATTTACCGAGCCAGATTCTCTCTTGCTGTGTTTCCGCCACGTACGTCTGTGCTATTTTCAGGTCGCCATGTTCCCGGTAGTAGAGTTCTGCCAGATGGTAGCGGGTCTCCCAGGCCTCTCCGGCCCATCGCATGCCGATGCTGTCCAGCTGACGGATCCGCTCTCCGGTCAGCCGGTAGTGGCTGCTCTCCGGCCGGATTCTGGCGCTACGCAGTGCATTGACCCATCTACCCAGTCTTACGCCCTGTACGGTATATTCTTTCGGGACTTCCAGGTCTCCGTGTTCCCGGTAGTAGTTCTCTGCCAGCCGGAACTTTTCGTCCCATTTCTCATCGTATTTGCTGCTGCGGTCTGCGCCGGTATTTTCCGGTTCTTTCTTCCGTTTCTCCCAGAGGAATCCCAGTTCATTCAATCTGCGTTCCCGTTCCGGCAACAGTTTTCTGCCTCCGGCTTCCGTTCCCGCTCTGCTGTTCTTCCATGCCAGCCGCTGGTTGGATACGAATTTTCCCAGAGGATATCCGTCCTCTGTCACATACCGGCTGTTCACATCCACGTTTCCGTATTCTCTATAGTAGTTCAACAATTCCTGATAGCCGGTCTCCCAGGCTCTTCCGATGTGGTTTTCCCATCGCATGCCGATCTCATCCAGCTGTCGGATCTGTTCTGCGGAAAGCTTCCCCGGCACGGCTCCGGCTCTGACACGCCTCTGGGTGATCAGCCAGCTCCCCAGAGAAATTCCGCTTTCTGTGATATAATCCTTGGGGATTTTCAGATCCCCATGAAGTTCAAAGTAATCTTTTGCCTCCTGATAGCACATCTCCCAGGAGCTTGCCAGACTTTTACCAAGGCGTTCGAACAGTTTTCTACTCTCTCTTGCCTCATCCACCATGCGGAACTTATAGGCGGTTCTGTCCTTCTCCCGCTCTCCGGGGCTGTCGGCTCTATGGTAGGCTTCCAGAAAAGAGTCAATGCATTTCAGGCTGTCGAAATTGTCCACCAGGTCGAAGATCACCGGCTGCGTGTTCCGCCCTCTGTCCGGTACGGACAGTGCCCGTCCCACCTGCTGCAGGTAAAGGGTCGGGGATGCCGTCGGCCGCAGTAGTACCGCTCCATCCACATCTGCCACATGAACCCCTTCGTTCAGCATGTCAATGCAGAACAGAAGTTTTAAATGGCTGCTTTCATCCGCGCTGAAATCTCTGACTTCCTGCGGACTTTCCGTATTGTCATAGATAGCCCGGTAGATGGTCGGCTGCGCATCCAACGCACCATACCACTCTCCCGCCATGGAGATCATCTTCTCCATATGCTCTCTGCCGGAGCAGAATACGATGTATTTGCCATTCTTTTTCATATATTTGCCGAAGATCTCCGCAGGACTGTCTGCCTGTTCCAGTGCATGGCGCAGCCGCTCCAGCAGCTTCACGCTCTTGTCCCGCAGGCCGCCCCGCTGTCTGTTCACACGCCGGGATATTTTCCGGAGTTCATCCCGGTATTCATACATCCCGCAGATATAGAGCGGTGCCGGGAGAATTCCCTGCGCAATGGCTTCCAGCAGTTCCATCCGGGAGGCAATCTGTCCTCCGAACAGTTCCTCTGCCATGTCACGGCGGTTATCCAGGTATCGGATATTGGTAGCGGACAGTCCCAGCACTTTTGCACGGGGACAGGCTTCCAGCAGTTGTTCCACTCCATTTCCCCATCCATCTGCACCACAGCGGTGGAATTCATCCAGAATGATATATGCCGGCATCTCGTCAGGCCGTTCTTCCTCCGACATGCTGTACATCAGCTTAGAATAGGTGAGAAATGTAATGCCCTCCAGGGCACTCTCATCGCCCCCCGCCTGTAAATAGTTCTCCCGCTGGGATTGAAAAATGTACTCACTGGGGGCAAGCCAGACCATCTTTTCTCCGGGATGATCTTCTGCCAGCCGGAATGCGATAAAGGACTTTCCGGTACCGGTAGGATGGATCACAGCAGCTCTGCCCGATTGTTCCATCAGGCGCAGCGCATTGCTGTATGCGATTTGGTTATGCGGATATAAATTCACCGCCATCCCGGCCATCCTCCTTTTTCATCAGTGCAGATAAGTGCAGAAAAGTGTACTTTTTCGCCGGTCATTTTTGGTGAATATTTTGGTCATTTTTTCCAAATGGAATCCCCGTGATTTGTTGACTTTTACTTGTTTTCTATGTATAATATGACTTGTTGTCGATATGACGTAGAAGCGGTAAAAAAGTACACTTTTTTGCCGTTTTTTAT
>CAKSVQ010000233.1 GCA_934504065.1 uncultured Dysosmobacter sp. | reverse complement strand
GTCTTGACATTCTCGATATTCGAGATTATGATATTACAAAGATAACTCGATATTCGAGAATAGGAGGTGACTCTATGCCCCGCCCGAAATTCCAAACCTTGACGGAGCAGATGTTTTACATCCTGCTCTGTCTGCGGAAGGAGCGCTGCGGCATCGACATTCTGGAGCTGGTGCCCGCCATGACCAATGGCCGGGTGACGGTGGGCTCCGGAACTCTGTATAACCTGTTGGAGCAGTTTCTGGACGCCGGGTACATCCAGGAGACCCGGGTGGAGGGCCGCCGGCGCAGCTATTTACTGACGGACGAAGGGCAGGAGATGCTGGACCGGGAGTACCGCCGCATCTGCGCCCAGGCACAGGACTACCGGCGCTTGACTGAGGAGGAGACGACATGAAAGACAGAAAATACGAATTGAACCGTTTTTCCATCTATGACAGTACCGCCGTCCAGCGCCATCTGGAGGAGATGGCCGCCAAGGGCTGGATGATCCGAAAGCTGGGTATGTACCTGTGCCAATACGAGCGGATCGAGCCCCGGCAGCTGCATTTCGCGGTTGTCTGTCTGCCCAAGGTGTCCCCCTACGACCCCCTACCCACTCCGGGGCAGCAGCTTCTGGAGGAGTACGCCACAGCGGACGGCTGGAAGCTGGAGGCCCAGCAGGACGCTATGCTTCTGTTCTCCAACGACCGGCCTGACCCGGTGCCCATGGAGACCGACCCGGCTGTGCAGGCCGAGGGTCTGGTGCGGCTGGCCAGAAAAAGGATCCTGTCCGGCAATCTCTCCACAATTCTGCTGGCCGTCTTACAGCTTGTGATGCAGCTGTCCGCCCTGCGGCGGCGTCCGGCGGAGTATCTGGCTGATCCGGCGGAGACCGGTCTGCTCCTGCTGTGGGTGATCATCCTGCTGGAGGGCGCGCTGACGCTGATTCGGACCCTGCGGTGGATCCGCCGGGCCAAGGCGGCGGCGGCTCAGGGGCAGCTGCCCCCCTCTGAAAGCAGCAGGGCCACCCTGCTCTCCACCGTTTTCAACCTGTCCGTTCTGGCCGCCGTGGTGCTGCTGCTGGGGCTGGCCATGGGGAAGACAGGTCTGGCCGTCGTCGTCGTCATGCTGGGTGTGGCATGGCTGATCAGCCTGTGCAGCCGGGGGATGCGGGAGCTGCATTTCAGCAAGGGCCTCAACATCACCCTCACCGGCGTTCTCAGCGTGGTCCTGGTGACAGTAACCACTATTCTTCTGGTCATGGCCTTGGGGAAATTCACCGAAAACACCGGCGAGACCTATACCGCCAATACCGGCTGGACCTTCTCCGTGTACCACGATGAGATGCCCCTGTACGTGCAGGAGCTGGAGGATGTACCCGACGTCTCCTGGTCCACCCAGGCAGAGGAGCACCGCACTCCCCTGCTGTCCCGTACAGAGTACACCCAGCGGGCTCTGTCCAACGACAACAGTCTGCCCGACCTGTCCTATACGGTCACCCGGGTGAAGGTGCCCGCCCTGTATGCGCCGCTGAAAACCTGGATGATCCAATCAAAAAAGGACGACGTCCATAACGGCAGGGTCGTGTTCCCCAACCACTACGTATCCGCAGACGCCGCCCCCTGGGGCGCTCAGGACGCCTATCAGCTGTGCTGGAGCGACGGTCTGCTGGACACCTACCTTCTGTTTTACGAGAACACCGCGGTGGAGATCACCATGCCCTCCTCCCCCACCCCGGAGCAGATGGCGATGGTGGGCGAAAAGCTGGGCGGGTGACCGCGCTCCGGCAAGGGCAGAGCCCTTGTTCTGCGAATCGTCCGTTTCTCATCAGGGGCGGATGTCCTCATCTGTCCGCCAGCGGCTTACACAAAACCCCCGCCGCCTGCACCTACAGGCGGCGGGGGTTTACGCATATATGCGGAACGGATCAATAGGTCACCAGATACTTCTCCAGCTCCCAGCTGGACACGCGGGTCTGGTACTCCTCCCACTCCTTCTGCTTACCCAGGACATACTGCCGGGTGACATGCTCACCCAGAACGTCGGTGATCAGCTTGTCATTCTCCAGCTCATCCAGCGCCTCCTTCAGGCTGCCGGGCAGGCTTTCGATGCCGTAGGAGCGCCGGGTCTCCTCGTCCATCTCATAGATGTTGTGGATAATGCTGGGGGGCGGAGTCATACCCCGCTCAATCCCGTCCAGGCCGGCGGCCAGACACACCGCCACCGCCAGATAGGGGTTACAGGAGGGATCGGGGCTGCGCAGCTCCACTCGGGTAGACTTGCCCCGGGCAGAGGGGATGCGCACCAGCGCGGAACGGTTAGAGGCCGACCAGGCCTTGTAGCAGGGAGCCTCATACCCAGGCACCAGCCGCTTATAGGAGTTGACCAAGGGGTTGGTGATGGCTGTAAAGCCCTTCACATGCTCCAGGATTCCGGCAATAAAGGACAGGGCAGTTTTAGACAGGCCGAACTCCCCATCCGGGTCGTAGAACACATTTTCTCCGTCTTTGAACAGGGACATATTGATATGCATTCCGGAACCGGCGATACCGAAGATGGGCTTGGGCATGAAGGTGGCGTGCAGCCCGGTTTTCTGGGCGATAATCTTCACCGCCAGTTTGAAGGTCATGATCTTGTCTGCGCCGTCCAGCGCGTCGGAGTACTTGAAGTCAATCTCATGCTGACCGGGGGCGCACTCGTGGTGGCTGGCCTCGATCTCGAAGCCCAGCTTCTCCAGCTCCACAC
>CAKSVQ010000232.1 GCA_934504065.1 uncultured Dysosmobacter sp. | reverse complement strand
TTCAGCGGGAGATCTCCCCGCAGGAGCGCAAGCAGCCGGAACAGGATCGGCCTGTTCGCTGAGAAAGGGGTGAAAACGTGAAAAAGCAACTTACTTTCCTGCTCTGCATGGCGTTGGCGCTGGGCAGCATGGGCAGTGCGGCGCTGGCCGCCGAAGTGCCTGCGGCAGAGAATGACCCGGAATCCGCACAGATCGTCATTGCGGATACGATTCCCAGCGTTTCCGTCTATCCCACCGAAGTCATCGCCAGCGAGGAAAACGGGGTCTACCGCCTGGAGAAGGTCTACTACCTGACGGCGGAGGACGATCCTGCCGCGATCCCCACCGCTGACTTTGAGCGGGAGGGCCGCACCTATACCCTCCTCGACCTGCTACGAAACAACCAGACAGAAACGGATACGCGGGAGCATATCGAGGTGGTCACGCTGGAGAGCAAAACAAAGGATATGGCGGAGATCCTGAAAATGCTGGAGCCGAAGCTGGAGGTCAGGACGGAGGACGGCTATGAAGGCATCCTTTCCCTTGACTATACCACCATTCAGGTGGAGGCAGCAGGCTATGGCACCAGCAGCCGCACAGTGACGGCAGAGCGCACCTATCCCAATCTCTCCGATGCCGATGTTGCCCTGATCCCCAAGTCCGTGAACGAAAATGGCCGCACCCTGACCCTTGCCGATGTGAGCTGGCAGGAAGCCGCTTCCGACTCCATGGACGGCTACGATATTCCCGTTCGCTATACCGCCGTGGCGTCCTATACCGGCACCGCCACCAGCAAATACGCCACCGGCTACACCGTCACGGCGGACTATCGGGGAGATGTGACCCGCACAAGCTGCGACACGGTGATCTACACCGCGGTCTTTTCCAGCGCCGGTAACGCGGCGTCGGAAAAGGACGGCATGGACTCCAACTGGCTGTGGCTGCTCCCTGCGGGAGCTCTGGCGCTGGGCGGCTGCGGCTATGCCGGGTATCAGGGCTATCGCCACTACATCAATAAGAAAAGAGGTTACGCCGAATGAGGAAATATCTGACCATGCTGCTGGCCGTCTGCTGTGTGCTGACGGCTTTTTCTACGCCTGCGTCCGCATTGGAGTATCGCTTTGATGGCCCGGACGCAGGGGCGTTTGGACGCCCCACCTCGGACGATACCATCTATGTGACCACGGACGAGTCTGCGAATACCGACCGCAGCAAAAACGCCGCCTATATTCCGCCTGCCTTTGGCTCTCCCTCCTCCTATATGCCGAACGCTGGGGAACTGCTGACGCCGAACCTTGTGGGCGGCGCGGCATCCGGGGCGGTCGGCGGTGTGACGGTTCTGCCGCCTTCTATTTCCGGTAGCGATGCCGGAAACACCGGTTCCTATACGCCGGTCAAGTACACGCCGGTCACGAAAGACCTCTATTACAGCGGCGGCTACCTCGGTACGCTGAAAATTCCCACCCTTGGCCTGTCCGTCAAGGTGTACCAGGGCACGGACAGTGATGCGCTCCGCAAGGGCGCAGGGCACTTCACCAATACCTCCATTTGGGAAGGCAATGTGGCCATCGCCGGACACAATCGCGGCGTGAACAACCACTTTGGCAAGATTCATACGCTCAGCATTGGCGATACCATCAAGCTGACCACTCTGCTCGGTACCCGCAGCTATGAGGTGTACTCCGTCCGTAAGATCAGCGTGGACGATATCAGTGTTCTGAACAACAGCACGGAGAACATCATCACCCTCGTCACCTGTGTGATGAACCAGCCGAATTACCGCTGGTGTGTGCGGGCTCGACAGAAGTAGTATTGATGTGAATAATTTCGACGAGGAAAAAGTTATTAACATTGATGTTAATAACTTTACTTCGCGCTGGCGGTGTGCTATCATGGTTGACAAAGGTGGTGACAGGATCATGGAGTTAAAAAACAGATCGCAGTACCTTGATAAGCTCATTTCCGTTCAGGATATGGAGGTCATCAAGGTCGTGACCGGAATCCGGCGCTGCGGCAAGTCCAGCCTGCTGAAATTGATGATGGCACATTTGCGGGAACAGGGGGTCATGGAGGAACAGATCCTCTCGATGAACTTTGAGTCCATGCAGTTTGCAGACATGGACAGCAAGAGCCTTTATCAGTATGTGATGGAACGCGCCCCCAAGGGCAAGCGGCTCTACCTGTTTTTGGACGAGGTGCAGAAGGTCAGGGACTGGCAGGATGCGGTGAATTCTTTCCGTGTGGATCTGGACTGCGACATTTATGTGACCGGCTCCAACGCCTACCTGCTTTCTTCCGAATTGTCCACCTATCTGTCCGGACGGTATGTGGAGATCAAGATGCTGCCGCTGTCGTTCCGTGAGTTCTTGGACTTCCACGGCTATCTGCTGGAGGAGTACAAAGCGCCTAACGGCAGTACGAAACAGCGTGCCAAGGGTAAGAACGGCGAAGCGTATGAGCTGCGTGACCTGTTTGAAGCCTACGCACAGTTTGGCGGGATGCCTGCGCTGGCCGAAGCGGAGCTGGATCAGGAGCGAGCCAATATGCTGCTGGATGGTATTTATTCCGCTGTTGTTGTGCGGGACATTCTGGAACGCGGCAAGCGGAAAGAACAGCGAGCCGTGACTGACGCACTGCTGCTTCGCAAGATCATCCTGTTTCTGGCCGACAACATCGGCAACAACACCTCGGCGGCGTCCATCGGGCGCACCCTTGTCAGCGAGGGCCTGTTGGACGATGGCAGAAAGACCAAGCCTGCGGTGCAGACCATCTC
>CAKSVQ010000231.1 GCA_934504065.1 uncultured Dysosmobacter sp. | reverse complement strand
ATTTTCCCTGCGCGAAGCTGCGTTGCGGCCATGATGACGCCGAGCGCCGCGCCGCCGTAGGCGATGAGGTCCATGATGGTGATGGAGTTGAGCTGCATGGTGAGAACCTTCATGGTGATTTTGCGGAACTTTTCGGCCTCCGCGTTCATCTCGTCATTCTTGAAGGCGTCAGCCTGATAGATCTTCAGGGTGGTCAGGCCCTGCAAATTTTCCAGGAACGTGTCGCCCAGCGCCGTGTACTGTCCCCAGTATTTGGAGAGCAGCTTTTTCGCCCACTTCTGCACCGCCGCGATGGCCGCAGGGATGAGCGGCACGCAGATGAGCAGTACCACCGCTGCCGGGACGCTGACGAAGCACAGCACGACGAACAGCGTCAGCGGGGCCAGCATGGCATAGAAAAACTGGGGCAGGTATGCGCCGAAGTAAGTCTCCAGCTGGTCCACGCCCTCCACCGCCACCTGTACCACCTCCGAGGTCTTGACCTGCTCGGAGTAGGACGCGCCCAGCCGCAGGAGCTTGTCGTAGATCGCCCCTCGCAAGGTCTTTTTGACGGCTTTGGACGATAGATACCCCATGCGGGACGCACCCACCGTGCAGCCGTAGCGCACGGCGACGGCGGCAAGGGTCACAGCGGCCGTTATGATCAGCCGCTGCTGTGTGACATTCCCGGCGTACAGAGCCGCCAGCAGCTCGGTGATGGCGCTCATCATGGCGATGTTCGCGAGGAGCGAGCACCATTGCAGCGCCACGTTGCCCGCGATGTACTTTTTGCTCTCCGGCACCGCGCCGATGAGCCGCTTGTTGATCATCATGGTATTCTCCCTCTAGTTAGTCCTAACTAACCTGTGCACACAAAAAATGCCCCGCTCCGGGTCTGAAACAGTTTGCCGTTTGCGGTGGCTAACTGTTGATAAGGTATCATATTGACGCATGTTTTGTCAAGCGGAAGGGCGGAAAAGGGGCGAGAGCAGAGTATTCCGAAGATTTTTTGCTTGCTGGATCACCAACGGGCAGAACGCCGGGAAAATGGCGCGTCTGCAATGGTTATTTTATAGGGAAACGAAGCGGCTCCCTATGATGATATTTTTCAGGAGCAGGGTGTCAAGTTGACACCCTGCTTTCGTTATCAAGGGTGTGTGTTTGACACCCTGCAGTAGGAGGGAGGTTTTGGTTATTAATTTCTTTTTTTGAGAAGAGAGGCGGGCGTGGCCCGCCTGGAGTCAAAATCACAATACCGCTGAGAAATAAACCTCGCCCCGCGGGGCGGAAGCCAACGCCGCCGTGGGCGGCGCTGGCGCAAGCATAGCGTTTGTATGACAAACGCGCTTGCCGGGGATGCCCCGGTCCCTAATGCCGCCTGCGGGCGGGGAGAATCGCGGCCCTGGGCCGCGGAAAGGAGGGGAAAGGGACGAGGAAGGAACACATGGTATCTGCCCGGCTCACCGAGGAGGAGTGGCGGAAGCTTCGAAAGCTCTGCGCGGCCTCCGGCCTGCCGGTCAGCGCGGTGCTGCGGGAGCTCATCTGCGGCGTGACCATCCGTCAGCGGCCGCCGAAGGAGCTGCACGACTTATATACGGAGATCAACCGCATCGGCACCAACATCAACCAGATCGCAAGGAAAGCCAACGCAGGCTTTGCGACGAAGGATGACATGCGGGAGCTGAAGCTCCTGATGCGGGCTGTTGAGCAGAAGATGGCGAAGGTGGCGGATCCCTGATGGCAGTCACAAAGATCCTTGCCCGCCGGGGCGGACTGCGGCAAGCCATCGACTATGTCCTCAACGGCGATAAGACGGAGGAGCGGGTCCTCACTGCCGCACAGGGCTGCTTGGCGGCAACGGCCTGCCGTGATATGTCTGCCGTCAAGCAGCGGTGGAACAAGACGGACGGGGTACAGCTCTATCACATCATCCAGTCCTTTCGCCCCGGCGAGATCCGCCCGGAGCTGGCGCTGGAGATCGCACAGGAATTCGTGCGGGAGCATCTGCCGGGGTATCAGGCGGTCATCGGCGTCCACACGGACCGGGACCACATCCATGCGCACATCGTATTCAACTCCGTCAATCAGCTCACAGGAGAGAAGTATCATAGTAGTGCCAAGAGCTACTACCAGCAGATCCGTGGCATCTCAGACCGGCTCTGCCGGGAGCATGGCCTGTCCGTCCTTCTGTCCGGGGAACCGGCGAAGGCGGTCAGCTATGTGGAATGGCTGCGGCAGTCCAAGGGACAGCCTACCTTCCGATCCCTGCTGGAGGCGGACCTTCGGGCCGCTATCCAGGACGCTAACGACCTGGGCCACTTCTTTCTGCTGATGGAGCACATGGGCTATGAGATCTACCATGGCGGCAGGCTGGGGTTCCGCCTACGGGGGCAGGAGCGCTTCCAGTATCCCGGCAGACGGGACCCGCTGTTCACGGAGGATGGTATCCGGGCGGCGATCCGGGGCAACCTCGCGGAGATCGAGGCGGGCAGACGGCCTGCGGTGATCGCCCGGCCAAGGTATCAGCCGTATCAGAAGCATCCGAAGTACAGCGGCCTTCTGGCCCTCTATGTCCATTACCTCTACCTGCTGGGGAAGATCGAAAAGCGGGAGTATCCGCCCCGCATGACACCGCACCTTCGGCGGGAAGTCATGCGCTTTGAGCGGTACCGTGAGCAGTTCGCATTCCTGCGGGAGAATGGGATCACCGATGAGGCGGAGATGGAACGCTTCCAGACCCGCACGGAGGAAACGCTGGCCAAGCTTACAAAGCAGCGTACCATCCTCCATGTGCGGAAAAGGA
>CAKSVQ010000230.1 GCA_934504065.1 uncultured Dysosmobacter sp. | reverse complement strand
TGACTTTTTCAGATTTTCTTTTCAAGTCGGGCACGGGTTTCTCCTGCCCTTGCCCGGATGACTTTTTGAGTTTGTCTTTTCCGACACCGGGCACACCTCCCCTCCCTTGCCCGCGAATTTTTGATTGCATCCGGGCAAACGGGAGGGCTCTCCCAAAACAAAAAGAACCTCCCGCGACGAATCTGACCATTCTGTCGCAGGAGGTTCTTTGATTTCCGGATATCCACCGGAGGATTTTCCGCAGATTGTCGGTGTCGCAGGCTATTGCATCCGTCCGGCTTCGTACACCCGCATCAACCGCGCCGCGCCGGACGTCCGTCTCCGGAATCAGTTCTTTGCCCCGGCGAGGTATTCCTCAAGCGTCAGGTTTCCGTCGTGGATGGCTCTCGCCGCCGCCTGCCCGACAAAGCGGTAATGCCATGATTCGTAGGAGTACCCCGTCACGTCCACTTTGTCCTCGGGGTAACGCAGAATAAAGCCGAATTTGTAGGCGTTTTCCCGGAGCCACGGGTACGCGGAGGTTTCCGCAAACCCCGGCTTTGTGCCGTCACCGTATTCGCTTGCGTAATTGAACAGTTCCCCCATGGAGGTGGTCATCAGGTCCACGCACAGCCCGGTCTGATGCTCGCTGGTTCCGGGATACGCCGAATAGGACAGCACATATTCCTTCACCTGTTCGGATGACCAGTCGGGATGAGCATCGGATTCTTTTTGCAGATAATAATTGAACAGATACTCCTGCCGCGCATAGGAGCGGTACCCGCTCGTCGCATAGGTATCCGTGATCCCCTCGGCACGCATTTCAGTCAGCATGGCATAAAGCGCTTCTGCCGCCGTCTCTTCCATCTGAATTTCTTTTCCGTACAGGCAGAAGGACTTGTCGAGCGTCACGACCGAGCCGGGATCAAAATCCTTTCCGACCGGGGTCTGCTTGTTGGCAAGCACCAGCTTCCCGCCCTCCGGGTTGAGGTAAGGCAGATACCGGGACAGATCCGCGCGGAACGCGTAATCATAAGAAACGGGCGGCGCTTCGGTCTCCGTTCCGGTGTCGGGATCGGTGACCGTGTCCTGCGGATCAGTGGAAGATTCGGTCGGCTTTCCCGCGCAGGAAGCGACCAGGGGAAGCACGAAAAGAAGCGCCGCAAGAGTGGCGGCAACGCGTTTTACATTCACAAAAGAAAATTTCATCGTTTCGGTATCCTCATCGGTTTCACCGCCAACGGCGGCAAGAGGCGGCACTGCGCCTCATTGAAAGTGGCGAGGTCCCCGCTTTACGGGGATCCCGGCAGTTTGGCTTTTTCCTTCTCACGGGGCAAAATGCCGGTGTCATCCGCCATGCACGGAATACGGCAACTTATTTGGTCTCCAGCATGAAAAAGTACGGGGACGCGGGCGAATTGATGATCTGCACCTTGGTCGCCGATACCTTGAAGCGGCTGAGAGAACGCAGGTACTCGTCGATCATATGCCCCTCGGCGTCGCCCTCCGGGTGTCCCGGATACACGGCGATGTTCAGGATCGCGTCCTTGTCAAGCAGGCTGATTGCCGCCTCGATTGCGGGCATAGTCGTTTCCCGCATGGTGGTGATGGACTTGTCCCCGCCGGGAAGCCAGCCGAGATTGAACATTCCCGCCTTGATCGGTTCCTTGACGTAATCAAGGACAAGGTGGTGCGAGGCGTGGATGAGCGTGTAGTTCTCGGGGCAGCCCGCCGCGCGCAGGTGCTCTCTTGTGGATTCCACTGCGCTCTTTTGCACGTCAAACGCGTACACGCGTCCGCTCTCTCCGACGGTTTTGGAGAGAAACTCGGTGTCGTGTCCGTTGCCCATCGTGAAATCGACCGCAACGTCGCCCGCATGCAGGTGGCGGAGAATATAGAATTTGTGCATTTCCAGAAGATCGATCATTTTGTTCCCTCTCCCCGGTGCAGGTCGGCGCGGAGAAAGCGGATCGCCCGCTCCACCGCGTCCCGGGAATCCTTCCACGGCTCCTCATGGTACCGGTAATCGAATTTTTTGCAGAACCAGGAAACATCCTCGGACAATTTGTCAAGATAGGGCTCCACCACCGAAGCAAGGTCTCCCGCGAAATCGGGGAACAGCTTCTTCGGCAGATGCTCTTTTCCGTAGGAGAGAAGCAACCGGTAGTGCGGCAGGCAGAAATACGGTTGCGCCTTGACCTTCCGCGGGAAGGTCTCGTCGTGCTGCCAGAGGTAGACGACAGTATCCGTCATTTTCGTGAAATTGACATCGATCCGCTCGCAGACGTAGCAGGACTTCTCCAGCTCGCCGATGCGCTTCAGCGGCTTCTCGCCGGGACGCGACGCAAATCCGCCGCTCCGGATCTCTTTTTTGAGTTCGTTCAAGTGGCTTTCCAGCGTCAGTCCCATGCCGAGGCGGTTCTTGCGCACAAACATCATGTCGTAGTGCGTGCGGCAGAAGCCCCGCTCGTTGGTACGGATACGGACATCCGGCTCCATCATGGACGCGCCGAGGATGATCTCCAGCTCGTTTTCCTCAAGTTTGTTGTACAGAGTACACATGGGACAGCCGCAGGCGGCGTCTCTCTCGCTTGCCTCAAACGCCTCGTTGACCTCAATGGTATAGATCTGTTCCATCGCCGTCCGTATCAGTTACCCGCCTTGCGGTCGCCGTATTTGCGGTCGTAGGAAGCCATTGCCTCGCGGATGATCTCTTTTGCGTCTTCGGTCGTGAACAGCTCCTTGACCGCAGTCTGCTTGTTTTCCAGCTGCTTGTAAACCGAGAAGAAGTGCATGATCTCGTC
>CAKSVQ010000229.1 GCA_934504065.1 uncultured Dysosmobacter sp. | reverse complement strand
GGATCAGGAGGTTTTGCAGCTTTACTGGTCTTATATCCAGCTGGCGCAAGAAGGCCGGGCAAAATATCAAAAGCTCTATGGGCCGCTGCTGCAAACGGATCTCACCCCAGAAGAAGGCTACGCATGGCTGAAAGACCCGTGGCCTTGGGAGGAAGGAGCGAATGGCTGATGTTTATTTATGAGAAGAAGCTGCAATACCCGGTTAAGATCAAAAATACGAACCCCAAGCTGGCGGCACTGATCATCAGCCAGTATGGAGGCCCGGACGGTGAGCTGGGCGCTTCCCTGCGTTACCTCTCTCAACGCTATTCCATGCCATATCCAGAGTTAAAAGGACTACTGACTGACATCGGCACAGAGGAAGCGCTATGTACCTCTGTTTTTGCCCGGTATTTTTTCAGTCCATCCAGCACATACGTCCACTTGGCGGGCAGCAAATTCAGGGCCACCTCTACCCTGCCGTCCTGATATGCGGTCATTTGCTCCAGTAAATGACCATAAAAAGCATCGCTTGCTGTGCGTCCGTTGACAATGTTGGAGATGGCGGCGTGAATGTCCGGTTTTATGGACCATGAGTCAGCGTTCAGAGCTTGCCGCTGCTGAATGGCGGCAATTCTTTCCTGTACCCGGTGTATTTCACTTTCACAGCGGGCTTTGGCCCGCTGAAAGTCGGTCTTGGAGATGCTCCCGTCAAAAAAGCGGTCAAGGATGGTGTCACTGCGGGCTTGCAGCTTTTGAAGCTCCAGTTCCATCCGCCGCAGCTCCTGTTCCTCACAGCTCTCACCGGATGCCAGAACTCCCTCTACGATACGGGTAAAGCTTGATATGAAGGCTTCCTTATCCAGCGCCACGGCGTTCACGCAGCGCCGCAAAAGGTCTATCGCGAGATCGTCTCGTATCTGCCGC
Source organism: uncultured Dysosmobacter sp. (assembly GCA_934504065.1). GTDB lineage: Bacteria > Bacillota > Clostridia > Oscillospirales > Oscillospiraceae > Oscillibacter. The sequence goes on along the minus strand of CAKSVQ010000229.1, from coordinate 1,893 downwards.
CCAACACTGCACCCCATGGGGTTTCCGGCGCCATTGGTGCGCCGCAGCCCCTCGTTGGCGGCAGTGAAACAGCACCAGCGGCGATAAGAACTACCGTCCTTGCGCTTTTTCGCGCGGCTGACGAAGCTCTTGCCGCACTCGCCGCAGCGAATTTTGCCGGACAGCGGGTAGCGGTTGCCGTGTCCCCTGCTGCCCTTTGCCGTGTTGCGGCGACGCAATTCCATCTGCACTTCCTGCCATGTTTCACGGTCGATGATGGCTTCGTGGTGGTCCCTCAACTCTACCAGCGGTTCGTTGCCGTGGTTGTACTTCTTCTCATGGGTCAGAAAGTCCGGCGTGTAAGTCTTTTTCTGAATCAAATCACCGCAGTATTTTTCGTTTTTTAAGATTTTCGTTATCGTGGCCGAGGACCAGAGGCAGTTGCCCTTGCTGCTGAGAATACCGCCCTCCCGCAGCTCCCGCGCAATGGTGCCGCATCCCTTTCCCTCTTGCAGGTACTTATGGAAGATAAGCCGGACGATTTTCGCTCCCTCCGGGTTGACGGCCATTTTTCCGCCGATCACATCGTAGCCCAGCAGTGAGCCGCCAAAGACCACCCCTTTTTCCATGCTGCGCGTCTGCCCCCATTTGGAGCGTTCAGAGGTCTTTCGGCTCTCATCCTGTGCTATGGAGCTCATGATCGTCAGGCGCAGTTCGCCATCGTTGGAGAGCGTGTTGAGGTTATCATTCAAAAACAGCACACCGATGCCGCGCCGCCGTAAGCTGCGGGTGATCTCCAGCGCATCCACTGTATTGCGGGCAAAGCGGCTGACCTCCTTGGTTACGATCAGGTCGATTTGTCCCATCTCCGCCGCACGGAGCATTTTATTGAACTCCACGCGCTTGCGGGTGGATGTGCCGGATAGGCCTTCGTCGGCATAAATACCTTGTAGCTCCCAATCCGGCTGATGCTCGATATATTCACGGAAATAACGCTGCTGAGCTTCAAATGAATTTGCCTGATCCTCTTTATCCGTGGACACGCGGCAGTACGCCGCTACCTCTAGCACAAAATCCCTCCCTTTTGTTTGACACTGCCGGAGCCGCTAAATGTACCGCTCCAATTTCTGTACGCAATGCCTGAACTGTATTTCGTTGAGAAATCCCTGCCGCAGCAATTCTTCCAAAACGGCTTTTTCGTATAGAAATAGTCCGTTCTGATCCATTTTATCGCTTCCCTGACAGTACAGCAGTTCTGGCTGATTTGCCATCCGCATCCCTCCCGAGAAAACCTATGCGACGGAGGGGGCTGATGTGTCTCATAATCGCTTGGAAAATAAAAACCGCTGTTTCGTAGGGGTAACGAAACAGCGGTTTTATATGCCGTGCTTATGGTGTGGGCAGGATTGAGATAGAAAGCGGTACATCCAAATCGGTAACACAGCTGAATACGGGTTTCAAATAGATTTCGTCGCCGTGGAAATTCTCCAGCGGGAAGCACTCGGTGAACCGGGTTTCCGTATCGGTGCGTTTTCCGGTGACCGGATCTTTCACGCCAAAGGTCCCGGAGGTCTGCGTGATTGGATGCTCCTCCCCGTCGGTGTCATAAGCCGTCTGAAACAGGCTGTACATCATATGATCCGTTTCGAACGGCGCAGAGAAGGAAACGACCCAACCGTTGCTGCGTTCCTCGGCGCCAAGAAACTGTACGCCATCAGGAAGGTTTTCGACGGAGTTGTTTCTTAGATTCAAATAGACCTCCGACCCGGTTTTGTACCTCCATTTTACGCGGGTGATGCAGAGCGTCAACTGTTGGCCGCTGCTGAAAAACGGACTATCCAGCCAGAAAGTTCCCAGCCCCTCTCCGTCGGTGTCACCGGAGGCGGTGATGCCGTTGGTGCTGGCATAGAACCG
>CAKSVQ010000228.1 GCA_934504065.1 uncultured Dysosmobacter sp. | reverse complement strand
CCTCATCGCCGTCAACTCCCTGGAGGATGTCATGATCGCCACCCGAAAGGGCAATACCGCCGTGAAAAAGGGGGACAAGCTGGCGGGTATGCGGGTCATTCCCCTCATCATCCAGGAAGAGAAACTGGCAGCCGCCGAATCGGCGGCGGGGACAGCGCCCCTGCTGGAGCTGCTGCCCTATGTGAAGAAAACCGCCGCTATCGTGGCCACCGGCAGCGAGGTGAAAAAGGGCCTCATTCAGGACACCTTCACCCCGGTGGTGCGGGAGAAGCTGGCGGCTTACGGCATTGAAACGGTCTCTGTGGCCTACTCCGGCGACGGCGTGGACAATGTGGCCAACGCCGTGGCCGAGGCCCGGGAAACCGGCGCGGATGTGATCCTCTGCACCGGGGGTATGAGCGTGGACCCGGACGACAACACCCCCGGCGGCATCAAGCAAAGCGGCGCACGGATCGTCACCTACGGCGCCCCGGTGCTGCCCGGCGCCATGTTCCTGCTGGGCTATTTCGAGGATGGAACGCCTGTAATGGGCCTGCCCGGCTGCGTCATGTATGCCGGGGCCACCATTTTCGACCTGGCCCTGCCCAGCATCGCCGCCGGTGTGGAGATGACCAAGGCGGATTTCGCCGTGATGGGCGAGGGCGGTTTGTGCCTGGGCTGCAAGCCCTGCCACTGGCCCAACTGCCCCTTCGGAAAATAAAAGCGAGAGCGCTTTATGCGCTCTTGCTTTCCTCAAGCGTTTATCTCAAGTGAGTATCACGCAATTTGCTCCTCGCAGAGTGAATATAAACTTGGTAAGACCGATGAAAGGAAGTATTCAGATGGAAAAGTTTATGTCCCTGCTGCTGGCCCTGAGCCTGGCCCTGTCCCTCACCGCCTGCGGCTCCAAGGCCGACACCAGTGCCGACGCCGCCGCCGGTTCCCAGACGCAGGACAACGCCCCCACGGAAGCCACCGCCGGTGAGCCGGTGGAGCTGATCGTGTTCGCAGCCGCCTCTATGACGGAGACCATGAACCAGCTCAAGGAAATGTACGAGCAGAACAACCCCAACGTGACCGTTACATATAACTTCGATTCCTCCGGCACCCTGCTCAAGCAGATCAAGGAGGGCGCCGACTGCGACCTGTTCATTTCCGCCGCTCCTACGCAGATGAACGCCATGGACGGCAGCCTGAAGGGCGATGCCGACAAGAATCCAAACGGCTATGACCTGATTGTCACCGACAGCCGGGTTGACCTGCTGGAAAACAAGGTCACCCTGGCTGTTCCCGAGGGCAACCCCAAGAGCGTTGAAAGCTTTGACCAGCTTGCCGAGTTGCTGAAGGGCGGTGATGTGCTGCTGGCCATTGGCAATAGCGATGTGCCTGTGGGCCAGTACACGCTGAAGATCTTTGACTATTACGGACTGGATGAGGAAGCTATGGTCAGCGTCGGTGTCCTGACCTACGGCAACAACGTGAAGGAGGTCACCTCCCAGGTCAGCGAGGCATCAGCCGACTGCGGCATCATCTATGCCACCGACGCTTTCTCCGCCGGTCTCACCGTGGTGGACAGCGCCACTGCCGAGATGTGCGGCCAGGTCATCTATCCCGCCGCCGTCATGCAGGGCGAAAAGGAAGAGGCTGCCCAGGCCTTCCTGGATTACCTCCAGACCGATGCGGCCATGCAAGTCTTTGAGTCTGTGGGATTCACTCCCGCTGCTTAATGGAAAAGTCATATAGACTTTTCCATTAGTAAAGGGCGCACTGCGCGCCGTGCCTTGGCCGCTCACGTCAAGTGAGCGGCCTTCGACACTTGCTTCGTGAGAAGTGTTTTTTGCCACGCGCATGTCGCGTCAAAAAACGATTTTCATTGTTTGCACCGTGCGCGGTGCAAAGCCTGCGGCGTTGCTGTAATCAGAATGCGTATTGAAACCCCGTCTGGGTTCTCCGCACACACCTCTCCTTCCCGTTGAAGGATACTCTAGGAGGTCAAGTATGGATTGGTTTCCACTATGGAACTCGTTGCGGGTCGCGGCGCCCATCCCATTGGGCGATACCGCCCAATGGGAACCCTGATGAAACCAGCGCGGCAGAAATGAATTCCGCCGCACCAAGGTTTTGCCGCAGGCAAAACGCTTGACGCCGCTGACGCGGCGGGCCACAGGCCCGTGGAGATCGCCGGATCTCCGAACCCTTATACTCTAGGAGGTCACATATGGATTGGTTTCCCTTATGGAACTCGCTGCGTGTTGCGGCTATTTCCACGGTGATCGTCTTTTTCGCCGGGATCGTCGCGGCGTATTACATCGCCCGGCTGCCCCGTCTGCTGAAGGGCGTGCTGGACGTGGTACTGACGCTGCCGCTGGTGCTGCCTCCCACGGTCATCGGCTACCTGCTGCTGCGTCTGCTGGGCCCCAAGCGCGTCGTGGGCGCGTGGCTGCTGAGCCGTTTCGGCGTGAAGGTGGTCATGACCTGGTGGTCCGCTATTTTTGCCACCGCCGTGGTGATCTTCCCCCTGATGTACCGCACCGCCCGGGGGGCCTTTGAAGCCTTCGATGAAACGCTGGCCTACTCCGGCCAGACCCTGGGCTTGTCCAATACCTGGATCTTCTGGCGGGTGCGGATGCCCTGCTGCCGCCAGGGCGTCCTGGCGGGTACGGTGCTGGCCTTTGCCAGGGCTCTGGGAGAATACGGCGCCACCTCCATGATCGCGGGCTACACCCCCGGCAAGACCGCCACGATTTCCACCACCGTCTATCAGCTGTGGCAGACCAACAACGACGCCCTGGCCATGAAGTGGGTCATGGTGAACCTGGC
>CAKSVQ010000227.1 GCA_934504065.1 uncultured Dysosmobacter sp. | reverse complement strand
TTGTTCTTCATCGTATTGTAGTTTCTCTGCTTGCACTCGTTGCATCTCAAAGTGACTTTAACGCGCATCTAACGGCACCTCCTTATTATTGGTATCATTCCCGGCCCCGCCGGGGATACCGACTGCCTCCCTGCATGGTCGGTACTCGGCTGCCGCACCCGAAAAGCGAAAAACGCGCACAACAACAAAGCCCTTTTTCACAGGTAGGTTGAGTATACCACAGGCACGCGCATCGGTCAACTGCTTTTTTGAAAAAAATCAGGAAATTTTCCCATTTTCCACAGCGCTTGCAACCGATGTGGCCATATGCTATCATGAAAGTCAATTCTAGGAAACGAGGAACTGCTCTATGCGTATCATGGCTATTGACTATGGCGATGCCCACACTGGCATCGCCATATCGGACCCCACCGGATTTTTAGCCGGATTTACCACTGTTATCAACGCCTATCGACCCGACGCGGTTGCACAGCAGGTCGCCGCGCTGGCCAGAGAGCATCAGGTCGAAGAGCTTGTGCTGGGCCACCCCATCAATATGGACGGTACGCGTGGTCCCCGGTCGGAAAAAGCCCACGCCATGAAGGCCCTGCTGGAGGAGGCCACTTCCCTTCCGGTGACGCTCTGGGATGAACGGCGCACCACGATCGACGCCCACCAGATTCTGATGTCCAGCGGGAAAAACGCGAAAAAACGGAAAAAAGTGGTCGATGCAGTGGCAGCCACGCTTATTCTGGAAGGCTATCTCACCTATAAGAAATCTCACGGCTGATCCGCCATGACTTCCTCCGGTGGGATGTCAAGCTGCCAGGGATCGGACAAAAGCTGGTGAAGATAGCGCAGACAGGAAGCAAAATAGAAGCCGTCTACGATCCGCTCATCCGTAACGAAATTGCAGTCGATATATTTGCGGCGTACCACGGTTCCGTCCCGCTGTATCTCATAGGCCCGCCGCTTCTTTCCGATGGAAATAAACACAGGCACATTTCCAAAATCGTAAAGATGATGGTAGATGGGCGCGATACCCAGCGACGCCATCGATGTAACGTACAAGGACCCGTGGAACGGAGACAACTTTGTCAAAAACCGGGGCAACAGGCCAAAATAGTCCATTGTTTGAAGAATAAATACCAGAAATTTCAATAAAATCCCCGGGATCAAATGCAGAAGCCCGGCCAGATCATCAAAACCTGTGTCCAGCGGCGCGTCCTTGACTTCCCGTACCTTTGCGTAAAACCGCCGATACACAATGTCTGCCGTGTCAGCCGGATCGAATGTCACCTTGATGACAGTGTCCGGCGAATCGGTGGACATTTCTTTTTTGATGGTCATGTTGATTTCGATTTCCCGCCCGCGGGTGAAAATATGCTGCCCGGCAATGAAACGGTTCAGTCCGGGATAGCGGGCGCAGGTGCGGACGTATCCGGCCAGCAGTACGTGGAGCACGCCAAAATTCTTCAGGCCTGCCTTTCGTTTCTCTGAGATATACTGTTCAACCGCTGTGGCTTCAATATGGTCAGCCACCAGATTCTGCGAGGTGTTGCGGGTTTTCAGCAGATAGGGCGATACCGCGAAAATGGGAGAAAGCGTCCGCAAGCGGCGGCCATCATTGCGGTCGCCAAAACGCAATGCCGTTTCCCCTGCCGCCAGCCGCCGCTTTTTCATGGCGAACGACAGGCACAGCAGTGCCGCCATGCAGGAAAGCACACTCAGCTCCGGCAGCCAATCGTGCACGGGCCATCCGATTTTTTCCGGGTCTTCCACGAAAATGTGATAGAGCATCGGCAGGCCAAACAACAGCCACAGCGGCTTTTGCGTGGGCACCCGGCCCGTTACTGTGGCGGTGAAGAGTCCCGCTACCAGTGCATAAAGGCACAGACAGAGCACTGTATGTACAGCGGATGGAAAGCTTAATGCCTTCACAGCAAAAAACACACATCCCAGACAGACCGGGATCGCCGCCCGATACAGCCGATCCTGCCCGTCCCGCAGGACAATAGCAGCAAAGCTGACGTTTGCCAGCAATGGCAGCACGACCTGAAACCAGAACACAGCTGCGGGGATATCCTGTTCCCCCGTCGCCCAGATCACACGCAGCAAGGCGGAAAGCGCCATCCAGCCTATGGCTGCCCAGACCAGAAAATTCCGCTTGGGCAGCCAATAAACGGTTCGATTTTTCATCTACATTCCTCCTGCAATGATAAAAGCGACGCGCTTATCCTTATGACAGCGCGTCGCTTCTTCCTTATTCTTTGACCGTACCATCCGCATTGAATACGGGCAGAGGCGCCAAAAACTTGATGTCTGCCCGCTTTTGGGCGTCACCCTCCGCCAAAACGGCAATCTTGCCCGTCACAATACCGCCAGCCTGTGCAACCAACGCTTCCATTGCAGCCAGCGAGCCGCCAGTGGAGATCACATCATCCATGATCAAAATCCGCTTGCCGCGAATCAAATCGGCATCGTCCCGGCCCAGATAAAGCTTCTGGGTGCCAGCCGTGGTGATCGACTGATCCTCCACGTGAATGGGATCCGGCATATAGACCTTGGGGCCCTTCCGAGCAATGAAGTACTTTTCCGCCCCGGTTTGGCGGGCCATCTCATGAATCAAAGGAATGCTTTTGGCCTCGGCCGTGAAAATATAATCGTAGCTGTCAGCGGGAACCAGCTTCAAAAGTTCCCGTGCGCAGGCCACCGTCAACTCCGCATCGCCGAAACAGATAAACGCGCCAATATACAGGTCATCCGTGACCTTACAGATCGGAAGTTGCCGCTTCAGCCCGGCAACTTCCATGGTGTATGTA
>CAKSVQ010000226.1 GCA_934504065.1 uncultured Dysosmobacter sp. | reverse complement strand
CTTTTTAGCCGTAATCCTTCGGTTTATGCTAAATCGTCAGCTGTGGAATACTTGACTCAACAGACTGAACAGTGGTGCATTTTCTAGAACGCATCTTTTCTGTCAACACCCGACAGTTCGTCGCAAGCGTCATATTGCTTGCGACGAGCTTTTTATAAAAGCTCATCGTTCACTCATTCTGCTGCGCCTCGCTTTTCGTCCGGCAAACGCTTCGCTGGTTTGCGGGTTGAGGGGACGGGGACTTTGGAGTAGGCGCATATTTTCGTCAACTTGAGGAAAAAGAAAGACGACTTGCAACGCAAGTCGTCTTTTTTTTGGTGCAAGTTTGTTGTGCAAATGGTTTTGATTGGAAAGCAAAGGAGGGAAACAGGCGTATTTGCCCTTGCCGGTTGATGGCGAGCCCGCGCATTGCTCCGAACTCTGAAAAGGCCTTTTGTCAGATCATGAACATCAGGTCCAGCAGCTCCTCCTTGGTGATGCCGCCGAACATGGACCGGAGGTCAAAGCGGTCCAGCACCGCCGCCACGTCCTCCCTGCGGAAGGCGCAGCCCTTCAGGGCCTCTGTCAGAGGCTCCAGGGAGCAGACAGCGAGGAAATCGCCGTAGAAGGTGATCTCCTGGATCACGCCGCCGGCCACATCCGCCTGGAACTCCACGCCGCCGGCCTCATAGCGGCGCTTATTATTCACATTGTACTTCGGAGAGCGGCCATAGTTCCACTCCCAGGTGTCATATTTCTCCGTTTTCAGCTTTTCAACAGCCGCCAGTTCCTCGGCGCTGAGGCTGTCGTTAACAATGCCGCTGCCCGCAAAGAATTTCTTCAGATACTCCCAGAAGGCGGACAGGTCCATATCCGTGGGCAGGAACTCCCGGATATTGCCGATACGGCTGCGGACGGACTTGGACGCTTTGGACTGGAATTTGGTGGGGTCCACATTCAGCGCCCCCGCCACCGCGCTGGGGTCGGAATCGAACAGCAGGGTGCCGTGGTGCAGGATGCGGCCATGGCTGACCCGCTGGGCCGTGCCGGAGACCTTGCGGCCCTCCACCAGAATGTCATTCCGGCCCGAGGCCTCCGCGTTGAGTCCCAGGCCCTTCAGTGCCTCCACCACCGGCGCGGTGAACCGCTGCATAGCCAGCTCCTGAAGCTCTCCGGCGTCGGTGATGAAGGAGTAGTTCAGGTTGCCCAGATCATGGTATACGGCGCCGCCGCCAGTGGACCGCCGGACCACATTGATGTGGTGCTCCTCTACAAAGGGACGATTGATCTCCGCCTCGGTATTCTGATTCTGCCCCACCACGATGGTGTTGTCATTCTGCCACAGCAGGAGATATTCCCCCTCCCGCCGGTGTGTCAGCACATATTCTTCAAAGGCCAGATTGTAGTACGGATTCTGGGAATGTGTTTCCAGATAAAAAACCTTCTGTGTCTGTTCCATTTTCTGTATTCCTTTCGTCATTCTCCGGAAATAACCGGCCGGTACACCCGTATGGGCGGCTTTCCGCCCCTTCGGCCGCTTTGCTTATCAGCATACCACAATCACCTGCCATCTGTATAGGTTTTTCCTGTTAAATTTTGAATGAAGAAACGCCGTGCTGGGTCAGCACGGCGCCTCTTTGGCTGTCGGAATAGTATTTGTCCGGATCACAGGGCCTGACAGGCGGCGAACAAAGCCCGGCAGCTGTCAAAGCCCAGGCGCTCCGCCAGCTCGGCGCAGCGCACGTCGTTGTCGTTGATGGACACCTCTTTTTCCGTGGGGAAATAGGGCAGGCGCGGTGTCACCGCATCCACGATGTTTCCATAGGAGGCCCCGGCCAGGGCCGCCGCGTTGTGGAGCTTTTCCCGGGCGGCGGGACAACCCTTTACCGCATACCGGGTGTATTTCAGCACCGCCGCAATGGCTTCCGTCAGCATGCCGTCGGTAAACTCCGTACAATTAGGGTCCAGATAAGCCCTGGCCGCATGGGAGAGGATCTCCATGGCGCAGGTCCTCACCTGCTCCGCCGTCAGCGTGGCGGTAAAATCCGCATCTGTCACGGAGATCTCCGGCAGCAGATGGATGCTTTTCAGCGTGCAGCTCCGCCCCTCATCATTTTCCAGGATGGCAAAGGGAGAATTCTGGGCGCCGCTGGAAAAATTGGTGGCGATCAGCACCAGCTTGACCTTGGTGCATACCGGGATGCGTGCCGGGTCCGCCGACGCAGTCGCCAGGTCCAGCTCCGGGTCCTGGTACAGGGCCAGCAGCGCCTTGGCGGCGCTCATGGCATTGCTGCCGCCTACGCCCACGATGACATCCGGCTGGAACTCATGCAGCTTGGGCAGCGCGCTGCGGAGGTCCGCAAAGGACACCCGCTTGCCTATGGTGAAAAATTCGGCCGTCCGGATATCCTGCCTGCGCAGCAGGTCTACCACCGGCGCGGCGATCCCGGCCCGGTACAGTTCCGGGTCCGTCACCAGCAGGGCACGGCTGCAATGGTAGATCTCCCCCAGCTCCCGCAGGGCCACCGGGGTGCAGCCAGTCTTGAAATAAACTTTCTTTGGAAGGTTCAGTGCCTGTATCATCACTCACCTCGTTTTCTTACATTCCCAGGGGCGGATCCTCAGAAAGGACAAATGTGACAAGGGGGCTGGTGCCGCAGCACCGGCCCCCTGCACGAGTTTGGCTGTCGTATATGGTTGTATATGGTTATCGGAGATATCGGCGCTTCGTTTAGTTGAAGCCGCCGGTCTTGGACACGCCCAGATCGGCGCTGAGGCCCATGGGATATGCGGCGTGGGTGTCGGTGGGCAGGGTGACGGGCACTTCCCAGG
>CAKSVQ010000225.1 GCA_934504065.1 uncultured Dysosmobacter sp. | reverse complement strand
CTGGAGCAGCTTTTGCGAACCATCACCCGCGTGAAACGGCAGCTCAACCCGAAGCTGGAGGTGGACGGCATTGTGCTAACGATGGTGGATAGCCGCACCACATTGGCACGGGAGATTAACGCACTTGTCCGCAAGAGCTATGGCGGTCATGTGTTTGCAAGCGAAATTCCCCGTTCCATCAAGGCGGCAGAGATCAGCGTGGAAAACAAAGCTTTGCATAAAACGCCAGGTGAGGACTGATGCCATGCGGGACTTAAAAATTAAACCCGGCATGGACACGCCAAAGGCAAAGCTGAAGAACCCCGCGCCTAAAGACGCAGATTCCCTGCTGAAACAGCACATGGACAAACGGCAGCGGGAAAAGGAGCCGGAGAGCCATGATCCTGTGCACTACGCCACCGACCGTGTAGAGAGAAATATGCGCCGTGGCGCATCTGGGGCAGCGGATGCCTCGCGGCGTATGATAAAGCGCTATTAGGAGCAGAAATGGCAAGGTAAGAATAGTGCGTCGGAAAGCCGTACTGCGACAGAAACGCTCGAAACCATGGACAGCGTGACGCCGACAGAAAGGGGCCTGTCCGATACGCTGCAATCACACGCCGCACGAGATAAAGTCGGAAATCAGACCATTTCTCCGCAAAGTCGCGGAGGGACAAAAAGTGCAAATGCCGCCCCGCAGGAGCGTGGGCGGCAGAAAGCCATACAGGACGCAAAAGCCGCCTATCGGCGGAACCTTGCCGAAAGAAGAACAACAGAAAGCCCTTTTACGCCTCCACGGTCAAACCGTGGAGGCACAATGACCACTCCGCAGAAAGGCAATTCTGGGCGCATCGGTCAAGGGTGCTCCTGCCCCAAAGAGCGGACAGGTCATGACCAAGGCCACGTGCATCATGCGTGTTCGACCAACTGACCACGCAGCGCCGAACAATGCAATCATCACGCGCCGCGCAAGGGCGGCAGCGCAGAGAAAGGCACGGCGGGCGATGCTTCAGGACTCTGTAAAGAACGGTGGAAATGCCACAAAGAAGCTGGGTGGAACAGCGGTGCAGGCGATAAAGGCCGTGGGCCGGGGTGTGGCATCTGCGGTCAGCTCCCTCCTGACCGCAGGCGGCGGTGCGGTGGTACTGGTGCTGCTCCTGACGGTGATTCTCGTGGCGGCAATCGTGGCGTCACCCTTCGGCATCCTTTTTTCCAACGAAAGCCGGGAGGCTGGCGTCGTGCCGCTCTCCGCTGCGGTGGCGCAGGTCAATTATGATTTCAATGAGCGGCTGGAAACCCTGCAAACGGCAGATGATTATGATTCCATCTCTGTTGACGGACAAGCTGCCGATTGGGTAGAGGTGCTGGCGGTGTTCGCGGTAAAGGTTGCTGGAGCCGATGTAGACGCCGCAGATGTAGCCACAATGGATGCCGACCGCATCGTGCGGCTGAAAGCGGTTTTTTGGGACATGACCACCATTGCGCACCGCATCGAGGTCATTCACCATCCCGGCAGCGGTGACGACGATGGCTGGACGGAGCGAAACCTCTATATCACCATTACCGCAAAAACGGCAGAAGAAATGAAAACAGTTTACCATTTCAACCGCAATCAGATCGCGGCACTGGACGAGCTGCTGGAGCAGCGCGACCTCCTGCACGAGCTGATCAAGGATGTGTACTCCGTCAGCGGGGATACAGCGGCGCTGATCCGCAATCTGCCGGAAGATCTATCGCCGGATCGCGAGGCGGTGGTACGCACCGCCTGTTCTCTTGTCGGCAAGGTGAATTATTATTGGGGCGGAAAATCACTGGTGCTTGGCTGGGACAGTCGCTGGGGCGAACTGCGGCAGGTCACGGCGGCAGGCAGCTCCACCACAGGGACCTACCGCCCCTACGGGATGGATTGCAGTGGATTCGTCGATTGGGTGTTCCAATGCCACGGGTGGCGGCTACATTATCGGTCATGGCGGAGGAGCCACCGCACAGCACAGCTATTGCACCGATATTTCGTGGGCGGACGCACAGCCCGGTGACTTGGTGTTCTACCCGGATAATTCCCATGTGGGCATCGTTGGTAGCAGGGACGCAAACGGAGAATTGCTAATCATTCACTGCGCCAGCGGCTATAACAATGTGGTTGTTACTGGTCTGGAGGGCTTCACCTCTATCGCAAGGCCCGACTACTACACAAACTGACAGGAAGGACCGACGCGATGCGCCGGTCCTATTTATTGTGAAATGGGGGAAAACGATGAGAAAAAAATTGACGGTATGCTGTACCGCATTTTTGCTGGCGCTGTCGCTGACGGTTCCTGCATTGGCGGCATCCGGTGCATTTCAGGACGTACCGGAGACTGCGGACTGCTATGAGAGCGTGATGTATCTTGCGGAGCATGAGATCACGCAAGGCACGGGGAACGGATGCTTTTCCCCGGATGCGCCGGTGACGGTGCGGCGGTGGGCGATGATGCTCTGCCGGGCCTATGAGATGAAGGCCGAGGGCAGCTCATGGGGTGATCTGAGCCAAAGCGCTGTGGAGCAGTCCTACCGGAAGGGCTGGCTGAACGAAACCGCACTCTCCGCGCCCAATACCCCGCTATGCCGGGGAGCGCTGCTCAAAAGCGCCTTTGCCGCAGCCAAGATCCCCGTTTACGACAGCGTACTCTATGTGGGCGGCGCGTCGCTGCCCGATCATGAAAACTGCATTCGCATCGGGAAGGAGCTTCAACTCTGCGGCGAGGAGGATGGTTCAAATGAGATCGTTACCCGCAGGGACGCTGCCATGCTCCTTCACGCCATTCTGACCAGAGCTTTCACCGTGGAGGCTCCGCC
>CAKSVQ010000224.1 GCA_934504065.1 uncultured Dysosmobacter sp. | reverse complement strand
GGAATACCCTCTGCCCGCCCCGACTGGGGGTGAATGTCGGGGCGGGGAAAGTCGCTTCTTTCGCGGGACGCGTACGATTGCGGAAACGCCGACAAAAGCAGAAACGGGTAAGTTGAAACGGGACGATTGTTTAGCGGAAGACGATTGTTTTTTATTTCGAGTACCGCGCGAGGATTGTTTTTTGAAATACGATTGGATAGCACCCGCGCGAGCCGGGAGGCGGAAGAATCTTTGTGTCTGGTTGATTAACCCGGAAAAGCCGACGTGAAGAACCGCGGAATTCTATGTTTCGTGCAGGATGTTCATTATGCCGGGGGCGGAGCGGCCCCACGTGGTGGAGTCTGCAAAACCGGGGAAGCCCCCGCCCGCGGAGCCGCGCGAAGCGCGGCGGGAGGGCGCCGGAGGCGCCCAAAGGCGGGCGGGGGAACGAACGCTTTCTGCTTTCTTTCATTGGTTGCGCCGCTCCGCCCGGCTCCCGGAACTGTCCGTTCCCGGCTCCGCGCGGGTGAGATTCTTTGCGTTACCACGATACAATCATCGCGCGCCGCGCTTGCAGAAACTCCCGTTCCCGACCCGCGCGAGAGATACCCGAAAAACTTCTTCTGTCCATTCCCCGCGCGCCGGACACAATGATTCTTCCGCCTCCCGCGTGCCGCGGATAAGCGATTCCGGCTGTACAAGCCCCGCACCCCCGCCGTGAAACTCCTCGTCTCCCGCCCCGCGCGGGTGCCGCGCAATCATTTTCCACGATGCAATCCGCGCGCGGTACTCGAAATAAAAGACAATCGCTTTCAGCTACACAAACGTCCCGTTTCAACTTCCCCATTTCCGCTCACCCCGGCGTTTCCGCGCCCTTTCCCATTCCGCGAAATGAGCGCCATTCCCCGCCCCTGCCTCAAAAAGCAGGGGCGGAGGGGTGGGGCATTCCCTTGGGGAGGGTTCCCCCTCCCCGAAGGGCGAACCTTTCGGATACCTTTCCCTTCGTCGGGAAAGGTATCCCCCGCGCGGGGAGCGCATATCAAACAATTTTTGATTGCGAAAAATCAGAAGTGAAACTTCAATGCCTCTCCGTAGCAAATATTAAAAAATTATTGCAGATAAACCGCAAAACGCGGAACGTTCAACTTAATCTTCCATTCGTCGGGAAAAGCCGCCCCTGCGGAGCAAAAAACAAACGATTTTCGATTACTAAGAATCACAAGCAAAACTTCACCCCTCCTGCGGAGCACATAAATAAATCCGTAAAACACGGAGTGTTCAATTTTTTCCCCCTCCCCCCCGCGCCGGAAGGCGCACCACTAAAGAAAGGAGTCCGGTCCATGCAACCATCCCCCCTGCCCCGTACCGAAGGCGAACCCGCCTTTGCCGCCGTTTACCTGCTCGATCAACCCTATGCCATCGACCGGGCGTTCGATTACCGCATCCCCGACCTGCTCCGGGAGGACATCCGCCGCGGTTCCTTTGTCACGGTCCCCTTTGGCGCAGGCAACAAAACAAAGATCGGACTGGTCACCGGAATCAAAGATTCCACCGACGCAAAGAATATCAAACCGATCGACGACCTGCTCGCGGGCAGTATGGCACTCGACGAGGAAATGACAGACCTCTGCCTCCGGCTTGCCGAAACCACACTTTCGACCGTCGGAGACGCCGTCCGCGCCGCAGTCCCCACCTTCGCACTCGGCTCCGTCACGGAGCATTTTGCCCCCGTTCCCGGGAGATCCTATTCCGGTGCCGACGAGACCCTCGCGGCAATTTACCGGACCGCCACGGAGTGCGGCGACCTCACCGTCCGACGGCTCCGTACCGAAACCGGCGGTGCAATTCCAACGGCTGCCCTTACCGCCCTCTGCCGCAAGCTCACCCGGCTCGGGTATTTTACCTGTACCGCCACACCGGACGCCGCGCATTTGGGTACCGTCCGCAGGCTTTACCGCCTCGCGACTGACCGGGAGACCGCCGTCCTCCTTTCAAACGGAGAGGGCGCCGGCGTACCCCGGCTCCGATCCTCCGCGCACCGCGAAATTCTCCGATGCTTCCTGTCCCTCCCCGAGGGTACGGAGCTGCCGGAGGAATTCTTCACCGGCGGAGAAGACGGAACAACTCCTCCCCGCCGCTATTCCCGCCCGCAGTTGAAAGCGTTGACGGAAAAGGGCTTGCTCTCGGTGAGAGAGGAGGTCGTATTCCGCGACCCCGTCCGTCCGGCGGCATCGGAACCGAAGGAGTATCAGCTGAACGACGAGCAGGCGGCGGCACTCGGAGAACTTATCCGCATGGCGGACGACAAAAAGGCGCACGCGGCACTGCTCCACGGCGTGACGGGCTCGGGAAAGACCTGTGTCATGACCGGAATCCTCGATCACATTCTCGGAGGGGGCGGCGGGGCGATCCTGCTCCTCCCCGAGATCTCCCTGACCCCGCAGACGCTGTCCATCTTCTGCTCGCGGTACGGAGAAAAGGTCGCCGTCATTCATTCGGGGCTTTCGCAGGGCGAACGCTATGACGCCTACCGCCGTATCCGCGAGGGCTTGGCAACGCTGGTCATCGGTACCCGCTCCGCAGTGTTCGCGCCCGTCCGGAACCTGCGCCTCATCATCATGGACGAGGAGCAGGAGCACACCTACAAATCCGACCGCGATCCCAAGTATCACGCGCGCGACGTGGCTCGGTTCCGCTGTGCCAGAAACAACGCGCTGCTGCTGCTTGCTTCCGCCACCCCGACGCTGGAGACCTACAAAAAGGCGCTCGACGGTACCTATACCCTGCTCCGCCTGACCAAGCGTTATCACGACGTTCCGCTCCCCGAGGTGCGGATTGCGGACATGAAGCG
>CAKSVQ010000223.1 GCA_934504065.1 uncultured Dysosmobacter sp. | reverse complement strand
ATTTTGGTCATGATGGCCTGCTCGGTCATGCCAAGGCTGAGAGAGGCCTCCCGCTGTCCGGCGTCCACGGCCTGAATACCGGCCCGGATGACCTCGGCGATATAGGCGCTGGCATTCACCACCAGCGCGCTGAGGATGCAGGCAGTATCCGAAATGCTGGGCAGCAGGTTGGGCAGCGCCAGCCAGAAGAAATACAGTTGGAGCAGGATGGGGGTGCCCCGGATGACCTCAATGTAAGCGCTGACCACGCCGTTGAGCAGTTTGTGCCGGGAGAGCTTGCCCAGCGCCACGAGGACCCCCAGAAAAGTGCCCAGAAAAACGGAGACAAACGACAGCCAGAGCGTGTTCCAGAGACCCTGCGCAAATACGAAGCCATAGCGCTGTAAGATGAGGCCGATATTTTCGATAAATGAAAGCAACGTCATTCCCTCCCGGCGGCCCGCTTATTGCAAGCCCAGTTTTTCGGCCTCGGCCGTGGCCTCTTCCAGCCACTGGTCATAAAGGCCCTGCTCCAGCACCTGATCGATGATCTTGTTCACGGCGTCCACCAGCGCGGTCTCACCCTTGGGGAAGCCGATGACATTGCCGTTTTCACTGTTGTCGAACTGGACGGAGGAGACGGCAAGGTCCGGGTTGGTGGAAACAAACATCTCACCGTTGGCAACGGAGACAGACACGGCATCCACCTTGCCGCTGTCCAGCGCCAGCACGGCGTTTTGGATGATGTCAAAGGTGACGGGTTCCGCGTCGGGCAGCTGGTTGAGTACGTTCTGCTCCTGCACGGTGCCGCTCTGGAAGCCCACCTTCTTTCCGGCAAAGTCGGCAAGGGAGGTGTAGTCATTCACCTTGTCCGCCGGGACCAGCAGGCCCTGATCTCCGCCGGGCTTATAGATCTTGGACATGGCCATGGTCTCGGCCCGCTCCGGGGTATAGGCCATGCCGGCCACCGCCATGTCGTACTTGCCAGCGCCAACGCCCGTCAGCACGGCGCTCCACTCCAGCGGCACGATTTCCAGCTCCACGCCCAGCTCCTTGGCGATGTAGCGGGCCAGCTCCATGTCGGCGCCCCGGAACTGCTCCTGACCGGACTTGGTGTTGTCGATGAACTCATAGGGGGCGAAGTAGGGCTCGCAGACATTGGTGATCTTGCCCTCGGCGAGGACCTTGTCCAGACGGGTCTGGGTCTGGGCGGGGGCGCTGTCGCCGCTGCCGGAGGCGGCGGGGGTCTCCGTCGCGCTGGAGCTGCCGCCGCAGCCCGTCAGCAAGGACAGAGACAGAGCTGCCGTGAGCAGCAGGGATAACCATTTTTTGTTTTTCATGGGAGTTCCTCCTGATTCCTGATCGGGATCGATCATAAAATTTTCAATGTCGCTTTACAGCGGGTATTTCGTTTTCTTCAGCTCTGCCACCAGCTCTGGGTGGAGATAGAGGTCCAGCGCCGAGGCGGCCATGGCCTTGGCCCCCTGATGCAGCAGGCGGTGGGCGATCTCGGAATCGGCCACATCCAGAAATGCCGCGTCGTGGGTGTGGGCGGGGCCGGCTCCAGCCTCGATGGTGCCAAGATAGGTGTAGCAGGTGGGCACCTCGTAGGAGACGTTGCCGATGTCGGTGCTTCCGGCGGTGCGGAGGGGGTCGGCCGTGGGCTTGGGGTCGATGCCCAGTGTGTGGAGGTTGTCCACCAGCAGCTTTACCAGCAGGGGATGGTTGCGGATATTATAAGTGGTGTACTGGTCGCGGGTGATCTCCACCCGGGCACCTGTCATCAGCGCCGCGCCCCGGGCGCAGTTGCACACCTTTTCAATGACGGTTTCCAGATAGTCCTTGTCCGCCGCCCGGACGTAGACCTCCATCAGCGTGTGGTCCGGGACGATGTTGCAGGCCTTGCCGCCTTCCTTGATGATGCCGTGGATGCGCACGTCGCTGGTGACGTGCTGGCGCAGGGCGTTGATGCCGTTGAAGGTGAGCACGCAGCCGTCCAGCGCGTTGATGCCCTTTTCCGGGGCGCCGGAGGCATGGGAGGCCAGCCCGAAGAACTCGAACTGGAGGATCGTCATGGCAAGCGCCGCGCTGTCCACCCGGTGGGTCTCGCCCAGATGCATCTGGTAAACGGCGTCAATGTCCCGGAAAGCGCCCCGGTCGATCAGGGTGATCTTCCGGCTGGTGGTCTCCTCCGCAGGCGTGCCCATATAGACGATCCTGCCGGGGAAGCCCGCCGCGTCCTTCACTTCCTTCAGCGCCACACAGGCGGCGAAGGTGCTGGCCGCGATCCAGTTGTGGCCGCAGGCGTGGCCGTTTTGATTGCTGTCGGGGCCGTAGCCGGGCAGGGCGTCATACTCTGCAAGGAACGCCACGGTCGGGCCCTCGTCCGCCTCGCCGTATTCGCAGCGGAAGGCGGTCTCCAGTCCGCAGTAGGGCTTTTCCACCCGGAAGCCCGCCTTGCGCATTTCGTCCGCCAGATACTGCGAGGAGAAAAATTCCCGGTCGCCCAGCTCCGGGTGCTGGAAAATGGTGCGGCTGATCTCTTCAAACCACGCCTTGTTGGCATCCTCTGCCGCAAATAATTGTGCTTTGATCGGTTCCATGGGGTCTCCCTTCCGGTACGGGAAATAGAAAACGCCCCTGCGCCTCCGTTTGGAAGCGCAAGGGCGAAAAAAATCCGCGGTACCACCTTGTTTTACGGCAGCCTTGCAGCCGCCGCCTCAGATCCGTCGGCACCCGAAGGCGATGAACGGAAGAACGCTGTAACGGGCGGACCCGGCGTCAGCTTATCCTTTAAGGACTCACCGCCGATGCTCAGAGGCCATCTTCGCTCTCGGCCGCCTGTCCTTTCTCACCATCCGGACTCTCTGAAAAGCGGGGAAAAGAGAGGTACTTACCCCGTCACTGCATTTGAAATAT
>CAKSVQ010000222.1 GCA_934504065.1 uncultured Dysosmobacter sp. | reverse complement strand
AATGCGGCTTCCGTTCGGGAAGGAAATGCACTTTTGTTCCTCGGAATAGGAGAGGATTTCCCCATACTCGGAGAGGAGCGGGCGGAGGTGATTTGCCCGTATTTCCGGAAGCGTTCTGCGGACAAGCAGACAGGTGATTCCGGAGTAGCGGAGGCAGAGGGCGACCAGTTTGCGCCGGAGCGCCCAGGATTTGCCACCGCCACGTGCTCCGCCGTATGCGGTGAAGCGTGCGGAGGATCGGAAGAAAAGGAGCTGGCGCGGATTCGGCTTTCCCGCGATGTGAACCTCGCGTGTCATCCCGTTATGCACCGTCCTCCCAGACGTCGTGGTCGAAGATGAGACGGATCCCTCCGCTCTCTTCGTCCCCGGTCGGGGAGGCGGACGGCTTGTCCGCGTAGCCGAGACGTTTCTTGAAGTAGGGGGTCAGCACCGAGGCGGAAACGCCCGAATTGAGCGCCTCATCCTCAAAGATCGCGCAGAGGGAATCGTAGATCTCCGGTTCTTCCGTAGATAAGATCTCCATCCGCGCCATACCGACTCCGAGAAACCGGCAGAATCCGGCAAGATTGGGGAAACGGCTGATGGGGGCGGCTTTTTTGGATTTTTCTGCGCCGTTCCCCTTTCCCGCCGGTATGTTCGCGGTTTCCGGAGTACCCGGCTCTCCGGCACAGCGTTCCAGATACAGGGAAAGCAGATCGAAAAGCAGTCCGCCTCTGGCAAGCGCCAACGGATCGCGGCAGTCGCGCGGAACGGGGCGGGGCAGGGAGGCAAATCCCCCCGCACCCGTTTTTGCGGAATGTTTGTTCCCGGTTGCGTCGCCCGCCGCGCTCATCGGCGGGGACGGATTGCCGGTTGCGTCGCCCGCTGCGCTCATCGGCGGGGACGGGGGTCTCCGGGAACGCCTGCCGCCTGCGGCGGTTTTTCCTCTCGCTTTGGCGCCGCGCTTTGCGGCGCCGGAGGCGTTTGCCGGCTGTCCGGAATGCTCTTCCGGTTCTCCGGTCGGCTCTTCCGCTTGCGGCGGTTCCTGCATCGGTATCTGCAACTGTTCGGCTTTCACTGTGCCTGACTCCTTTCTTCGGGATTCGCTTGTCCTTTTTTGCCGCCGGCAATCGGTACAGGAGATTTCCTGCGGTCGCTGCCGAGCGGTACACGTTTGTCCCGTGCAAGCTGATTATAGCAGGACTTTCCGTGTCATACCATGTCGCGCACTGACACGAAATGCCAAATAACATAATAATTTCAAATAAATGGAAAATGTGACGCGTTTGTTACGGAAATTGCGTCAGATTGGGTCAAATTTGTGCGGATGCGGGAGAATCAACCGGAATCCACGCGAAAAAACTGCGCGGCAGGGCAACGAAACCCCGGAAATAACGGGATTTTTCCGCTTCGGATCCTGCCGGAAGAGAACAATCAGGTTTTTATCACAAATTCCTGAAACTTCTTGCACTCCGGTGCGTCCTATGTTATAATAAGGTGGAAACTGTAACCAATCCGCCGGGCGCCGTGAACCATGCGGCGGGAACGTATCCGGGAAATGCTCCCGGGCAAGAATCATATGGGGGAAAACTATGAAAACTATATCTGTCATCGTGCCATGCTACAATGAGGAATCGACCGTTCTCACCTTCTTCGGTGAGGCGGAACGCGTCCGGCGCGAGCTGTTTACACCGCTGGACGTGGATTTTGAATACCTGTTTGTGGACGACGGTTCGACCGACAAAACGCTTGAGCTCATCAAGGGGCTTCGGGAGAAGAACGATCGTGTCCGGTTTATCTCGTTCTCCCGCAACTTCGGCAAGGAAGCCGCGATGCTTGCGGGCATGGAGAACGCAACGGGCGATTTCGTGACCATGCTGGATGCCGATCTGCAGGACCCGCCCGCCATGCTCCGCACCATGTACGACGGCATTGTGGACGAGGGCTACGATCAGGTTGCCGCGCGCCGCGTCACGAGAAAAGGGGAACCGATTCTCAAGACCATCGGTGCCAACGCGTTCTACAAGCTGATCGACAAAATGTCTGACGTGGAAATGGTCAGCGGCGCACGCGATTTCCGTCTTATGAAGCGCAAGGTCGTTGAGGCGATTCTCGCGCTCCCCGAAAAGTGCCGCTATTCCAAGGGCATTTTCAGCTTTGTCGGATTCCGCACCAAATGGATTCCGTATGAAAACAGCAAGCGGGTCGCGGGCGTCAGCAAATTCCCGCTCGGCAAGCTCATCCGCTATGCGTTTGAGGGCATTACCGCGTTTTCGACCGCGCCGCTGTACCTTTCCGCCGTCACGGGCGGACTGCTCCTCACGGGCGGTATCGTCACGCTGATCCTCGCTATCATTTTCTCGAATTCCGTTCTGACCGGCTGTACCATCGGACTGCTCATCGGCGGCTCGATTCTTCTGGGACTCGGAATCCTCGGGCAGTACCTCTCCCAGATCTTCATTGAGATCAAGGCGCGCCCCGTTTACATCGTCCGTGAAACCGAAACGGACCATTCCATTGAACTGAAAAAGGATTGAACCATTATCATGCCGACCATATCCCAACAAAAAAAGCTTCCCATATGGCACCTTATCGTCTTGTTCGCGGGAGCTGTGTATCTGATTTCCGGTTGTTTTTCAAACAGTCTCTGGTTTGACGAGTCCTTCACCGTGGGACTGATGAATCACACAAGTCTCTTTGAGATGATCAAGTGGTCGTCCTACGACGTGCATCCGCATCTGTACTATATTATTCTTTGGTTCTATACCCGCGTGTTCGGAACCTCCATCCCCGTTATGCGCCTGTTCTCCGCGCTGTTTGCGGTGGCGTTCGCTTCGCTGGGACTGACCCACATCCGCCGCGACTTCGGCGACCGCATCGGCTTCTGGTTCACGACCGTGACCTACCTGCTCGGCGCCACCCTGACC
>CAKSVQ010000221.1 GCA_934504065.1 uncultured Dysosmobacter sp. | reverse complement strand
GGCAGCAACACCGGAATTGCTACCTTCACCCAGTACTGCAGACGCGTCGCGCCCATAGTGCGCGCGGCCTCTTCCCATTCAGGCTTCAAAGCGGTGAAAGCCGGAAAAAGCAGAAGGATGCCCAACGGAATTTGGAAGTAGGTGTAGATGAGAAAAAGCCCTTCAATGCCGTAAACATTAAATTTTTCAATGATTCCCAAATCTTTCAAAAGAAGCGTAATCGAGCCGTTGAACCCCAGGATGATGATGAAGGCAAAGGCCAAGGGGACGCCCGAAAAGTTACTCGTCATATTGGTGAAACTCACCATCCAATCGCGTACCCGACTTGAAACCTTATTGAGACTTGCTGCGGCAAAAGAGGCAATGGAGAGCCCCACCAAGGAGCTCCAGAACGAAAGCCACAGGGAATTCGTGAAACTCTGCAGGAAGAACGGATCCGAGAGAATTTCCACATAGTTTCCGAGCCCCCAGATTTCATCCTCTTCCACATACAGGGAATTGACGATCACCCAGATCATCGGAACGATCTGGAAAGCCAGAAACACCACCGCAAAGGGCAGCATGAGGAGCGCATGTTTGACGAAACCTTCCGTTCCGCCGGCGCTCTTACTTAAAAAACTCACGGTCACTTTATCCGTTGATGTTGAAAAGACGAGCTGAGTTCGTATTCTAACGAGCCCGCCCCCCGCTCGCACGCGGGAGTACCGACTTTTTCTCGCTCACCGAAAAGAAAAACCCCGGCTGCCTTCTCTGACGAACTCACAACCGGGGTTTCCGAAAACACTTCACCGTCTAAACCGGCGTTATTTCAATTTACTTCATGTAGATCGAAACCTTGGACTGCCACTGACGGGACAGACGCGAACTCGTCTTCGTCCAGGCGGCGAAGTCCGAAATGGGCTTCGTGTTCTTGTACTGTTCTTCCGGAAGCATCTTCGACTTCACGTCTGCAGGCATATCGATGTACTTCGCTCGGATGGGACGGGCATAACCCCCAGCGAGATTGATCTGGCCCTGATCGGACAGAATGTATTCGCGGGCGAATTTCGCGGCGTTCGGATGCTTGGAGTACTTATTGAGGATCGTCGTGTAGCCCGACGTGACGCTGCCTTCGGCAGGAATCACCACGTCAAAGCGGCTGCGGTCGATCTGATCACGGTAGTTAAGAGCATTGAAGTCCCAAAGCATACCGACTTCGACTTCACCCTTTTCAAGGTTCGCCACCACGGGGTCGACCATCGAAAGGCGTCCCTGCTTGGCGATCTTCGCAAAGAAATCGTACGCGGGATTGAGGTTCTTTTCGTCCCCGCCCATCGCCATCGCAGCGGCGAGCACGGAGTAATTGGCCTGAGCCGCCGACCCCACGGCCCCTACCGACACGCGGTAGGTACCCGTCAAAAGATCATTCCAGCTCTTCGGGGGATTCTTCACGAGTTCTTTATTGATGATGAAGGCGATCGTGCCGGTGTAACTCAAGCACCAGTGACCGTCCTTATCCTTCGCCCATCCCGGAATCTGATCCCAGGTGGAGGGCTTGTAGGGCATCGTGATCTTCTTGCGCATGGCGAATTCGCCGAATTCAAAGCTCACGTCACCGATGTCGGCCGTCGCGTTTTCACCTTCGGCGATCATCTTGGAGATTTCTTCGGCAGAGGACATATCCGTGTCCTGCGTCTTGATACCGAGCTTCTGCAGATCCTTCCAGGTGCCGACCCAGTTAGCCCAGGTATCGGGCATACCGACGGAACTCACAGCCCCTTCTTTCTGCGCCGCCTTTAAAAGCGCATCCGTATCCGCGGCCGACGCCGCAAAGGAAACCGTCATCGTTGCAGCAGCCAGAGCTGCGGTCAAAGTGGTGAATTTATTCAAAACTCGACTCCTGAAGCAAACGGGGCGCCCTGAAAATAGCGTTTCCCGGTTAATGAGACTTTCTGAGTTTAGCGGATGTTTCCGTAAAAGTTTCCACGTTTACGTTCATCCGACGTTATTTCGTGATTTTTTCACGGCTTTGTTGCATTCCGGTGACAAGTCCCGCTGCCTACATATCGCGCAATATGTCAAGATACTTCGAAAATTTTTATTGGGGTCACTCGCCGCTAGGCAGGTCGTGAAAGCTGGCTTTCACGGCAACCGCCATTAATTTTCCGAGGACGCCCTTCAACCTTCCTGTTGTTCCACAAAAGCCATCGCTTCCGAAAGGCGCTTGGCCATACCGCCCAAGCGACGCACGGGCGTGGCGACGGCTTTACGGATCACCCTTTCCGACGCAAACACTACCGCTCGTTTTTTGGCTCGGGTAATGCCGGTATAAAGAAGTTCGCGCGTCGTAAGAGCCGAGACCGGATCGTCCGAAAGCACCACGGCCACCGACTTAAACTGCGACCCCTGCGACTGATGCACCGTGAGTGCAAACCCCGTGTCATGCGCGGGAAGCAAAGCCGCCGGCACGTAGCGATCCCCGAAAAAGACGTCGCACCCCACCCCGTTTTCCGCGTACGTCACCACGCCGACGTCACCGTTAAAGAGTTCAGTCGCCCTGTCGTTGGCACGCACGATGATGATGCGCCCCACGTAAAACTCGTCGTCGGGCCGCGCGCGGGCGGCTTCCCTCACTTTCTGAGCCACGAAAGCATTCACCGCCGTCACGCTGTTTCGCCCCCGGCGCTGTGCGCAGAGCAGTCGGCTCTCGTTAAACGCCGTCAGCATGGCCTCATCCAACTGCCGCCGCGTCTCCCGTTCGGTGAGATCGCGCGCTTCATGAACATTCCGTCGCTTTTCGACCGCTGCCATAAAGTCCGGCAGCGCCGCACCGATCCAATCCGCGAGGCGCTTTTCCACCGGTGGCGTCCGATCCCGAGCATAGGCACGCCCCGTCGCTTCTTCGCCCCCTTTAAAGTCTTTCGCCGCAAATTT
>CAKSVQ010000220.1 GCA_934504065.1 uncultured Dysosmobacter sp. | reverse complement strand
CTTTCCGAGTATGAGGTCATCGACAACCCACCTCGCAGCGGAAAGGACTACAACGACCAGCTCCGGCTTGTGAAAGGGATCAGCGGCAGGGTAAGAACCCGTGGCGGTATGGCACGCTGATTTTCTTTTTCGGCTGGGTCAGGACTGCAAGCGGCCTGCGGCTGCTTTGCAGTCGCAAGCATAGCATTTTGACGGCAAAATGCGCTTGTTAGGGGGACAAGCCCCCTAAGACCCCCATTCCAACAGAAAGGAAGCAACATGAAACGAAACAATGTCAAGCGGGTCTCCCTTCGCCTGACCGCTGAGGAGTATGCCCATCTCAAACAGCTCTCCAGGGACAGCGGTTTGAAAATGGAACCTGCGATCCGGCGGCTCATCATGGGCGTGAACCTGCACCCCCGTCCGCCCGATGAACTCCCGGAGCTGCTGCGGCAGCTGTCTGGCATCGGCACGAATATCAACCAGATCGCCAAGATCGCCAACGCCTCCGGCTATGTCCGCAGGGAGGACATTCAGAGCATCATGGAAATGCAGGCGGCATTGTGGAGGGCGGTGAAGCGTGGGTAGTGGCATACACGAAGGTTTTTGCCATTCGTAAGCGGCTGGATGACCGGGTGAACTATATCACCAATGGTGAAAAGACCTCGCTGGCGGCCAGCATCACCTATATCGCAAACCCGCAAAAAACGGAGCAGTTTTTCTTCACCTCCGTGCTGAACTGCGGCAGCGTGGACACGGCCCTTTCCGAAATGGCGGAGACCAAGCAGCGGTTTGGGAAAACGGGCGGCGTCCTCGGCTACCACTTCATTCAGTCCTTTGCCCCTGGAGAGGTCACGCCGGAGCAGGCCCATGAGATCGGGAGGGAATTTGCGCGGCGGCTGTTCGGAGAGCATTTTGAAGTTGTCATTGGTACCCACCTGGATAAGCACCATCTGCACAATCATCTGGTGGTCAATTCCGTTTCCTGCATCGACGGCCACAAATACCACTCCAGCCCGGAGAGCTACTACAACGATGTGCGCGGCACCTCGGATGAACTCTGCCGGGAGAATGCTCTATCCGTCATTACGCCGCAGGGCAAGGGCAAGGGCAAGCACTATGCCGAGTGGAAGGCGGAGCAGGGCGGAAAGCCCACCGTGCGCGGTATCATCCGCACCGACATTGACGCCATCATCCAGCAAGCCTACACCTACGATTCCTTCCTCGTGCTCCTGCGGAAGCACGGGTATGAGGTGCGCCGCAGCCCCAATCGGAAATACACCACCGTCAAGCCGCCCGGCGCAAAGCGGGCGATTCGGCTGGACAGTCTAGGCGAGGGCTACACCGAAGCGGACATTCTGCGGCGGCTCTCCCGGCAGCGGCACGGCGGCGTGGCCCCGCCGGTCAACACCCACGGCGTCAAGCGCTATCGCATGAAGGGCAAGCTGGCGGCCATCCGCAAAAAGAAGATCACCGGCTTTCACGCCCTGTATCTCCGCTACCTCTACCTGCTGCGGCGAGGCAGACGGAAGAAGTCACCGCCCAAGACGCCCTTTCCCGTCAGACGGGAGGTCATCCGTTTGGAGCGGTATGCGCAGCAATTCCAATATCTTTTATCAAGTGGGATCACCACGGAAGCCGAGCTGGAGCGGCGCATCCGTGTGCTGGAGTGGGACATCCGCTTGTTGGAGGAACAGAGGAAACCACTTTATCAGGAAAGGAGGAACACGGATGAAGAGGAAGCGCAAGCACGGTACAGCTTGGAGATCGAACAGCAGACTGCCGCCCTGCGGGAAAAACGCAGGGAGCTGCGCCTGTGCCGCAGGATACAATCGGACGTTCCGAGGATATCCCAGCAATATGAGCAGGCGCAGACCGAACGGCAGGAAAATCTAACAAGGGAGGAACCTGAACATGAGTACCAACGGGGAAACCGCTGATCTGGTGGTGCGCGAGGGCATTCAGATCACCGAAAGCGCCGTCAAGCTGGCGGGGCTGGGAGCGAAAAATCTCGCAGCCCTTCTCATCGCCCTTGCCAACGACAGCCAGAAGATCTCCGGCAAAACCAATCTCAAGCGCCTGATCCAAGACGGGGAGGAACTGGCGATCTTCTCCGTGAAGCAGGAGGACTTGAAGGGCTTCCGTTTGGAAGCCAAACGCTACGGCGTCCTGTTTTATCCCATCGTCAATAAGGTGGAAAAGACCGGCACGGTGGAGATCATGGCAAAAGCCAGGGATGCCAAGCAGATCAACCGCATTTTTGAGCACATGGGCTACCTTGCGCCGGTGAAGGAGGATGTCGCCGCAAAAAAAGAGAACGCCCGCACTCAGTCCGGGAACAGCTCGACCGAGCGCGGGATTGGTGTGAGAGCGTCTACGGAACCGGCTGCGGAGAGACCTGATGCCCGCCCTTCCGTCCGCAGCCACTTGCTGGCGCTGCAGGCCGCGGCGGAGCGGGACAGCATGGCACCGGCCAAGGATATCGTGCGGGAAGCCGTCAAAAAGGCGGCACCCATGCGGGAATAAGGATAAGAGGAGGAAACTATGGCAAAGTTAGACGATTTGATCCAGCAGAAACAGCAGCGGGACGAGGACTGGAAAGCCAAGAAAACGGCGGAGCGGGAGGAGCTGAGTCAGCTTTCCGATGACGCCGTGATGCGTGTCACCAGCGAGCCGGACGCTTATCTGCGCTATCTGGATACGCAGGCGATTAACCCGCAGTACAGCGCCGCCAACGTCATGCTGGCGATGGCGCAGAACCCGGACATCACCTACATCAACAGCTTGGAGAGCTGGGGGCGGCTGGGCCGCAGCGTAAACCGGGAGGAGACCGGCCTGAAGATCCGTGTCTCTGATCCCTATGTCAAAGACGGGCGGCAGTACCACGGCTACAAGATCGGGCGTGTTTTTGACATTACGCAGACCCATGGCAAGGCCTG
>CAKSVQ010000219.1 GCA_934504065.1 uncultured Dysosmobacter sp. | reverse complement strand
GAGCTACTGAGACATTTTTAAGATTTATGCAATTTTCATTGCTCGAAGGAATCGAACAATCTGCCGCTTAGGAGGCGTGTGCTCTATCCAACTGAGCTACTGAGACATGGCGGGTTTGCAGAACTTGCAAACAACGTCCTTATTGTACCCGGTTTATGGTCCCCTGTCAATCCACCGCCGCGAAAAAAGCTGCCGCAGTTATGTTCTGCGGCAGCTTTTGGCTTGCTTATTCGATGGTTCGCACCCGGATCACACCGGGGATCTGCCGCACATCCGCGACAACTGTTTCCCCTACCCGTGCGCCCAGATCAACAAGGGTATACGCCAGATCCCCTTTGGATTTATTGCTCAGGTTTTCCACGTTTACCCCGTCTGCGGAGAGCAGAGAGGTGATATTGGCCAGCATGGCGGGAATGTTCTGATGGATGATGCACATCCGCATTGCGCCGCTGCGCTCCATGGAGACGGCGGGCAGATTCACGGAGGAGCGGATGTTTCCGTTTTCCAGATAATCCATCAGTTCGTCCACGGCCATGGCGGCACAGTTCTGCTCGCTCTCCGGCGTGGATGCGCCCAAATGGGGCATGGCCACCACATGAGGGGCGCTTACCAGCGCGTTTGTCGGGAAGTCGGTGACATAGGCGGCCACCTTTCCCGTGCGCAGGGCCGCGATCATGGCGTCGTCGTCCACGATCTCGCCCCGGGCCAGATTGATAAAACGCACGCCCCGCTTCATGCCGGAGATGGCCTTTTCCCCGATCATGCCCCGGGTCTGGTTGGTATAATGAATGTGGATAGTGATGTAGTCCGCACGCTTATAAAGCTCGCTCACGTCCTTGACCACGCGGATGTGGCGGTCCAGCCGCAGCGCGGCCTCTACTGAAAGATACGGGTCGTAACCGTAAACATCCATGCCGAGGGACAGCGCCAGATTGGCAACCAGCGAGCCAATGGCACCCAGACCGATGACACCCAGCGACTTCTTATAAAGCTCCGGCCCGGCAAAGGCGGACTTGCCCTTTTCCACCACGCTGGCAACGTCCACACCGCTTTCGGCCTGCTCCCGCACCCAGCGGATGGCACCGCTGACATCCCGGGAGGCCAGCAGCATGGCGCACAGCACCAGCTCCTTCACGGCGTTGGCATTGGCGCCGGGAGTGGAAAACACCGCGATACCGGACGCAGAGCAGCGGTCGATGGGAATGTTGTTGACGCCGACGCCTGCCCGGGCGATGGCCAGCAGACGGTCGGGGAAGGGATAGTCCAGCAGCTTTGCGGAGCGGACAAGGATGGCGTCCTCATTTTCCGCGCTGTCGGAGACGGTGTAGCGTGCGCCGTCGAAACGGCTGAGACCTGCGGGGGAAATCTTGTTGAAGGTTTTGATACGGTACATGGCATATGCCTCCATGGGGTGATCCCAGCGGATCACAGTACTTGCAGCGGAACGTGCAGCGCTTGCGCCGCTTCCGTCACAGCAGCTTTATGATACCATGTCTGTTTTCACCAAAGCAACGGCAAAGCCGACAAAAGCGCTGGGAAAAAGGGGAGATTCCCCGTCAAAAGGAGGAAAGCGGCGGCAACTGGCGCTTTTGCCGGAGAAAAAATGAGGGGTTTTCAAAAAAATGTGGATTATTCCATTGAAATGCGGAGAAAATCGAGTTATAATATAAAATTGTATGTAAATTTTGATTCCGCCCGTTTTCGGTGCGGGATGATATGATAAAGAAAGGGACGTTCAAATATGCAGAACGAACATCTGAGAAACGTAGCCATTATTGCCCACGTTGACCACGGCAAGACCACGCTGGTGGATGAAATGCTCAAGCAGGGCGGTGTGTACCGCGAAAATCAGGAGACAGTGGAGCGCGTGATGGACTCCGGCGATCTGGAGCGGGAGCGCGGCATCACCATCCTTGCCAAGAACACCGCCATCCAGTATAAGGACACGAAGATCAACATTGTGGACACCCCGGGCCATGCCGACTTCGGCGGCGAGGTGGAGCGCATTTTGAAGATGGTCAACGGCGTTATCCTGCTGGTGGACGCCGCCGAGGGCCCCATGCCCCAGACCCGCTTCGTGCTGAGCAAGGCGCTGGAGCTGGGCCACCGGGTCATCGTGGTGGTCAACAAGATCGACCGCCCCGACCAGCGCATCCATGAGGTAGTGGACGAGGTTCTGGAGCTTTTGATGGATCTGGACGCCACGCCTGAGCAGCTGGATTCCCCCATGCTGTTCTGCTCTGGCCGCAACGGCACCGCCTCCTACTCTCCCGACGTGGTGGGCACCGACCTCACTCCTCTGTTTGAGACGATTCTAGAGTATATCCCCGCCCCCGAGGCCAATGTGGACGAGCCGTTCCAGATGCTGGTCAGCTCCATTGACTATAACGAGTTTGTGGGCCGGATCGCCATCGGCCGCATCGAGCGGGGCACCCTGAAGCAGAATCAGGAGATCGCCGTGTGCAACTATCACGATCCCGAGGCCGTGCTGCGCAAGGCCAAGGCCACCGCCATCTATGAGTTTGACGGCCTTGCCCGCAAGCCCATCACCGAGGCCACCGCAGGCAACATTATCGCCATGAGCGGTATTCCCGACATCACCATCGGCGATACCATCTGCGACCCCGGCACGGTGGAAGCCCTGCCCTTTGTGAAGATCTCCGCCCCCACGGTGGAAATGACCTTCTCCGTCAACGATTCTCCCTTCGCCGGACGGGAGGGCAAGTTCGTTACCTCCCGCCAGATCCGGGAGCGGCTGTACCGTGAAACGCTGAAGGACGTGTCCCTCCGCGTGACGGATACCGACCGGGAGACGGCGTTCAATGTGGCTGGACGCGGCGAGATGTCGCTGTCCATCCTGATCGAAACCATGCGCCGCGAGGGCTATGAGTTCCAGGTCTCTCCCCCCCGCGTGCTGTTCAAGGA
>CAKSVQ010000218.1 GCA_934504065.1 uncultured Dysosmobacter sp. | reverse complement strand
AAGGCCGCCGTCCTGACGCAGACGCTCACGCAGGACGCAGGGCGGGAACAGCAGGCCCGGGAAAACAACATTTCCACCGGAAAAGCGGCGCTGGTGAACCACGTGCTCGCACTCAACTCCGCACTCAAGTTTGACGCACTGGCAAAGCTCTCGGTGGAGGAACTGAAGGATCTCGCGGAAGCGGGCGCGCCTGCCATGCCCATCGGCAAAGCTGCCGCCGCCTATGCTGCGGAGCAGTATGCCGGAACAACGGCGCTGGACTCCGTCACAGCGGAGGTCGATTCCGAACTGGACGAATCCCCTGCACACTACGAGGTGGAGCTGCACACGGCATGGGGCGAGTTCGAGTATCTGGTAGATGCTTACACGGGAAAGGTGATCAGCGGACAGAAGGACCTGCCGTCCACCGTTTCCGCTCGGAATGACACGGTAAAGCCCTCCCAGCCCGTCAGCCCGCCTGCCCAGTCCTCCCAGCCCGCCCAGCCGTCCGGCAGCGCGGACATCGGTCACGCCAAGGCAAAATCTATTGCCCTGAATCACGCAGGTGTGAGTGAAAATGAAGCGTATGACATGGATATCGAACTGGACGATGAAGATGGAATACTCGTCTACGAGGTCGAGTTCAAATCCGGCAATATGGAATATGACTACGAGATCAACGCCGCCACCGGCGCGATCCTCAAGCATGAGACGGAGTTGGATGACTGACGCGCAAAGCACTCCAGTAAAGCATATTTGGATTACTTTCGGATCGTGTATTAGGCAAGTCGATTTTTAAAACATCAACCGCTTACCCGCGGCATACACAGCAGGCGTCAAAGCCGTAATCTCACATTGGAAAACTTGTTTTATAGGTTGAAAGGGACTCCCCTGACCGCTTTTGCAGTCAAGGGAGTCCACTTTACATATATTGCGATTACTTCTCCGCGTACAGCCGCCACAGGAACGTCACGATCTGCGCTCTCGTGCAGCCGCTGCCGGGGCTGAAGGTGGAGCTCGTTGTGCCGTTGGTGATGCCGTTGTCCGTGGCCCACTTCACCGCTTCGGCGTAGTAGGCGTCGGCGGCCACGTCGCTGAAAGCAGGCGCGCCGTCGGCGGACGCCTTGGACGCCCGGAACAGGAAGGTCACTGCCTGTGCACGGGTGCAGGGAGCATTGGAACTGAATCTGCCGTCAGCCGTGCCGGTGGTGATGCCCTGACTCAGCGCCCAGCGGACGGCCTCCACATAGTAAGCGTCACCGGGAACGTCCGTCAGATCCATGGCGTAATTCACTACAGGAGAACCCGCCGCCCGCCACAGGAAGGTGACGATCTGGGCCCGGGTGCAGGGCTGATTAGGGCCAAACAGGCCGTCGCCGATGCCGCCGGTGATCCCCTTCTTCTGGGCCCACTTCACGGCTTCGTAGTAATACGCATCGGTGGAAACGTCCCGGAAGGGACTGATCTTCACTTCCTCCGTGAATGCAGCCTTGACCTCCACCTTTCCGGCGGGCATGATGAAGGTGAATCTGCCGTCGCCCTTGTCGGTCAGTTCAAGCTCCTTGCCGTTTTTGTCAAACACCTTGAGACTGTCCAATTCATAGCCCGCGTCCGGCTTCACCGTGACGGTCACACGGTCGCCCTGGCTGGCGTTCTTCGGGCTGACACTCACGCTGCCGTTTACCATCTTATCCGGAATTCCGACGGCATAGCTGGGATCGGAGTCATCCCGGCCAGACGAGGACGATCCGCCGTCCCTCGACCAGTTTGCCGTGACGGTCACGCTGCCGGCGGGCATGGTGAAGATCGTTTCAGCGGCGCTGGGATCATCAAAGACAACATTGCTGCCGGACGTCCAGCCGTTGAAGGTGTAACCGCTGCGGCTGCCCGCGCGGACGGTGACAACGCTGCCCGCCGCATAGCTGCCCGCGCCGGAGTTCTGCGCGTCATAGCTGCCGTTCACAGTGACGACATACCGGGTCTGCCGGGTGATCAGCGCCAGCTGCTGCGCAGATAGGTTGCCCGCGCTGTCCTTCGCCCGGAGATACAGGGAGGCGTTGGTTTCTCTTTCGTCCTCCAATTTATCGTGAATGGCAAAACTGCCGTCGCCCGCAGCCTGTGTGCGCCCATTTTCCCCATAGAGGATCTCGCTGCCTGCATCCGCCATGCCGGTAATGGTGTATGCGCCGGTGTCCTGATCGGCGAAGAACACCGGGTCGGAGAGGGTCAGCACGGGGGGCGTTTCGTCGCGGCTCACCAGCAGGAACACGCTGGTTACGTCCTGCCCCTTCGTGCCGTCGATCTTGAGCATCAGACTGCCGGTGAAATCGGGGATCGGATACCCTGTGCCATCGGCGTTCGCTGCGATCTCGCCGCCGGTGGTCATGTCCATCCGCGTGACAGTAACGCTGGCGTCCGGATCATCGCAGGTCACGGTAAGCGTGTCGGGATCTTTGCCCACATAGGCGTGGAAGACACCGTTATCTTTGTCGCACTCCTTGTCGCCCACTTTAAGAGAGATCTTCAATTCCTTGTACTTTGGCAGATACACTCCGCTGCTGTCAGACTGCGCTTCTTCGCTGTAATACTTCGCGGTGAGAGCCTTTTGGGCACTGGTTCCCCCGCTCCCGGCGGTACTGCCCTCTGTACGCTCTGCGGCGCTTGTCTCCTCGCCTGCCGAGGTGCCTGTCTCTGGATTTTCCGTAGAACCCGCCCCCGCGTTCTCCGTGAAGTACGGCTCCTCTTTGTAGGCGCTCACGCCGATTTTGTAGGCCTTGTTGGCGGACAGATTTTCGACGGAAACGGACGAAACCTCACCAGCTCCCGAAACCTCAACGGCGTTTCCGCCCACGGTCAGCGCCATGTCGATAGAGGTGGTGTTCTCGTCCAGATCGTAGCCGAAGCCGGTGTCCGTCCAGCCGCCGTTCTTCTCCTGATAGATGCGCACGCGGTAGCCGTCCGCGC
>CAKSVQ010000217.1 GCA_934504065.1 uncultured Dysosmobacter sp. | reverse complement strand
GTTCAAGGAGATCGACGGTGTGAAGTGCGAGCCCATTGAGCGTCTGGTGGTGGACGTGCCCGGCGACTGCGTGGGCTCCGTTATCGACAAGCTGGGCCAGCGCAAGGCCGATATGCTGGAAATGACCCCCGTGGGCGACCGTATGAAAATCGAGTTCTTGATCCCCGCCCGCGGCCTGTTCGGCTATCGTAACGAGTTTTTGACCGACACCAAGGGCGAGGGCATCATGGCCTCCGTGTTTGATTCCTACGCTCCCTATAAGGGCGAAATTTCCCGCCGCGGCAACGGCTCCATGATCTCCTTTGAGACTGGCGAGTCCATTACCTACGGCCTGTTCAACGCGCAGGAGCGCGGCACGCTGTTCATCGGCGCGGGCGTTCCGGTGTACGGCGGCATGATCATCGGCGTCAGCCCCCGCAGCGAGGATATGACGGTGAACGTCTGTAAGAAGAAGCAGCTGACCAACACCCGCGCCTCCGGCTCGGACGATGCGCTGCGTCTGGTGCCGCCCCGGCAGATGAGTCTGGAGCAGTGCCTGGAGTTCCTCGCCGACGACGAGTTGCTGGAGGTCACGCCCAAGAGCCTGCGGATGCGCAAGTCCATTCTGGATCACGAAAAGCGTATGAAGGCCCTGCACGGCAAGAAATAAAGATTATAAAGATTAATAGAAAACAGCGGCCCGTGTAGGCCGCTGTTTTTTCAAAAATCTGTTTTCTGCGGGAACTTTTTCCGTCGGAAACCGTCAGAACCAATAACTTGATGAAAGGAATGATCCAGATGAAACGACTTCTTTCTTCCATCCTCGCGCTGACCCTGTGCGCCGCCATGTTCTGCACCCTGCCCGCTGCGGCTGCGGATACCACTGTGACGGCCACTGCCGATGTGTCCGTTCGGGTGTGGGGCACGGCCACATGGCAGGAAGACGGCAGGCTGCACCTGCAAAATTCCGACGAAAAGGACCCGTTTCGTGAGGTCGTGCTTTCCGTGGGGCAGGATACGCCTGTGGTAGACGCCGCCACCGGAACGCCGCTGACCCGCTCTGTGCAGGACGGCGAGACGGTGTATGCATGGGTCGGCCCCACCATGACGCTGATGCTGCCGCCGCAGACCAGCGCCAGACTGTTGGTGGCGAACCTTCCGGCAGATGCCGCCGCGCCGGAGTATGTGCAGGTGGCGTTCGTGGAGCCGCAGGTAACCGCCGCGGTCTATCCCGCGCCGCCGCTGACGCAGACCGAGGTGGTGACCACCGCCGGAGAGACGCTGCGCGTGACGGCGGATGCCCAGCTGCTGCCGTGGCTCACCCGCCAGCGGGTGGGACTTTCCGACCTGACCCCCGGTGCGCGGATGCTGGTGTGGAAAACGGCGGACGGAACGGTCTCCCGGGTGGTGCTGTTTGCCTATGACTATCAGGGCTGGGTGAATTGGACTGCCGACGGCGCTGTCTGCGTCAATGGGCAGGAGCTTTCCACCCGGGCGCGGACGGTGGATGGCACGGTGCTGCTGCCCATCCGGGCGGTGGCAGAGGCTGCGGGGTTCACGGTGAAGTGGGTGCGCGGCCAAGGTGCCGTGGTCTCCATGCCCGGCGATGGCGGTGTCTGCTTCTCTCTGCTTCCCGGCGAGCGGGTGGCCCGCTATATGGGCAGTGAAGAAGATCAGGTGGCGTACCTTTCCGCCCCGGTGGTGTATGACAATGGCGTGACCTATCTGGCCGCCGGGGATCTGGCTGCGCTGTGCACCCTGTTTGGCAGTTCCGTGCAGCAGGGATGATGCCCGGAAAAGCTGCTTTTCCCCGAAGAAAAAACCGCCGCTTCTTTCACAGGAAGCGGCGGTTTTTGGTTTATTTGGCGGAAGCTGTCAGCATTCCGAGCAGGGGTTCAAATTCCACACCCTCCCGCATGGGGATGCCTGCCCGGGCGGTGCGCTCGGCGCAGACCTTGACAAAGTCCACAGCCTGACGCACGGCGTCCGGCACGGCGGCGCCCTGCACCAGCGCTCCGGTCAGAACGCTTGCAAACACATCTCCGGTGCCGTGAAATTCCTGCGGTACCCGGTGGGTCTGCACGGCCTCCGCCCGCCCGGTTTTCGCGTCAAAGCACATGGCCCCGGTCAGATCCGGCGCAGTGGATGCCCCGGTGAGCACCACGCTCCGCCGCCCGTCGCTGCTTAGCCGCTCCACGATCTCCCGGCAGCCGTCCTCTCCCTGCGGCAGCTCGGCATAGGGGATGTCCAGCAGCAGCGCTGCCTCCGTCAGGTTAGGGGTGATGATGTCGGCCAGTTGGGCAAGGCGGCGCATCCCGGCGCACATGGCGGGGGTGTAGGTCTGGTAAAGCGCACCGTGGTCTCCCATCACCGGGTCGATCACCGCCACGGTGTCCGCCGTCCGGAAGTCCCGCAGAAAGGCTTCCACCATGGCGATCTGCTGTTCACTGCCCAAAAATCCGCTGTAAATTGCCTGAAATTGCAGGGCAAGGCGCTTCCAATGGGCGGCGACCTTGGGAATTTCTTCGGTCATGTCCAGAAAGGTGAAGCCCTCGAAGCCACCGGTGTGGGTGGAGAGAAAGGCGGTGGGCAGGGGGCAGCACTGCACACCCATGGCGGAAAGGATGGGAATGGCGACAGTCAGAGAGCAGCGGCCAAAGCCGGACAGGTCATGAATGGCGGCAACGCGGGGCGTAGACATGGTGAAAGTCCTCGTTTCATAGAAATGGATATTTTTTATTGTACCGCATCATTTCCTATTGTTCAAGAAGCAGCCGTGTGTTATAATTGTTTCATATGATATGCGGGTATGGTGGAATTGGCAGACGCGCAGGATTTAGGTTCCTGTACCATTGGTGTGTGGGTTCAAGTCCCACTACCCGCACCATGACGAATGTTTTTACAGCATTTAGCTGTCAAAGAGCATTCGTCATTTTTTATTTGCTAAATAGCGACATCACAGGGGGCGTAGTTCA
>CAKSVQ010000216.1 GCA_934504065.1 uncultured Dysosmobacter sp. | reverse complement strand
GTTCCCGAGTGGCCAAAGGGGGCAGACTGTAAATCTGTTGCGTTTCGCTTCGGTGGTTCGAATCCACCCTCCTCCACCACGTCGGAGCAAAGTTCGCTTTGCTCCGACGTTTTTTTATAAAAACGTCATCCGCCCGCTTCCTTGCTCCTCCTTATCCAAACCGAACCCGCTGCGCTGGGCTTCGGTTTGGGGGCTTGCGACGAGTTTTAAAAAAACTCGTCGTG
Source organism: uncultured Dysosmobacter sp. (assembly GCA_934504065.1). GTDB lineage: Bacteria > Bacillota > Clostridia > Oscillospirales > Oscillospiraceae > Oscillibacter. The sequence goes on along the minus strand of CAKSVQ010000216.1, from coordinate 2,762 downwards.
CGCTCATTCTGCTGCTCCTCGCTTTCACCGTGCAAACGCTTCGCTGGTTTGCACGGCGATGGAGGCGGGGTTGCCGTTTTTCTTATTGGGGTCCCCGCAAAGGCCCGACGTAGTGGGCTTTGTGGGGAGAGGACGAGCAGCAAAGTGAGCGAGTCCCGGCGTATACGGCGGGACGAGGGATACGAAGCTTGTGAGGACGAGAGACGGCGGCTCTTGGCGGTGTGCCGGGGGCACGCCGCAACCGCCGGGCTTTTCCGCAGAAAAGCGAATCCACCCTCCTCCACCAGCTCGTCGCAAGCGTCATATCGCTTGCGACGAGTTTTTTTTAAAACTCGTCGTGCGCTCATTCTGCTGCTCCTCGCTTTCACCGCGCAAACGCTTCGCTGGTTTGCACGGCGATGGAGGCGGGGTTGCCGTTTTTTTATAAAAACGTCATCCGCCCGCTTCCTTGCTCCTCCTGATCCAAACCGAATCCGCTGTGCTGGGCCCCTCGTTTGGGGAGCTTGCGGTGAGCTTCTGTATGCAGCGAGAAGTCCGGCGGAGGGGCGCGGAGATGGTACGGGCGGTGGAAGGACCAGAGATTGTATGGAGGAGCAAAACGAGGAACACGGGCCGTCCGGTTATCATAAAATATAGAACAATTGTTTGCCATGACGCTATCATAGCGCGGTCAAACGAAAAAGTCAAGAACAAACGTTCGACTTTTAAACGCGCTTTTTTAGAGAACATCCCGAAAAAAGAGAAAGCCCCACAGAGCAATGCCATTAAGTTAAGGGCTTTGTCATTGCGAGCCAGTCCGCAGACTGGCGCGGCAATCCGTTTTCTCTGACGTTTTGAATACGGATTCCCACGGCAGTGACATCGGTCACTGCCTCGGAATGACAGGTTTCTCTTAACTGAATGACATTGCCCCACAGAGACGACGCCTCGTCGCCTCTGTGGGGCTTCTTGTCATAGCTTCATTTTGCAGTTCCCGCCCCCTTGGGGATAGGGAAATAAAGTGCCGTTGGAAGATGTGGGCTTATAAGCCCAGTACGCCGAAGAACAGCAGTCCAAGGGCGGCGCTGATGCCGATGATCCAGGGGACTCCCAGCTTGAACTTTTGCATCAGAAACAGGTCCAGCGCGCCGATGCCCAATGCGGGCAGGTTGACCGGACTGGCGGTCCCGGCGTAATTGCTCAGGCTCAGCGAGACGCATACCCCGGCCAGCAGACCGATGGAGGCGGGACGGACCCCGGTCATCATCTGCTCCAGGCGATGACTGTTGCGGAACTTCTGGAACATGGCGGCGGCCAGGACACACAGGGTCAGGGTGGGCGTCAAGACCCCGAGAACGGCGAAGAAGGCGCCCGGCAGGCCCGCAGTGCGCAGACCGGCGAAGGTGGCGCTGTTCAGGCCCAGGGGGCCGGGGGTCATCTCCGCGATGGCCACGATGTCAGACACCTGCTCGGCGGTCATCCAGCCGTGGGACAGCATCTCGCCGGAGATGATGGGCACCATGGACAGGCCGCCGAAGCTGGTAAAGCCCACTTTTACAAAGCTGATAAACAGTTCAAGCAGCACCATGGCGGTCCGCCTCCTTCCGCTCGTAGTACTCGCAGATGAAAAGCCCCAGAATGGCGCCGATGATGACCAGCCATACACAGCTGACGCCCAGGAACAGGTACAGGCTGAAGGAGAGCACCGCCACGACGACGCAGGGGGGGAACCGGAACGCGCTCTTATACAGGCCCAGCAGGGCGCTGAGCATAATGGGGACTACGGCGGCCCGGACGCCGGTCATGGCGGCGGCCATCCAGGGGTTTCCCTCCAGAGCGGTGTAGCAGTAGGTAACTGCGGTTAGGGTGACAAAAGGGGCTGCGATCATGCCGAACAGGCAGGAGAGACCGCCCAGCAGGCCGGCCTGCCGGTAGCCGAAGAGCATAGCGGTGTTGGAGATCATCGTGCCGGGCAGGCTGCGGCCCACGCTGGTCAGGTCCAGAAGGTCCTGATCGGTGATGATATGCTGCTCATCCACATAGGTCTTTTTCATCTGGGCTACGATGCTCCACCCACCCCCGAAGGTGAAGCAGCCGAACAATATAAACTGACGCAGCAGGGGCCAGCACTGTTTTAAACGGTTCAAGGGAAACCTCCTATGGAACATGAGATCGGAATGGAACACGGCCTGCGCCCCGGGAAATGCCGCTGCATGAAAACCTGTCATTGCGGGCCAGTGCGCACACTGGTGCGGCAATCCGTTTTCTCTTACTTGGGGAATACGGATTCCCACGGCAGTGACATCGGTCACTGCCTCGGAATGACATTGCCGTCCCGCAGGCGCCGATGCAGAAAAAGAGAAGGCCCTCCGACTGATCGGAGGGCCTTCTGCTTATCAAATCAGAAATACTTCTTAACGCCCTCGGGAGCAAGCTCAGCGTCATCACTGATGGTGATGGTAAACTTGATCTTATGCGCCTCAGAGAACTTATCCAGCCAATCCAGGAAGTCCTCGGTCTCGCGGTCGCTTTCGACCTTGACGATCTTGGTCAGGCTGTCGATAAAGATATGGGTAATATCATAATTGCCGGCGTACAGACCGCTGATAAAGCCCTTCAGAGCGGGGTAGCTGGAGATATCATACTGGCTGGCCTCGACCAGTCGAATCTGATAATGGATGTCAAAGGTCAGTTTATTGCCTTTTTCGATGCAAACTACATTTCCGTGCTCGGTCTGAACGGCGTTGTTGATCATATCAATGATCTGCTTGGTCTTACCAGAG
>CAKSVQ010000215.1 GCA_934504065.1 uncultured Dysosmobacter sp. | reverse complement strand
CGGGTTTGGTGATCCAAAGTTGCAGGCTACATTTTCATCCAGTGTATGCCCTTTCTGAATACCAATTACCGTTACCGGTGTTCCTTCTAAGGAAGCAATTCCACCGACAACCGCACCGTCATCAGCAAACAGCCTATCCCCATGAAATTCTAAAAAATCCTTAAAAATTGCCTTGATAAACTGCTTTGTGTTAGGACGTTCTACCATGCGGGCAATGGCAACGGATTTCATTGCATCACTCATTCCATTCCCTCACTTTCTGGCTTACTGTGAAGCCGCAAAATCTTTCCAAGCTCCTTGCGAAGCTTCTCACGATGAACGATTCGATCTACAAATCCATGCTGCAGCTGAAACTCTGCTCGCTGAAAGCCTTCCGGAAGCTGCTGATGGATGGTTCCCTGAATGACTCTCTGACCGGCAAATCCGATCAATGCCTTTGGCTCCGCCAAAATAATATCGCCAAGCATCGCAAAGCTTGCCGTCACTCCTCCGGTCGTAGGATCTGTCAACACGGTAACATACAAAAGTCCGGCTTCATCATGTCTTCCTAATGCTTCCGATACCTTTGCCATCTGCATCAGCGAAATGATTCCCTCCTGCATTCTTGCGCCACCAGAAGTAGTAAAGATTACGATTGGCAGCCGATGCGCTGTCGCATATTCTACGGCTCTGGTCACTTTCTCACCAACCACAGAGCCCATACTTCCCATCATAAAGTGACTGTCCATGATGGCAATCACCGTATCATAACCACATATCTTGCAGGTTCCGGTCACAACACCCTCTGTAATTCCTGCTTTTTTCTGTGCTTTTTCAATCACCGCATCATAATCCGGATATCCCATCGGATTCTTAGGACGCATAGCAGCATCCAGCTCTTTAAAAGTCCCCTCATCACAAGTAATCGCAATTCTTTCTGACGGACTCATGCGAAAATGCGCATCACAGTTCGGACATAGCTTATATTCCGTAACTTCCTTCTTATAGATGATTGCCTTACATGTGTTACACTTTATCCACATTCCATCCGGAATAGAAGGTTCTTTCTTTGATCTTTTCTTGTCTGTTTTCTTCGTGCGTTCCCCACCCTCGATCGGGAAGTAACTTTTTTTGCCAAATAAATTCACAGTATCAATCCTTCCATTCAATCAGTTTCTTTTCCAAAAATGATGTGTCAAACTTTCCTGCCAGATATTCCTTGTCATGTAAAATACGATTCTGAAACTCTATATTTGTATCAATTCCGCTGATCACAAACTCATATAACGCTCTCTTCATCTTTGCAATCGCTTCTTCTCTGTTCTTTCCATGCACGATGACTTTTGCGATCATAGAATCATAAAACGGCGGAATCTCATATCCCTCATATACTGCTGTATCGACACGCAGTCCAAGACCTCCTGCCGGCAGCAAAAGATAATCGATCAGTCCCGGACATGGTGCGAAGTTTCTCTCTGGAGCTTCTGCATTGATTCGACATTCGATTGCATGTCCCTGAATCCTGACATCGTTTTGTGACATGGAAAGCTTTTTCCCATCCGCAATCCGAATCTGTTCCTTAATGATATCTACTCCTGTGATCATCTCTGTCACCGGATGTTCCACCTGGACTCTGGTGTTCATTTCCATAAAGTAAAATGCCCCGGTTGCCTCGTCATACAAAAACTCAATCGTTCCCGCACTCTGATATCCGGCAGCTTTGGCAGCACGAACGGCAGCATCGCAGAGCTTTTCACGAATTTCCGGTGTTACAGCCGGACTCGGTGCTTCTTCTAACACCTTCTGATTTTTTCTCTGTAGAGAACAATCCCGTTCTCCCAAGTGAATCACATTGCCAAACTTATCTCCTAAAACCTGCACCTCCACATGACGCGCATGCTCAATTACCTTTTCCATGTACATACTGTCATCTCCAAAAGCAGCTTTTGTTTCTGCTTTGGCTGACTCAAAGGCTTTCTGCAATTCTTCCCGCTTTCTAACGATTCGGATTCCTTTTCCGCCACCACCGGCAGAAGCCTTTACCATAACAGGATATCCCAAACGGTCAGCGATCTCATATGCCTGTTCTATATCCTCCACAATTCCATCACTTCCCGGAATAACCGGAACGCCTGCTTTGATCATCATTTCTCTGGCATTGGATTTGTTTCCCATCGCATCAATGACAGACGCATCAGGGCCGATAAATTTAATATTACACTCTTCACACATTGCTGCAAATGTACTATTCTCTGACAGAAATCCAAATCCCGGATGGATTGCCTCTGCTTTTTTCTCCACTGCAGCACTGATCAGGTTATTCATATTATTATAACTGTCTGCTGCCTTTGCCGAGCCAATACAGACAGCCTCATCCGCAAGCTGTGCGTGCAAAGCCTCCCTATCCGGCTCTGAAAAAACAGCAACCGTCTTTATCCCCATCTCGCGGCATGCACGGATGATCCGCACTGCAATCTCGCCACGATTTGCTATCAAAATCTTATCAAACATCTGCGCCTCCCATAGCATTCGCTATACTTTCATTCACAAAAGTCAGAAAACAGGTTAACGCTTACCATACTCTATCCTGTATTTCTTAAACCGTTTATTCGATCACAAACATAAACTGACCGATCTGTGCAGCCACTTCATCTCCTACATAAGCTGTTCCGTGACCCACTGCAACATTTTTCTTCAATTTTTCCAATTCAAGCTCCATGCGAAGTGTATCTCCCGGTACTACTTTTCTCTTGAACTTAACATTCTTGATTGCACCAAAGTAACCTGTCTTTCCACGGTACTCATCCATACACATGATCGCAACACCACCTGCCTGCGCCATCGCTTCCACGATCAACACGCCAGGCATAACCGGCTCACCCGGAAAATGACCTGCAAAAAACGGCTCATTGTATGTTACATTTTTGATCGCTGTAATTGATTCTCCAGGTACCATCTCTTCTACGCGGTCAACTAATAAAAACGGCTGTCTATGTGGAAGAATCGACATG
>CAKSVQ010000214.1 GCA_934504065.1 uncultured Dysosmobacter sp. | reverse complement strand
GGAGAGGGAGCGAGCTGTCACGCGGCGATTACGGCTTACGGAAAAACTGCCGAGGCGGAAAAGTTCCGCGTTTACGGGATCAGCGAGGTCGAGACCAAAGAGAAGACCATGAAATTCGCGGTAGGCGCGGCGGTGCTTGCCGCCTGCGGAGAGGTGCTAGGCTACCGTCCCTCGTGGGGAATGCTGACCGGAGTACGCCCTTCCAAGGTTGCCAAGGAAATGCTGGAGCGCGGCATGAGCAAAACCCGCGTCAAGCGGATCCTCACGGGAGACTATCAGGCGGTTCCCAAGAAGGCACAGCTTGCCATCAACGTCGCACTTGCGGAGCAGTCGATCATCGGTGTGCCCGATCCGCGGGATTGCAGTGTGTACGTTTCCATTCCGTTCTGCCCGTCCCGTTGCTCCTATTGCTCTTTTGTATCCTATACGTCGGAAAAGCTGCTTTCGCTTATCCCGGATTATCTTGTCCGGCTTGCCGGGGAGCTCCGGGCAGCATTTTCCGAAATCAGAGAACTCGGGCTTCACGTCAAGACCGTTTACATCGGCGGCGGAACCCCGACCGTGCTTGAAGCGGATCAGCTCCGGTTTCTGCTTTCCGTTATCGCGGAGAATACAGACGTCGCGTCGCTTGAGGAATTCACGCTCGAATCCGGCAGACCCGATACCATCACCAAAGAAAAGTTTGCTGTTGCAAAGCAGTACGGCGTGACACGCGTCAGCGTCAACCCCCAGTCGCTTTCCCCCGAAGTGCTTGAGGAAATCGGACGTCATCACACGCCGGAGGATTTCTTCCGCGCGTTTGCAATTGCAAGGGAATCCGGGATACCCGTCATCAATACCGATCTCATCGTCGGCTTACCGGGTGACAATTTCAAACGGTTTTCCGCAACGTTCGACAAGGTTACCGAACTCGCTCCGGAGAACCTGACCGTTCATACTTTCTGCGTCAAAAAGGCTGCGGATATTCTGCGTGAGGGAAGTCACGTCTATTCGCTTCGCGGCGGAGATGCGGGAAAATGCGTTGATTACACGCAGGTGCGCGCCGGAAGCATCGGTTATCATCCGTACTATATGTACCGTCAGAAAAACACCGTCGGCAACTATGAAAACGTCGGTTTTGCCAAAGCGGGGACCGAGGGACTGTACAATGTCTACATGATGGAAGAGGTCCATTCCATCTTTGCGGTCGGTGCCGGTGCGGTTTCAAAAATGGTGCATTACCGTGTCGGCGGAGCGAACGGCGAGGCTTGCATCCGCCGCTTTGCCAACCCCAAATACCCCTATGAATATCTTCGCGGTGATGAGACTTTTGCGGAATCGCATACCGCCGTTGAGCTTTTTTACAAAACAAACGGGTTGATCTGAATTCATTCCGATGCGTTCGGAGAATCAAACCCCAGGAGGAATAATACTTTCATGAAGAGCATTTATCGCAATGTCCGTCTGCCGGAAGAATACGGCTTCGGAAGTGACGGCGTTTGTGTTGTGACCGACGGTAAGTATATCATCTATGTCGGCAAGGATCCGGCAACGGGCAAATATGACAGCGATATGGATTGCGGCGGCGACCTCCTGATTCCCGCATTCTATAATGCGCACTGTCATGCGGCTATGACGCTGTTCCGCGGCTTTGGCGAGGACCTCCCGCTGGACCGCTGGCTGAATGAACGCATTTTTCCCGCAGAGGAACGCCTGAACGGGGGAAACGTCTATGACGCGTCCATGCTTGCCTGTGCCGAAATGATCCGGAACGGTGTGGTGTCCTTTTCGGATATGTATATGTTTGAGGAATCCACAGCCCGCGCAGTACTCGAGACCGGCATGAAGGCGAACCTTTCCCGGAACCTTGTTTCTTTTGACCCGAACATTGATTTTTACAAAGATCGCAGATTTGTGGAATCCTGTGCGCTCGAGCGGGCGTATCAGAACGCCGGAGAGGGAAGACTGAAGATTGATCTCTCTCTGCACGCGGAATACACCAATGTGGAATCCTATTGCAGAAGTGCCGGTGAATACGCAAAAGAGCGGGGCATTCGCGTCCAGCTTCATCTTTCCGAAACCGAAAAGGAGCAAAGCGAGTGTATTGCCCGTCACGGGAAAACCCCTGCGCGTTTTTTTTACGACTGCGGCGTATTCGACGCTCCGACCACGGCGGCACACTGCGTGTGGGTGACCGACGAGGATGTCGCGCTTCTTGCGGAAAAACACGTGACGGTGGCGCACAATCCCGTCAGCAATCTCAAGCTCGGTTCCGGCGTCATGCCGTACCGGAAGCTGCGTGATGCGGGTGTGAATATCGCGCTCGGTACCGATGGCACCGCTTCCAACAACCGGCTGGATATTCTCCGCGAGCTCCAGACCGCAGCGATTCTGCACAAGGGCGTTGACCGCGATCCGCTTGCGACCGGCGCGCGGGAGATGCTTCACATGGCGACACGCAACGGCGCCCTCTCGCAGGGACGCGACGACTGCGGACGGATCGAGGCGGGAATGCGTGCCGATCTGGTGCTGATTGACCTGCACGCGCCGCACAATCTTCCCGTTTACGACACGGCGGCAAGTCTTTGCTTCAGTGTTTCCTCGTCCGACGTGCGTATGACCGTTTCGGACGGACAGGTGCTTTACCGCGACGGAGAGTATCTGACGCTGGACATTGATCGTGTGAAGGCGGAATTTTCTTATGCCGCCGCACATTATTTTGACTGAGGTGTTTATGAACAAAAAGATCCGTCTTGTAAATTATCCTGCGCTTGCAGGAACCGTTCTGCTCATCGTCGCCTGTGTTGCGGGGTACTTTCTCATTGGCAGATTTATCCCCGAGGACAATGTTGCGACCCAGATCCTTAATGTCATGATCGGTGTGATCCTTGTGTTCAGTGTGTTCGATCTTTGGTATCTTTTCCGTGCGGGGCTTGTCGTGGAGGATGGGATCCTGATGACCGGCAAGGGCTCGTCCGGGCTTTCATCGGACGGTTTCCCCGTCAAGGAGCTGACCGATATTTCTTTGATTCTGCCGGACGGCACGCCGGTTGACGGCAGCAAATGCATTTATC
>CAKSVQ010000213.1 GCA_934504065.1 uncultured Dysosmobacter sp. | reverse complement strand
CAGCAGCTCCGCCCGCTGTGCGATGTACTTTCGGGCGGAGGCCGTCTGCTTGTCCATCGTGAAGCTGGAGGTCACAACGGCGATGACGCCGCCTGGGCGCACCTGATCCAACATCCTGGCGATGAAATACTCGTGGATGGGGAAATTCAATCGGTCATACCGTTTATCCGGCACATGGAACTGGCCAAAGGGGACGTTGCCGATGGCAACGTCGAAGAAATTGTCCGGGAAGGCGGTTTTTTCAAAGCCCTGCACCGCAATGCTGCTGTGCTGGTAGAGCTGGCGGGCGATGCGGCCGGAGAGGTCGTCCAGCTCCACGCCGTACAGCTTGCTTCCGCTCATGCTTTCGGGCAGCATCCCAAGGAAATTGCCGATGCCGCAGGACGGCTCCAGAATGTTGCCCTGTGTGAAGCCCATCTGCCCCAGTGCAGCGTAGATGCTGCGTATGACAACCGGCGGCGTATAGAAGGCCGTGAGCGTGGATTCACGGGCGGCGGCATACTCGGCGTCGGCCAGCAGGTCTTTCAGTGTGGCATATCGGGAATTCTTTTCATCGAAGAAATCCGCAAGGCCGCCCCAGCCCACATACTGCGCCAGCACCGCTTGTTCCTCCGGTGTGGCGGTGCGGTTCTCCGCCTCCACGGTTTTCAGGGTACGGATGGCGTCCAAGTTATGCTGGAAGCGCTCCAGCGGCGCGCCCTCTCCGATATGGTCATCGGTGATGCGGTAGTTCCTGCCGTTTGCGTCCAGCGGGGAGGCAAGCGTATCCCGCTTTTTCTTTTTCGGCGGGGTCAGTGCCGCGGGCGGCTCGTCCGCCTGCGGTGCCTCGGTCTCCTGCGCCACGTCCGATCTTTCCATGTGAGAGCGGACGTATTCCATGGATTCCTGTCGGAAGATAGGAAATCCCGTCCCGTTCTCAAAGGTCACATCCCACAGGGAGACCTTTTGCGTAGGCTCATCCACGCCATCCACTTCAAACCGCCGCCCGTCTATGGTCAGGCGTGTGCCGACAGGGATCGGTTCGGGAGTTTCCGGTTCCATCGACGGTGCGGCTTCTTGCCGTGCATGTTCAGGCTTGGGAGAATTTTCAGCAGAGTGTGCCTGCTGCGGCGCATCATGCCGGTGGTTGAACAGGCTGAAGGTGCCGTTCACATACTCAGAAAGCTGTTTCCTTGCATGCTGGACGGAATCATAGGAGCGATCACCCACATCTATTCCATCCAATCGAGTTGTCAGCGCAGCCAGCATTTCCAAAGCCTTATCCTTATCCTGCAGCTGCTTCTCGATGATGGGAACCGCATGGTAAAAGTCCGCACTGCGGGGATATGGGCATGGCACATCGCTTTGCGCATGAGAAAAGCTGAAATAGATTGCCTGCGCTACTCGTCCTCGCTCATACTCTGGAATCTTGGCAATCGCATCCTCACCGGGAAACCGCTTCTGTGCGATCAGCCGCTCATATTCCTTGACCACATTGGGAATGGTCAGGTGAACGGCTCCATACTGCTTAAGATCATAATCCCGTTGATAATCCAGGCCCTTGTACGTCTTGGTGTGATGGTATCCGGCACGGCTGCCACCGCTGTACTCTCCAAAGCAGGCTTTGATGAATCGCTGGCGATCCTCAAGCGCATGCGGATTGCAGAAATAGGAATAGATCGACAGCCGATTTTCCAAATGGTCACTGAGGAAAAATTCATCGATCTCGTCCTGGGTGATGAACATTTTGCACTGCCGCAAGAAATCAGGCTGTGCGGTAAAGCGGCGCTCCGGCAAATCCAGTCCGTCCAGTGCGACGCCGATACGGTGGGTGTTGTAGGCAGACAAGTGGTAGCGCAGAATCTTGCGGTCGTTTTCATAGACATTCAAAAACGAATGATACTCCTGCGCCAGCACCTGCAGTCCGCCCTCGGTTTTTGCAAACGCCACCATGCCCTCGTCCAGCTCCGGGTAACCCTTGCGCTGGTCGTGGATGGCCAATGTCTGCGGGAAAAGGCCCTGTGTGCGGCCTTCTTCGCTCAGGTCGCGGGCCGTCATCAGGAGGGCATCCATTGCCTCATGCAGCACCTTGTCCGGGGCCTTCGCCAGCTCGGAGGCAGAGAGATAAGTCCCAGCCTCCAGCAACTCCAGGATGCGGGCCGATGCCTGCTCCCATGTGACCACGGTCTTGCTGTACCCAGTGCGGATGCTGTCGCCCTGGGCCAGATGGATGCCGTCTTCCAGGAACCATACGGCATACTTCCGCCCTTCGTACTCGATCCCGCGCCCGTTTTCCGTGCCGAACTCTCGGCGCAGGAACTCGATGTTCTCCTGTTCAGGGCGCTCCCGCCCATAAAACACCGTGATACGTTCCGCACTATTGGGTTCGTTTCCGCCTGTGCAGAGAGCCTGGTCGATGACCGCCTGCGGCACCGTGCGGGCCGGAGCCAGAATCCCGGAAGGAGCGTCTGCCGGGGCTTCATACACCGGTGCATCGCCGCCCATATCAAATAGGGCCAGCTGTTCCGCCATCACCGGGGCATTTTGCAGCCCCAGCTTGATCTTGTACTCGCCGCGCTCGATCAGCCCCTCGGTCACTTCCGCAATGACCGACCATGAAAAAACGGACTCCGAGGTGCGGGAGAGGTAGCTGCCCTCCCACATAAGGAGCCCGTCTTTCTCGGCGTGGTAGCCTGTCCGAATATCATCCGTCAGGACTTCCACCCAGATATCGTTATAGCTGCTTTTCAGAAATTCCGCCCGTTCCGCAAGGCTCTTGTGGCTCCGGAAATACTCGAAGATCTCCTGCCGCTTGTGCCTGCGCCCGCCATCGTCCAGCAGATTGGCCTCAATGAGATGATAATTCAGGAACGGAGGAAGGGATCGAATCTGGGTATCATAATCCCGTGCAAAGGCCGCCGCCTGCTCCCGCGCCTGTTTGTCTGGGTAGTCCCCATAAATCCGGAGGCATTGCAGCGTTTCGGTGTTATAGACGGCAGCGCCGTCGTAGGCAAAGCCGTCATCCTCCATCGTACCGGCAACATAGCCCTGCGCCGCAGCCTCCGCTTCTTCCAGCGTTGCGTAATCCAGCTTCTCGTCAAAGCCGTTTTCATAATGGTGATAGACAACGACCTGAT
>CAKSVQ010000212.1 GCA_934504065.1 uncultured Dysosmobacter sp. | reverse complement strand
GTAAAAGAGCCGTATAAAAAGGCACAGGTTGTAAACATCGACGACGACCTTAAAACTTTACAGAATATCGTCGGCGGCTGTATTGCTGCGGGAGACTTGCCGAATATGGAAGATATTTACGGTTTTTGTAATGACGAGGGGTTGTTGATAGGACTCGAACCCAACGTCTATCGTCCGCAGTGGAAAGACGCTTTGTTCGGACCGCTTGTTTTTGTCGGCGCGGGCGACGAAGGCGAATCGGTCAGTTTGAAAGAAGAACAGATAAATCGACTTATGGAATATTTTCAAAACCATAGCGTCAACAGTTTCGGAGAAATGTACACGCACGTACAGACCGGTTTCAAACACTATAAGAAAAACGAGAGCGTGATGTGAAATGCCTATGGAAACCAAACTGAACGGATACACGTTAAAAATCATTCCGGACGAAAATCCGTTGAATCCGCGCACAGACTGCGACCATCTCGGAATAATGCTTTGCTGGCACAGACGATATTCGCTCGGCGACGGTCATCCGTATGATACTCCGCAGGATTTTGCAGAAAGCGCGGCGGCAAAAGATATGTTTGTTTGTCTGCCCGTATATTTGCTCGATCATTCGGGGTTATACGTGTCTGTCAACGATTTTAACGACTCTTGGGACAGCGGACAACTCGGTTTTATTTACTGCACGAAACAAGACGCGCAAAAATGGTTTAACAAACCCGACGTTACCGAAGACGAAATAAAAAAAGAACTGACCGCAGAAGTTGAAGAATACAACGATTATCTGAACGGAGCGTGGTATGGCTTTCTTATCGAAGGTCTTGACGGCGAAGTGGAAGATTCCTGCGGAGGATTTCGCTACGACGGAAGTATGAAAAAACTCGCAAGCGAAATGAAATCTTACGTTTCGGACAAGTATTCCGCTCTATTCGATAAACTTGTAGCAAACAATTCGGCGTGTATGTAATCGCCGTAAAAAAGGAGGAACGACATAATGCCCAACTGGGTATGCAATCATTTAACAATCAAAGGCGAAAATTCCGTTGAAATCATGAAGTCTATGCTTATAGACGACGAAGACTCGGAATACGGATATGAGTTCGATTTCAATAAAATTTTACCTATGCCGAAAGAACTGGAGATTTACAGTCAAGGCATAACGAAAACCTGCGCAAAACTGTTTATCAACAATATGCTCGAAGATTCGCCCGCCTATACCAAATACGCAAAACTTTTCTTAAAGGCATACGGGAAAGATTTGGTTATGACGGAAGACGAAATAACAAAAGAAATGAACGGTATGCTGAAATTTCGCGACTTTCAAAGTAAAGAACTGTTTTTCAAAACCAAAGCGGACGTTAATGCCTACGGCAAACGGGCTTTGGATAATTACGCGAAATATAAAGCGACTGACTGGTATGACTGGTGTTGCGACAACTGGGGAACGAAATGGAACGCTTGTCATTCGCAGATAAACGATATGGAAAAAGCGGATATTTATTTCGACACGGCATGGTCGTCTGTCCCGAAACTAATGGCTATGCTTGCAGCCAAACATCCCGATTGCAAATTTGAATACGAATATGCCGAAGAACAGCCCGGTATCAATGCCGGCTATATCATTTTTGAAAACGGCGCGCCCGTAAAGGGAGAACATTTTGCCGACGGGAGCAAAGAAGCGTATGAAACCTTTTTCGGGCTTTGGGGCTGCGACGACGAATTTCGCTTTAATGAAGAAACGGGAACTTACGAAAGTATAGAAGAACAGGAGGAAATGTAATTGAGCACAAGAAGTTTAATTTGTAAAGAACAACAGGACGGTACGTATTACGGCATCTATTGCCATTCGGACGGCTATCTCACATATAACGGCGCAATGCTGTTAGACCACTATTCCACGCCTAAAAGAGTTGACGCGCTGCTTGCGCTCGGAGATATTTCTTCACTCGGTCCGATAATTACCCCCGATCCAAGTCTCCCTCACTCTTTCGATTACGATAAAAGGCAGGACGACGTTGTTGTTGCCTACGGCAGAGACCGTGGCGAAAAAGATATAGACGCAAAAGTAATCACGCTTGAAACCGCTCTCGGGACTTGGTGCGAATATATGTATATATTTGGTAAGGACGGTAAATGGCGATATTACGACCTGCGCGACGACGAACCCGAATTGCGCGACGTTGAAGAAGACCTTGCTTCGGAATACAGGCAAATGGGTATCGAACGTCCGGAGGGCATTTATGGGTTTTTTCCGCCGGAACGGATTGCAGAGATAAAAAAACAACAGTCGGAAATGCATAAATCACAGTCGGAAATGTAATTACGGAGAACTTTTATACGAGAGGTAAACGTGCTTAAAACAAACGAAATTTACAATATCGATTGTCTTATCGGCATAGAAGAAATGCTAAAACAAGGCTTGCAAGCGGACTTAATCGTAACGGACCCGCCATATCTTATCCGTTCAACGAAAGCGGGCGGAAAAAGTGACCTTGCACGCAGCATACAGCCGATGAACGACGAACTCGAAGACGGCAATCTTACGAAAGGCATTGAGGAAGTACACTTAAAGGCAATGTGGGACGTTATGCGGATTCCGAATATTTATATCTGGTGTAACGGTGCGCAAATTCCACAATACATAGAATTTTTCGTAAATCAACGAAAATGTAAAATGGATATTATCGTATGGCATAAAACCAACGCTACGCCGCTGTTTTGCAATAAATATCTCTCGGATAAAGAGTATTGTCTGTATTTCAGACGGGGTGCATATTGTCAGCCGAAAACGTATCACAGCGCAACTACCGTTTACGAATTGCCCATAAACGCAAAAGATAAACGGTTATATGGTCATCCTACGGTAAAACCGCTGCCTATTATCCGCAATCTCGTGGAAAACAGTTCCAAATCGGGAGATCTCGTACTTGATCCCTTTATGGGCAGCGGAACGACGGCTGCGGCGTGCGTCGAAACAGACAGAAAATTTATAGGCTTTGAAATCAATAAAACTTACTGGGAAGCAAGTCGCAAGCGGCTTGCTTCCGTTTATAAGGAGAACTGAAACATGTCGAAACTGCTTATAAAAGGCAAATTATACAATCCTATCAAAATCGGCGATCACGGCGACTGGTATGAAAACGATAAAGACGCCTGTTGCGG
>CAKSVQ010000211.1 GCA_934504065.1 uncultured Dysosmobacter sp. | reverse complement strand
GCGCACCCTCGCTGGGGGAGACCCAGCCTGTCCACACGCCCAGCTGGCCGCAAAGGCCGCAGGTGCCCATGCCGGAGTTGATGGCCGCGCCGTTCATTTCCAGCTTGAAAAGGCAGGTGGCTATGGGCCCGGTGATGGCGGAGGCCAGCGTGGGGGCGATCCACACGCGGGGGTTTTTCACAATGTTGGGCATTTGCAGCATGGAGGTGCCAAGGCCCTGACTGACCAGCCCGCCCCAGCCGTTTTCCCGGAAGCTCATCACGGCAAAGCCCACCATCTGCGCGCAGCACCCGGCCACCGCCGCGCCGCCTGCAAGGCCCGTCAGCCCCAGCACAGAGCAGATGGCGGCGGAGGAGATGGGCAGCGTCAGGGCGACACCCACCAGCACGGAGACCAGAATGCCCATGAAGAAGGGCTGCAGCTGGGTGGCCTGCATGATGACCTTGCCGAAGGCGCTGGCGGCGGTGCCGATGGGCGGGGCGATGAGATAGGCCGCGCCCACGCCGATGAGCGTGGTGACGATGGGAGTGACCAGAATGTCGATCTTCGTTTCCTTGCTGATGGCCTTGCCGCACTCGGCGGCGATGATGGCCACGAACAGCACGGCCAGCGGGCCGCCGGCCCCGCCTAAAAGATTGCAGGCATAGCCCACGGCGGCAAGGGAGAACAGCACCAGCGGCGGCGCCTGCAGGGCATAGCCAATGGCGATGGCCATGGCCGGGCCGCTCATAAACGAGGTCAGGCCGCCCACGGTGTAGGGTACCTTTTCCGCGATCTGGGCGGTGAGGAAGCCAATGTGGAACTGAGTGCCCAGCGTATTGAGGATGGTGCCGATGAGCAGCGAGCAGAAAAGCCCCTGCGCCATGGCGCCCAGCGCGTCGATCCCGTAACGCTTGGCGGAAAAGACGATGTTTTTGCGCTTTAAAAATGCGTTCAAGTTTTCCATGGGTAACACCTGTTTCCTTCGTAAAATGAAAGTGGTAGACAGGTGTCTTGACACCTGTCTACCACAATATACTCGCATATATCAGCCTTGTCAATAGAAAGTTTAGTCCTCTAACAAAACTCCCATGCTGCGCAGGGCGGCCTGCACCCGGCGGAAAGCGGCCTCGCTGGGGCAGGCGAGGGTGTGGAGGTGGATGCCCTCGGTGAGGTTGGAAAGGGGCTGGGCCTCCGACCGGGCGCAGCGGGTGATGAACTGGGCTACGTCATAGCGGCTCGCAAGCTGCAGCGGCCCGGTGAGCTGGCCGTAAATGGGGTGCTCCACGATCACATCCAGCACGGTGCAGCCCTGATCCACCATGGCGTTGAGCTCCCGCTCCATTTCCTCGCTGGGGTGGCGGCAGGCCACCTGCCGCAAAAGGCCGGAGGGCGACTTGTTGCCGATGACATAGCCCCGGGGCGTGGCGGAAATGGCCGCGCCCGCCGCCCGCAGCAGGGCGATGTCGCCCACGATGATCTGGCGGCTGACGGAAAAGCGGCCTGCCAGCGCCGCCGCGCTGACTGGCTGGTCGGATGAATTCAAAATACTGCATATGGCCTGACGGCGCTCTTCAGCCCGCATGGGGATGCCTCCTTGGAGAAGTTTCAGATAACAGGGCAATGCCCGGACGGCTCCGCCGCGGCGGAAGCTGTCTTGACAGTAGTATATCACACGGGCGGCAAATTGCAACGGAAAAGAAGCGGTGATTTCAGAAAAGACGGCTCAGGCTTTTGCCAGATATGCGCGGCAGACCTCCCGGGCTTTGCTGGCCACGGCGTCTTCGTCCACGGTGACAAGGCGGCCCTCCTTCACCACGATCCTGCCGTTTACCACGGTATAGTCCACCGCGCCCCGCAGGCCGACGGTGGCCAGCGCGTCGGCAGGGCTGTATTCGCTGCCCACCAGCTCCAGACGGCGGGAATCCACTAAGAAGAGGTCGGCGCATTTGCCCACGGCCAGCTGGCCGATGTCGTCCCGGCCCAGCAGGCGGGCGCTGCCCCGGGTGGCCATCTTCAAAACCTGATAGCCGGAGGGGGCCGCCTTGCTGGAGTGCAGGCGGTGCAGCAGATACGCCATGCGCAGCTCCTCCATGAGGGAAGACCCGTCGTTGCTGGCAGAGCCGTCCACCGCAAGGCCCACAGGCACGCCCAGCGCCAGCATTTCCGGAATGCGGGCCACGCCGGAGGAGAGCTTCATGTTGCTGATGGGGCAGTGGGCAACGCCCGTCCCGGTGCGGGCAAGCTCCCGCAGCTCTTCATCGTTGAAGTGGATGCCGTGGGCAAACCACACGTCGCTGCCCGTCCAGCCGAGGGACGCCATGTATTCCAGCGGGCGGACACCGTGGTGCGTGAGCATATACGCTTCCTCGTCCTTCGTTTCACACAGGTGGGTGTGCAGGCGGACGCCGTACTGCCGGGCCAGAATGGCGCTTTGGCGCAGCAGCTCCGCCGAGACGGAAAAGGGCGAGCAGGGGGCCAGCGCCACCTGACGCATGGAACCGGGGCGGGGATCGTGGTAGGTCTCGATGATCCGGGCGGAATCCTTCATGATCTCGTCCACCGTCTGCACCACGCTGTCCGGCGGCAGGCCGCCGTCCTTTTTGGAAAGGTCCATGCTGCCACGGGAGGCGAACATCCGCACGCCCAGCTCCTCGGCGGCGGCCAGCTGCGCGCCGATCAGGTCGCCAGCCCCGGCGGGGAAGACATAGTGATGGTCAAAGCAGGTGGTGCAGCCGTGCTTTAAAAGCTCCCCCATTCCGGTGAGCGAGCTGAAGCGGACGACCTTCTCGTCCAGCCCCTTCCAGATCTCATACAGCGTGGTCAGCCAGTCGAACAGCTCCATATTCTGCACCTTGGGCAGGTTGCGGGAAAAGACCTGATAGAGGTGGTGGTGGGTGTTTACCAGACCGGGATAGCACCAGTAATGGCTGCCGTCGATCACGGTGTCGGCGCTTTGGGGAAGGTCGGGGCCCATGGCGCGGATAAAGCCGTCCTCACAGTAAAGGTCGACGGAATGGAGGATTTCGTCGCCGTCGTTGCAGGTGACGAGGGTGTTCAAATTTTTCAGCAGCAGGGTGGACATGGTCGCACGCTCCTTGTATTATAAAGTAGTAGTTATTAAAGCCCCTCTCCAAGGGCTTGTGCTACACTGTAAGGGATGCTGTGGAT
>CAKSVQ010000210.1 GCA_934504065.1 uncultured Dysosmobacter sp. | reverse complement strand
GATGAACACGGCGGCAAACTTGAAAACCGCGTGGTCTTCTACTGCGACGAATTCGGCACCCTGCCTCGCATTGAATCCGCTGAAATGATGTTTTCGGCATCCCGCTCCCGTCGTGTTTCCATCGTGCCGATCATCCAGTCCTTCGCGCAGTTACAAAAAAACTACGGCAAGGAGGGCGCGGAGATTATTATCGACAACACACAGCTGACGGTATTCGGCGGTTTTGCACCCAACAGTGAGTCAGCACAGATTCTCTCCAAAGCAATGGGAAGCAGGACGGCGCTCACCGGTTCGGTCACTCAGAGCAAAAGCGAAGGATCGCGTTCTCTGCAGATGATCGAACGCCCGCTGATGACACCGGACGAGCTGAAAGCCCTGCCGAAAGGAACTTTTATCGTGACCAAAACCGGCTTCTATCCCATCAAGGTCAAGCTGAAGCTGTTCTTCAAATGGGGTATCCGATTTGAAAAAGAGCCGTTTACTGTCCCTATGCGCGACCGGGCAACCATCTGTTACGCAAGCCGTGAGGAACTGAGCGAAGCCATCTGCAACAAATATCATGTGGCGGACGATAAAAGCAACGGGAAAGACATCCCGGATGGCAGTTTTCGTGTAGAGGAAGCCATGGCAGAACGGCACTATTCAAGCAAAAAGGCGGCGGCAAGACACAAAGGATTGCGGACCAATCTTGGTCAGGACGGGGGCACCAAGTGAATTATTTCGATTCCATTTACAGCGACAACCTTCCGAGCCGTGCTGTCCATGTGTATATGTACCTCGTAAACAGAGCAAATACGGACGGTCAATGCTGGCCGTCCGTAAGAAGAATTGCGAAGGATCTGAGTCTGTCCCCGTCCACAGTGAAACGCGCTATTGATGACCTGACCGTGCACGGGTATATCAAGATCGAACAGCGTTTCCGCAAAAGCGGTGCTAACAGCTCGCTCATGTTCACCGTCCCCGATTTTTCAAAATACCGCACACCCAAGGGATAAGTGTTTGTATTCGGTGGCCTATGGGTGGGTTCACCATGCACCCACAAGGTGAACTATACAGTTTAACAAGAGATTATAGCAGAAAAGAAACAATCAAACAGACTCAAAAGTTCTCTTACTGAGCATAGAAACTTCGCTTGTTTCGGGATCAATCTGAATGACAATCTTGTTCTGTTTCAGAGCGTAGTCGACCGTATAGGCAGTCCCTCCGCTTTTTCCATTGAATGCACAGACCACAACATCCGCTTTGTCGACCATGTATCGATTGCGGGTAAAAAAACACCCTCGGCTATATTGCTCCGAAGTAATTACCGCCTTATCTGCTGCGGTCAGAATATTATATCTGCGCTTCTGATCTGCTTTCTCCCATGACTCCGCTTGCCCCGGAAACGGAATGACGCACTCAAGGGAGATTTTTATGTTTTCCTTCTGCATTTGAAGAATCTCCTCGGCAACCCATGTATCAAAACCGCGTGCAACACCCGAAATGAAATATGTTCCGCCCAACTCAATTAACCTGGAAATTACACGCGAAAGAATAGCGCGAAAAGTAAGATATCGTTCATCCTTTTTACTTTCTTGAAAAGGCATTTTTTCGGGGCGATAGCCTGTAAATGCAACAACCATTCGTAGCACCTCCACAACAAATAGTTATGGGACAATTATAGCACTTTTCTTCTGCGATTGCAACTGATAGTTATGTTAATCTTCCAAATGTTTTCTGTATTTATTAGAGAATCTGTACTATACTAAAAGGGTAAATATCATAACTAAAAGGTGGTGAACACATGAACGGAACAAGCATCGGAAAAAGAATCCGCGCTTGCAGGGAAGAAAAGGGCTGGAGCCAAGAGATTTTTGCAGAGAAAATCGGACTCAGCATCGCCTATACCGGCATGATTGAGCGCGGTGAAAAAGTCCCCAAACTCGAAACTTTTGTCCGTATAGCAAACGCCTTGGAGGTTTCCGCTGATCTTCTGTTAGCGGATGTATTGCGGACACAGCTATGCATTGATACATCGGCAAGAGCCGCCTCAATCAACAGTCTTGACAAAGAAAGCCGTGATCGCATCTACGATGTGATAGATACACTTCTGCGGCATGAGAAAAAGCCCAAATAACAAAATTGCCCGAGAACGAAAAATCTCGGGCTTTTTAATAAAGAAAGTTATTAAAACAATGTTTTTTGTTGGGCAAAAACTCTTGGCTTGTTTTCAGGCAAAACCATCTTGTTTTTGCGCCATAATATGGTATACTATTGGTAATTCACATGCTTCTTAAGAAAAATGAGCCTTACAACTCTGAAATCTTCCGCAAAGCGAACCGCCCGTGCGTGAAAAGGCTTCTGCGGAAGATGGCATATACATTCTTCAACGATAGGGGGCTTGGTAATGGCACCGATAACTGCATTGAGTCTAACCTTGATTTTACCTGCTTTTATATCATCTTAGTTTTACCAAATCGTAGATAGCTCGGCAAAATTGATGATATCTTTTCAAATCGTATCTGCAGTAAGGAACCGGACTGTGTTCTATTGCGCATAAACACATATAAAAGGTGGGATTTTAGTTGAATTTAAAAGCAAGCGGCATTGAAAAAAGAAGATATTCCTGTTATAGGGATGGCTTAAAAATCAACGGCACTCTGTTCTTACCGCAAACACATAAAAATGAGCGACTGCCTATTGCAATTGTCTGCCATGAATTTATGGCAAACCAGTTGTTTTCCTTTTCCTACGCAAAAGCCTTGGCGGGGATCGGATTTGCCGCTTTCTGCTTTGACTTTTGCGGCGGAGGGCTGGTCAGTATAAGCCGGGGCAGCCGCCGGGATATGTCTGTTCTGACGGAAATCTCGGATTTAAAGGCAGTCATTCGTTTTGCCCAATCGTTAAGCAATACGGATGAAAGCAACTTGCTCCTTGTTGGTTGCAGCCAGGGAGGACTGGTAGCGGCACTGACGGCGGCGCAGATGCCGGAGACGGTAAACGGCCTTGTACTACTCTATCCCGCACTGTGTATTCCGGATGCCGCGCGGGCAGGAAAGATGCTTTGGTTGAAGTTTGATCCGTCCAATATTCCGGAGAAAATGCACGCAGGTCCCATGCCGCTTGGCAGAAGGTATGCCGCGGATGTAATGAATATGGATGCTTTTCAGCAGATTGCAGGGTATTCCGGTAAGGTGTTGCTCCTGCACGGC
>CAKSVQ010000209.1 GCA_934504065.1 uncultured Dysosmobacter sp. | reverse complement strand
CCGACAATACTTGGCTGGTGACGGCCCGGAAAAATAGGTAGCGCCAACACTGGGCGACAGTTTCTAAAACTGTCGCCTTTTTTTGTTGCCCTTTTGTAATGACTTGCGGCCTCCGGGCCTTATCAGAAAAGAAGCAGCCCAGTCTGAATCGTTTGATTCACTCCGGGCTGCTATTTGTATCCATATCATTGCAGAGCTTTGCTCAGGAGTTCCATCAGTTTGGGAATCTCAATGGGCTTTGCGAGATGTCCGTTCATTCCGGCAGACAAGGCGGCCTGCCGATTCTCTTCAAAGGCATTCGCGGTCATGGCAATGATGGGGATAGTGGAACGCTCTGCATCTTTTATGGCGCGGATGCGCTGGGCAGCTTCATAGCCGTTCATATTCGGCATTTGAATGTCCATCAGAATAAGGTCATATGTTCCAGCAGGAGTAGTTTCTATGCGCGTTACTGCTTCCGCTCCGTCAGAAACTGTGTCTACAGTGAAGCCTGCATCTTCCAGAATTGCTGTGGCAATCTCGGCGTTCAATGCATTATCTTCCGCAAGAAGCAGATGCTTGCCGGAGAAAACAGGGCAAGAGGGAGAGGGGATGGGAGTCTGTGTGGGGGTGTCATGGCCAATGGGAAAGCGCAGAGAAATCAGAAATTCGGTGCCAACACCGCTCTCACTATGGACCGTGATCGTTCCGCCCATCAGGTCTACTATCTACTAGATGTTTGGTGATAGCCATACCCAGTCCAGTGCCTTGAATGCCATGGACAGCAGCAGTATCCTCCCGGGAAAATGCTTCGAAAATATGGGACCGAAATTCCCGGCTCATACCGATGCCGTTGTCCTGTATACGGAAGGTGAAGTCCGCAAAGCCTGCGGGAGCATCGTCTGCCTCGCTGACTTGCAGTGCGATTTTGCCGTCGTTCGGTGTGAATTTGACAGAGTTGCCCAGAATATTCAGTAGCACTTGCTGGAGCCGCAGACCGCCTGCCAGAACAGTCCGACGGTGGATCGCTGTGGTGTCCAGCGAAAAGTGGAGCTGCTTGGCGTCGACTTCGGGCTGCACGATGGTTTGAACATCCTGAAGGAGGGTAGGAAGTTCCAGTGGCGTTGCGGCAAGCTGTACTCTGCCGCTTTTTCAATACGGCTCATGTCCAGCACGTCATTGATGAGGGAGAGCAGGTGGCGGCTGGCCGTTATGATCTTGCCCAAGTAGTCCCACACCCGCTGGGGATTGTCCGCGCGGGAAGCAGCCAGCGTGGTGAAACCGATGATGGCGTTCATTGGGGTACGGATGTCGTGAGACATATGGTTGAGGAAGTCTGTTTTGGCCCGGTTGGCGCATTCTGCGTCACTCAGCGCGGCCTTGAGTTCTTCCCGGCTGGCGGCCAGTTCTTCATTCAGCTTTTGAATTTCATCCATCCGGGCCGTCCTATATGTGTTATAAATGCCGGATATTTTCATATTCGCCATATAGATCCCCAGCAAGAGACCGGAGATAGAGAAGAAAATAGAATTGCCGCAGTTGGTGGGATACACTGGATAGCATGCCTGAAAGCGATGGATCAGGACAAGGTAAAGGCACTGGGCGGGAAGCACGATGGCGGTCAGTTCCACGGCGTTAAGTGCATAGAGCATGGGTGCTACCACAACGAAGACCAGATACAGCGTGGTGCGCTCCTGAATACTGCCCTCGCCGATGGCAGCAAAGATGCCGACACCCAGATAAAACGCCAGAAACAGGTAGGCGGAACCGTGCACCACCCAGCGGCGGTTTTTTACATGGGTATTCACCAGTGCCAGAAAGCCGAAAAGGACGATGGCGCATCCGAATACCACCTGATTGGTGTGGGGTACGCTGGAGTAGTGCAGGCACATCCGCAGGGCATACACCAGAAGATATGCCGCGGAGAGAACGACAATGCTTTTGCGGTTGGCTTCGTCGATCTCTCGGGAAATTGTGATGTATTGCTCCCGGGGCAAGCCACCGTATAATAAAAGCTGTTTACATCGGTTGAAAAAATTTCTCATAGGCATTCACGCTCCCGTGTAATGTTTGCATAATTTTGCCAGATTCTTGAAGAAATTACAATCCGTAATGTGAAAATACTGCGCGCTGATTTTTGTGGACACACCCACACTTTTGTGATACCATCAGATAGGAAAAGATTGATTTCCAAAAGGGGGCGGGGGAGTGCCGATGAACATGAAAGCAGTGATCGCCGATGCCTTTGCAAAGCTGGCGGTGGAAAAGAACATTGACAAGATCACCGTGAAGGATTTGGTGGAGGTGTGCGGCATTTCCCGCCAGACCTTTTATTATCATTTTCAGGATATTCTGGAGGTCATCGAGTGGTCGATGGAGCAGGGCTTTCAAAGATTGCTGGAAAAAAGTCTTTCGGCAAAAGCGCCGGAGGAGGTTTTTCTGGAGTTTATCACTGCCTCCAAGGATTCTGAGCGGTTGCTGCAAAAGCTGCTGCAATCACAGCGAAGAGAACAGATCGAAACGCTTTTGGTGCAATCGGTCTGCACATATCTACGGACGCTTGTCGAGGAAAAGGGCGGACCGCCAGAGATCCCCTATGAGGACAGAGAGACGGCCCTGAATTTCTGCACCTATGGGATCGTCGGACTGCTGTTGGAGTGCTGCGGAAAGAAAGAGACGGACCGCCGCAGACTGGCCCAGCAGATGCTGCGTCTGCTGGGGCGTCATCTGAATCGGCAGGAACAAATAGACAAAAAAGAGGATGTGTAAGGATTTTTTACACATCCTCTTTTTTGTCAGGACAAACAGCGCAAACTGACAGTGGTAAAGGCCGCCGTTCTCTGCTATAAAATAGACAGCCAAGCTGAGGAGGTATGTATGGATACGCAACATGGCATTTTCTCCGGCAAGCTGCGGGAATTGGAACAGCAGTATGGCTGGATGCTGGAACATCTGCGGCGCTATCAGGTGCAAGATCACAGTGAGGTGCGCCAGGAGCTTGCGGCGCTTTGGCAGGAGTATCTGGAAAAGGAACGGCTGCTGCAAAAAAGTGTTGCGGAAAGTCATTCTCAAGCGGTGTCCAAACTGTCTGAAGCGCAGCTGGAATATGATGCGCGAGTGGGACATATCCTGCGCAGCAGCTTGTCTGAGTCTATCAGCGGCGAGATAAATGAATTGACAGACAGGACAGAGGCGGCCAGCCTTTACGGTGAATATGCCAT
>CAKSVQ010000208.1 GCA_934504065.1 uncultured Dysosmobacter sp. | reverse complement strand
GCGGTATATCTCTGTTGCACTTTTCCTCAGATCGCTCTGGGCGGGCGTTACCCGTTATCCTTGCCCTGCGGAGCCCGGACTTTCCTCATGACCGACCTTTCGGCCTGGCCCCGCGACTGTCTGTTTTCCTCGCGGAACTATTGTACTAAAATGCCGCCGCCTTGTCAACGCAGAATCTTTCCAAGCCGTAGATTATCCATTGACAATTCAAAGAAAATCGGATAAAATACGTTATGTTTATAGCGATGAAGGGGAATAGTATCCGCTGTGCGCTGAAAAGAGAGCCTCTGGGCGGTGAAAAGAGGAGAGCGGCAGGCGGTGAATACACCTTGGAGCTGACACCCAAACGGCCTTTGTCCGGGCCCAGTAGGCGTGTTCCGGCGGCGCCCGTTACCGCGCAGGAGTGTGTGGAACTCCGTGAGGCCGTTTACCGTGAGGGAACGGCGAACCAGAGGTGGTACCGCGAATGATATTCGCCCTCTGTCCCAGCCGGGACGGGGGCTTCTATTTTGCCCGTTTCGGTCACACTGAAATTGCAGAACAGGAGAGAATACGATGCAGATTTACGAAGAATTGATTGCCCGCGGATTGATTGCGCAGGTAACCGACGAAAACGAGATCCGGGAACTGGTCAACAACGGAAAGGCCACGTTCTATATCGGTTTCGACCCCACCGCGGATTCCCTTCACGTGGGGCATTTTATGGCACTGTGCCTGATGAAGCGCCTGCAAATGGCCGGGAACCGCCCCATTGCCCTGATCGGTGGCGGCACCGGGTATATCGGCGATCCCTCTGGGCGGACGGATATGCGTTCTATGATGACACCCGAGACTATTCAGCATAACTGCGACTGCTTCAAAAAGCAGATGGAGCGTTTTATTGAATTCGGTGAAGGCAAGGCCATGATGCTCAACAATGCGGACTGGCTGTTAAAGCTGAACTATATCGATCTTCTGCGGGAAGTGGGCGCGTGCTTCTCCGTGAACAATATGCTGCGGGCCAAGTGCTATGAGCAACGCATGGAAAAGGGCTTGAGCTTCCTGGAGTTCAACTATATGATCATGCAGTCCTACGACTTCTATCATATGTTCCAGACCGTTGGCTGCAACATGCAGTTTGGCGGCGACGACCAGTGGAGCAATATGCTGGGCGGTACGGAATTGATCCGCCGAAAGCTGGGCAAGGATGCTTACGCCATGACCATCACGCTGCTGCTTAACTCCGAGGGTAAGAAAATGGGCAAGACCGCCAGCGGCGCTGTCTGGCTGGACCCCAATAAGACCGGTCCCTTTGACTTTTATCAGTACTGGCGCAATGTGGGCGACGCCGACGTGCTCAAGTGCATCCGGATGCTGACGTTCCTGCCGCTGGAGCAGATCGACGAGATGGACAAGTGGGAAGGCAGTCAGCTGAACACTGCGAAGGAAATCCTCGCCTATGAGCTGACCAAGTTGGTGCACGGTGAGGAAGAGGCGGAGAAGGCGCAGGAGACGGCCCGTGGCCTGTTTTCCGGTAACGGCTCCGTGGAGCATATGCCTTCTTCCCAGTTGGATGACAGCAAATTTGAAAACGGTAAGATCGGCGCGATCAATTTGCTGGTGGCCTGCGGACTGTGTGCCTCGAACGGTGAGGCCCGGCGCCTGATCCAGCAGGGCGGCGTGGCCGTTAACGACCGGAAGGTCACCTCCATCGAAGAAGCGTTTGACCAGAGCGATTTCCAGGGGGACGGCATTGTCATTAAGAAGGGTAAGAAGGTTTTCCATCGCGCCTTTATAAAATAAAAAACACGCAGACGCGGGACTTCCGTCCCGCGCCTGTTCTGCGTAGGAAAGGAACAGAATATGATAACAGTCAGCGACATCAGCATGAATTTCAGCGGCCAGACCCTATTCAAGCATGTGGACCTTAAATTCGTTCCCGGTAACTGTTACGGGATCATCGGCGCAAACGGCGCCGGAAAATCCACGTTCCTGCGGATTCTCTCCGGTGATCTGGAGCCGACCACTGGAGAGGTCATCATTCCAAAGGAACAGCGGATGTCCATCTTGAAGCAGGACCATTTCCAGTATGACGCCTATACGGTGCTGGACACGGTCATTATGGGAAATCAGCGGCTGTATGATGTGATGAAGGAAAAGGACGCCCTCTACGAAAAAGAAGATTTTACGGATGAGGACGGCGTGAAGGCCAGCGAGTTGGAAGCGGAATTCGCGGATATGAACGGCTGGGAAGCGGAGTCTGACGTGAGCCGCCTGCTGCAGGGACTGGGCCTTTCCAGCGATATTCTTTACAGCGAGATGAGCAGCCTTACCGCAAAGGAAAAGGTGAAGGTCCTGCTGGCACAGGCCCTTTTTGGAAAGCCCGATATTATTTTGCTGGATGAGCCTACGAACCATCTGGACATTCAGGCCATCGAGTGGCTGGAAGACTTTTTGATGGATTGCGAAGCGCTGACGCTGGTGGTCTCCCATGACCGTCACTTCCTGAATACAGTCTGCACCAACATCGTGGATGTGGATTACGGTCAGATCAAAATGTACGTGGGCAACTACGAATTCTGGTATGAGTCCAGCCAGATGGTCCAGCGGATGATGAAGGACCAGAACCGGAAAAATGAAGAAAAAATCAAGGAATTGCAGCTCTTTATCCAGCGCTTCTCGGCCAACAAGTCCAAAAGTAAGCAGGCAACGGCCCGCCGAAAGCTGCTGGATAAGCTGAGCGTGGAGGAAATGCCCGCCTCTTCCCGTCGGTATCCCTTTGTCGGGTTTACCATGGATCGGGAGTGCGGCAAGGAAATTCTGGCGGTGGAGAATCTTTCCAAAACTGTGGATGGCCGGAAAGTTCTGGACCACGTTTCTTTCCGGGTGAACCGGGATGATAAGATTGCCTTTGTGGGCGAGGATGAGATCGCCAAAACGACCCTGTTCAAGATCATCATGGGCGAGATGGAGCCGGATGAGGGCAGCTATAAGTGGGGTACAACGATCACCACCAGCTACTTCCCGCTGGATAACTCCGCGTTTTTCAACGACTGCGACCTGAATCTTCTGGATTGGCTCGCGCAGTACACCGCGAACACGGCGGAAGCCAGCACCGAATCTTTTAAGCGTGCGTTTCTGGGGCGGATGCTGTTTTCGGGCGACGATGTGTTCAAGCCTGTCAAGGTGCTCTCCGGCGGTGAAAAGGTGCGGTGCATGCTCTCCCGGATGATGCTC